>JAUYEE010000143.1 GCA_030691545.1 bacterium | reverse complement strand
CGCATTGAAGAAGTGGAACTTCAACTGAATCTTCTTCCCATCGTACGCCGACAGATCGAACATCTCCGGGTCGCTCAGCTCCGGCGGGTCCGTTCCGGCCGGCACCGACGATCTGTCCAGGTGCAGAAGGTTCGTCCAGTTACTCCACCCCGTCGTCGAGTCGAACGACCGAATGTCCACCTCCGCGTCCTGCGTGCGGCTCGGGTCCAGATCGTCGTAGATGCGGTAGTTCTTGTTGAAGTTCAGCCGCAGCTTCGTCCAGGTCGTGCAGTCCACCTCCGGAGAAAGCATCTCCTCATCCAGCAGAACGCCTTCACCGGACAGGTCGCTGTCGGAGATCATGTACTTGTCTTCCATCCCAGCGATGTTCGCTGGCTCGCTGTTTAACGGCGGTCCCTCGGTGTCCCACAGCGTCCAGGATCCCGCGCTGTTGGTGGTGAGGCCTCGTGTCCATTTGCCGTTCGCCGGGCTGAACACATCCGCAGTCGCCGTATAGGTGTCGAAGTTGTCCCCCCAGACCGTTTGCCGTTTCGGCGGACCAGCGTTCCACGCAATGGCGATCCTGTCGAAGTTCATCCCTCCGGCCACCGACTCCACTCGCACCACGTGCTCTCCTGTCGTCGCCTCGATCCGATCCTCGAGCTGCACGTAGATCAGCCTGTGCCAGCTTCCGGTGGAGAAGGAATGTGTCTGTCCGATGAGGACTTCATCCCAGTACACCGCCATCGTGCCGGAGGTCGGCGCCGCCACTCGCAACGCGACGTCAACCCAGCCGGTCTGCGTCACGTTGAACGTGTACCGCCACCAGCTTGTCACGTCTATCCACCCGATGTTCGTGTGATACACATCCGTGGTCCCGTCATCCAGGACCCTCTCGATCCCGATGCCGGCTGGTATGGGATCGTTCGTGCGGTAGATGGGCGGATCCGGTCCTCCTACGTTCGGATGGAAGTAATCGTACTGCGGGTCCAAATTGGCGGCCGTCGGCGACTCACTCGCCGCCGGACAGCTCAGGTAGCCGGGGTACTGCCCGCTGCCGTAGTTGAAGTCTTCCGCTTCACGAATCTCTCTTCCTTGTTCCACCTCCGCCTGCGTCAGAGGCGTCGCCTGCGCCGTCGGTCGGGAGGTCGGGCCCTCGTCCCCCACCCCATTCGTCGCCGAGACCTGGTAACTGTAATTCTCCCCAGCGACGACCGAACTGTCCACGTACGATGTCCCGCCGGTCGCAGCCAACAACGCCCAGGCGCCGCCGTTCACGCTCCGGTAGACCGAGTAACTGGTCGTCCCTTCCGTCAGCGGCGCGCTCCAACTGACCACCGCGTCCATGAACATGGCCACCTCCACATACCGCGGCGCCGTGGGGACAGGATACACGGCATTCTGGCCGAAAATGTCTGACATCGTGGTACCATAGGTAACGGTCCCACCGAAAATCATCGTATCCATCAGCTCCTCGGGAACCGTTAGCGAGTAGCTCAACGTCTGCAGCTTGACGTTCGCCCCCGTCAGATTCCAGGTGATCTTGCCCGCGGCCACCGTGGCGCCGGGCGCGCTCACATTCGCTTCGGGGATGCCCGCCGGAATATTCTCGACAATCGTCGCGCTGCCCGGCGTGCTGGCTGGATTCACCCTCACCGACAGGTTCACCTGCGTCATCCCTCCGCCCTGGTACGAGACCGGCAACTGCCGGATCGCATACGCGTCCGTGATCGCAGGAGCGGCTTCGTCATTGATCTTCACCTCGCCGTAAATAGCCGTCGCCAGAGCGCTGCCCGTGTGACTGGTGAGAGCCAGCCCCACATAGAACGGGGCCGCGAACGGAATCGTGTGCTGCGTCGGATAGTTCCACACATCTCCGAAAACCCAGCCCGTTCCGTCGTAGGAATAGTATCCCACCCAGAGGTTTCCCTGGCGCTCTAACTTCAGCCAGACGGGCCCGACAAACGTCAGTGTGCCGTTCTCGTACACCTGCCGGCCGGCGTCGCCGCCCTGTCGCGCTGCCGCCCCATGTTTCGTGGTCCTATACTGCTGAACCATCCCGCTCGAGCGAGACGCCAACAGGTACATATCAGCCGAGTCTGCATCGAGGTCCTGCCGGGCCATGATCGCTACCTTTGTCCAGCCATCCGGCCACGCGGTAAGCGGGGGGTCTATCCGCACGGAGATACTCTCGAAATCGCTCCCAACCTCCTTGTAAAGGAAGCGAAAACCATCGTCGTTATCCCACATGTCCTCCCCATCGGCACTGACGGTGTAGGTCTGTGTGCCGGGATCGTAACTCGAGGACCCGGGAATATTGTTGGGGTTGTCTTCGGTGCCCGAAATGTCTTTTGACGAGAATCCCCACGGGTCAAAGGGGATGTCTCCCTCTAAGATGTTCTTCACGTTCACGGTGACCGAATCGGTGCTCACGCCGCCCACTCCGTCGTTCACCTGAAGCTGGAAGACGAAGTTCTCGTTGTAATTCCACAGCACCGGGGCAGTGAACGAGGGCGCAGCCGTATTTGCCCCGGTGAGGGTCAGAGTCGTCCCGCCGGTCTGAGTCCAGGAATACGTCAGAGTACCTGAAGTGGTGACGGAACCGCTCCCGTTGAGGTTCACGAGGCTGCCCTCCATGACCCTTTGATCCGGACCCGCCACTGCCGTCGTAACAAGATTTTTAACGGTGATGGTCACGTCATCGGTCTTTGTTTCCGTCCCGTCCCCCGCCGTAAACTGGAATGTCAGAACGGCGTCGGCGCCCACACCGGGGGCGGTGAAGGTAGCGACGGTCTGATTGGCCCCCGTGATCGTCACGGTCGGTCCCCCTGTCTGAACCCACTGCATTCCCGACAACGCACCCCTCGTCGAGAACGAATGGCTGCCGTCCAGAACACCCTGTGCCCTCTCATTGAAGACCCCGTCCACACCGTACACCACCAACGGGCCCGCTTGCTGATTCCCAAACACCTCCAACTCCCCAATCGAGGTGAACGTGGCGGTCCCTCCGGGCGTCCCGTAAATCCGGACTCCCGTTCCCCGCACGGTGGGAATCGCAATGTCGTACCGCGTGAAGGGCTGCTTGCCGGCACGGACGTTCGTGAAATCGTAGTCCGGAGTGATGTCCACACTCGGCACGTCAACCCAGGTTGTCCCGTCCTTCGTGTACTGGACCTTCAAACTCGTGAACCACCCGCCATCTCCAAACATGTTCCCGGTGAAGTACACGAGCTGGTTGAAGACCATCAGACCCGGCCACTGATACCCCCAGAAATCCGCTCCTTTCTGCACCCCGTTCCAGCTATCGTTCGTGTCGGCGTAGTTATTGTCGTTCATCCCCGCAATGGCATAATGGGAGATGACATACGTCACGCCCTGTACCGGATCCAGCGGCGGATATTTGCCGGTCGGCGTTAGCGTTGTCGGACGAGCGAGATTGCGCATCCCTATGTAAACGACCTCCGCTATGAGCTGAGGCTCCGTAGCGGGGTCGGGGGCCCCGTAGCTGTTCCGGGCGCGGATGACGATGGTCCGCGGCTGTCCTTCCGTGAGACCCTTGACCCGGTATGTCGTCGCGGCGATGGTCTCCAACCAGACGATAGTATCGCCCATTTTCAATCCCACTTCATATTGCTCCGCGTCGAAGATGGGATCCCATTGCGCGTCAAACCCGAGGCCGTCGTTTCCTAAGTCCAAAGGGCGAACCTGGAGGTTGCTCAGAGCTTCCTTGGGATAATTCGGGGCCATCACCCGGACGTCCGCGGTATCGGATGAGGTACCATCCGTAGGGGAAACCACGGTCAGTTTGAATCTGAGGATGAAGCCAATCTCGACGGCTGGTGTGTTGAACTGCACTGTTGCCTGATTCGGCGAAGGCTCGAAGGTCACAGTGAACCGATCCTGGCCGGCGGTTTGCTCCCACAGAAAGCTCGTCGCATCATCCGGGCCGACGCCGGTGAGGGTCACTCGCGTGCCCGCAGTCACGGTTTGATCCGGGCCCGCGTTGGTCCCGGACACCCGCCAAATCTCGATCAAGCAAATGTCCCCGCCGCTGTCATTCGCGGATGTGGCAATGTTATCAATTTCCACATCGAGGAATCCTTGTGTCACTTCGAGGATCGGGCTTTCCGGCTGGGGGAGGAAAACCGGGTCCTCCTGTCCCGCTACAGGGGGGCCGATAAACGGCGGGACAACCTTGTCTTCAAACTCGACGGTATAGAAATTCGCGACGGCCGGCGGAACCCAATTGTCAACGAGGAGAACAGCAGTGCCGGCATCCCCGTCGCGAACGCGGATTGTTACGGAGTGATTCGAATTGTCTGCGTCACCGCCCGTAGCGACAAACCTGTACTTCGCGTTCTCCAGGTCCACCCGGAAAAGCATCGGCGGCGTTCCTAACGATTTCTTGACGCCAACGAACTGGTCGTAGATCTCATCGTCGCCCGTGTAATCAGCGCGGTTATTGGCGCTGTCGTCCAATGAGCCCGTGTACGTGAAGCCGTGACCCTGCGCCGCGGAGTAGGTCCAGTTCAAGCCCGTGCTCTGGGCGACCTTGATGTACTGGACGGTGGGCTCATTGTACGTGGCGCGAGTCCAGTCATCGGCGCCGAAGGCGAACGCCTTTATCAGCTCGTACGACCCGAAAGCCCTGCCCGACAGCCCCAGAGCCAAAGCCGTTGTCAGAACGAAGACGCTTAGAAATTTGCACACAGTTCTCATTTCAGCTCTCCCATGACAAGTTAGGTTCATTATGAGACCTTTGGTTTCCGCACGTTCCCCGTGCGGAAACACGTTTGTTTTTCACCTCAAAAACGGATGGCGTCGAAGGCAAAACGCCCGCGACGCCACTGCTGAAATCTCGAAAGGACATGCTGCGGCAGGGAACAAAAGACATGAGTCGGCGCGGCGAGACAACCGAATGTGCGGAGAGGATGAAAGCGTGACACAATCGCCAAGCGACGTCAACCGCATGCGAAAACATGCTCCAATTAGCCGCAGCACGAGAAAAGGCGTTTCTATGACCCAGCCAATTCTCTTACACTGAATAATCCTTACCGCGCGGCGTCGAGGGTTGTCAAGACTTTTTCTCGCGGCGTTCCGCTGTTGTAAGGGTTTGGTCAGTGAGGCGTCCGGCGACAACGCCGTCCGGGACAGGCGACTGGCCGGGATGCCCCGCGACCTTAGCAGCGGAAGTCACATTGTTACCGAGGACAAAAGCTGCTATAATGGGAATGGTGGTGAGTTACGGTTGCCGGCGCAGACACACCTGGCACGGGCCAAGTTGAAGAAAACCTAATTAGCTAGGCAAAGGGAAAATGACGACAAAGGTCTTCTCGGCTGTCCTGCTATGCTGCACCCTGCCTCTGTGTGCCAACGCGCTCGTCATCACCGAAATCATGTACCACCCCCCTGTCCAGGACGAGGCAGCATACGAATGGGTGGAACTCTACAACGACTACGCCGTGCCGTTTGACATCGGGGGATGGTCGTTCTCAAGTGGAATCCGGTACACCTTTCCCGCTAAAACCGTCATGCCGGGATACTCGCACGTTGTCGTGTGTGCCGATCCGGCAGCGATGCAGGTAATGTACGGAATCCCTGCCGGGAAGCTCTTCGGGCCGTTCGAGGGAAGATTGGACAACAACGGCGAGGAGATTGCCGTCGCGGACAAAATGGGGGCGATTATGGCCCACGTGCGATACAGAGACAGGCATCCGTGGCCCGCGGGCGCCGACGGCGCCGGCTTCTCCCTCGCACTCATCAACCCGGA
The DNA here is from genome assembly GCA_030691545.1 of bacterium. Taxonomy (GTDB): domain Bacteria; phylum Auribacterota; class JABMQX01; order JABMQX01; family JABMQX01; genus JAUYEE01. The sequence continues at coordinate 81,603 of JAUYEE010000143.1, read as the reverse complement.
CCGGGCGAACGACGATAGCGAGAACTGGGCCCTCAGCCTGAAACGGTTGGGCAACCCTGGTGAGCCAAATGGTTTTGACACAGCGGCCATTCTCCCTGCTTCTCCTGGAAGCGGAGCAGAGAAAACCGTGGAACACGTAGCGCAGGCGTCCCGCCTGCCTCCTTCCACTATAAGCGCTTCGGACAGGGCACCGCCGACAGGGGTGACCGGGGAGGAAACAGTCACGAGCGCGCCCCGCACCGGCGGGGTGGTCATCAACGAGTTCCTGGCGAACTCCGACCCCGCCGGGGCGGGGTTCGTGGAGTTGCTCAACAACAGCGACCAGTACCTGGACATCGGGTTGGCGTACCTCAGCGACGACCCGGAGAACCTCACCAAGTACCGCATTCCCCAGGGGAAGCGAATCCCGCCGTGGGGGCAGACGGCTTTCACCGGAACGGAAATGGGCTTCCAACTCCCGGATTCCAATGGAGCGATTTACCTAACCACGTCCGACGGGGCAACGATTCTTGACGCTCAGGCGTATGACGTCGAGCGAAAGGGTCACAGCCGCGCTCGTTACCCGGACGGGGGAATGCGCTGGTACTCGAGCCCAACTCCCACGCCGGGCAACCCGAATGAGATCTCAGTCAACACGTTCATCGTCATCAACGAAATCATGTACCACCCGTACGAAAACAGGAACGACCTGGAGTACATCGAGCTGTACAACCACGCCCAGGGCGTGGTGGACCTCTCCGGCTGGAGCTTCGCGGAAGGGGTGGATTTCGTGTTTCCCCTGGGGACAGTGCTGGGCTCCGATGAGTATCTTGTCGTCTGCCGGAACAAAAATGAGATTGACAAAAAGTACCGGATCAGCAACACCATCGGCGACTACCTCGGCAGCCTCGACAACGAAGGAGAACGTATCGCATTGGTGGACGTCCTCGGAAACGTCGTGGATGAGGTTCGCTATGCAGGAGGCGGACAATGGCCTGGCTGGGCGGCGGGGTGGGGGTCGAGCCTGGAACTGATTGACCCAAAGCAGGATAACAGCTCACCTTCCGCCTGGGAAGATAGCGATGACCGCGCCGCCGCAAGGTGGTCGTACGTGGAATACACAGCCGCGTTTGACGGCGGCGAGTCCGAATTTCACTTCTTCCTGATGCATCGGGGAGAATGCCTGATTGACGACATCAGCGTCAAGCGGGGAGAGCAGGAATTCATTCCGAATGGCTCCTTCGAGTCGGGGACAGATTACTGGCTGATCGAAGGGAATCACATTCAGTCGAGCGTTTACACGGGTGAGGCACACAGCGGTTCCCGCTGCCTGAAAATCGTCGCTACAGGGCGCGGCGACACAGGCGCCAACCGAATCGAGTGCGACACCGCCAACCGATTATCCGCCGGATCGCCCTATACGATCTCGTTCTGGGCCAAATGGCAGAGAGGGATGAACCTCATCTACACCCGCTCGCACAACCAGGGTTTCCCGAAAGCCTCCCGGATCGCGATGTCGGCTCGCCGCGGTACGCCCGGTGCACGCAACAGCGTCTATTCCACCAGTTTCGGGCCAGTGATTTCCGATGTGACGCAAGACCCGGTTGCGCCGAGTCCCAGCAGCCCGGTGAAAGTGACCGCGCGCATCTCGGACTCCGACGGGGTGGCGAGCGTTCGCGTTTACTACAAAGGCGATTGGGACGCCAACTTCAGAAACGTCCAGATGTACGACCTCGGAGCTCACGGGGACGGGCGACCAGGGGATGGCGTCTATGCCGGCACAATCCCCGCTCGCGGAAGCACGGATTTGATGAGGTTTTATATAGAAGCTACCGATAGCCGAGCGGCAACGGCACGTTATCCCGCGACACCCGACACTTATTGCCTTTACCAGATCGAGAGTTCGACTCCACAGACCCAGTTGCCCGTTTACCGGATTCTCCTGACCCACGAGGTGGACGAAGAATTCCGATACCTCAACCGGCTCAGTAACGAGCTGTTGGATTGCACATTTGTTCTCAACAATAGCGAGATATTTTACAACTGCGGCGTGCGCACGCGAGGAAGTGGTTGGACGCGAGAAAGTCATCCCGCGAGCCATTACAGGATTCAATTCCCGGCGGACCAGCCTCTCCGCGGGAGGTATCGGGAGATCAACCTCGACTGGCGGCAGGATGACACCCGCCAGAGGGATGCGCTCGTTCACCATCTTCTGCGCCAAATGGGGGGTGTCCCGACGAGTTATCACCGGTATGCTCACGTTCGCTTCAACAATTCGTTTTACGCCATCGCCGAGGAACCACTGATTGTTGACGGCGACTACGTTCGCCTCTACTGGCCCGACGACGGCGCGGGGCCGCTCTTCAAAGTGGACGATCACTTTGAATGGACGGATTGGTGGCAACACACACACTGGGATGCCTATCTCGACTGGCAAGGGGAGGATGGACCGTGGAGCGAAGAGGACGAGAAGGAGAAATACCGCTGGAACTGGGAACTCCACACCAACGAGAAGGAGGACAACTACACGGACTTCCTGGAGTTCGTCCATTTTATGGACACCAAGCAAACAAGCAACTCGGAGTTCGTGTACGGCGCCCAGAATGTGCTCGACGTGGATGAATGGCTGAAAGTCCTTGCCGTCCGTTTTCTCGTGGACGACTGGGACACCCTCGGCTATGACCGGGGCAAAAACGCCTACATCTACAAGCCTTACCACACGGGTGACGGAACGCCACAGGACCCTCCCCGACGAGGCAAGTGGTCGCTCCTGGCGTGGGACAGCGACCTGACCTTCTCGAACGCGAGTGCACCCATCGTCAGCGCCCGATTTCCCTCCATCAAGAGAATGCTCGATATGCCGAAATTCCAGCGGCGGTACTATGGGTACTTTCTCAAGCTCATTGACGGGCCCTTCACCCGGGCGGAAATAGACCCGGTTCTGGACGGCGTTTACCAGGTGCTGGGGTCAGAACCAGGGGCGCCGAACGGTCCCGGTTCCCTCAAGAATTTTGTCTCCAGCCGCAGCTCGTATATCCGCTCCCGAATCCCGAAAGCAGACCTGGCCATCACCACGAATTCCGGGAATCCCCTCGAGGTCGAGGAACGCATCATTATCCTTGAAGGGACCGCCCCTATCGCCGCCCATACCATGGTGTTTAGCACCAACGGCGGACCGGGGCAGCCGTTCGACCCCACCTGGACGGATGCCACTCATTGGCAAGCAACGATTCTGCTCAACAACTACAAGAGCACTTTTGAAATCTCCGCCCGGAACACAGACGGAGCCGAAGTGGGAAAGGTTTCCATCACCGTGACCCTGTTGCTGAGTCCCACGGAGGACACCGACGGGGATGGTTTGTACGACCGGGAAGAAGCCGAAGTCTATAACACGCACTTTCTGAAACCCGACACCGACGCAGACGGGCTAACCGACGGCGACGAAGTCCATATCCACAAGACCGACCCCACCAAGGCTGATACCGACGGCGACGCACTTCCCGACGGGTGGGAGATCCAAAACAGTCTTGACCCGACCGCAAACGACGCTGCCGAGGACCCGGACCACGACGACCTGTCGAACGCGGAAGAGTTCCAGCACGGCACCAACCCACGCAACCCCGACACGGATGGAGACGGATTCCCCGACGCCCCGGAGGTTCTGGCGGGGACAAATCCCCTCGACAAAACCTCGTGGTTTGACATCCTGGACATCCGCCGAGCCTCGGACGCCGTCTCGCTGAGCTGGACGACAGAGCCGGGAAGACAATACGCCGTTCACGCGAGCGAGGATTTCACAACGTGGAGACACGTCCATACGCTCATCGCCGATGGGAACACCGCCAGCTTCACGGACTCGGAAGTCGTTCCGGCCGGCAGCCGGTTCTATAAGGTCGAAGTCCTTCCGTTGCCGTGACGCAACGGGCGGCGGCTCGGCGCCTTGCGCGTCCTGTTTCTCCGGCGGTCACCAGAGTTTTCTTGTCCACAATGAGGAATTCGACATCTAATATGCGACGATATGCGGCCCAATTGTTGCTTCGCACGGCGGCTTCTGCGTTACTCATGGTTAGCGCTCTTCTGCCCGCGTTTCCATCTTCCACGACCGGCAACATAGTGAAGAACCCGAGCTTTGAGGAACCCGACGAGAAGGGCGATCCGGCGGGTTGGGGCTGGTGGGGTTCAGAAACCGGACAGATGGGCGTCGGTGAACTCTTCCAGTGCGAGCCTGATGCACACACCGGCGATTGGTCCATCTCGATCCGCCAAGAAGCGTGGGGCAACCGGGGTTACTGGTACACGGTCCTCCACGGCATCAAGCCGCATCTCTGGTACGCCGTGTCCCTCTGGGCGAAGCGAGACCGTCCGACGGGCTGGGTGCCCGAGCTCGTACTCTTCGGGCAATCCCGAGTGATGAACTTGCGCCGACCCAACGTCTGGCAGCGGTTTGACTGGCTTCTCGACTCCGGCGAGTCCTCGGGCAGCGCGGTTCTGAAGCTCGTCAACTCGCGAAAGCCCTCCAAGGTGTGGTTCGACGATGTTACGGTAGAGGAGTTCTCGGTCGAAGCCCTGAGTCCCGTGGAAAGACGAAGGCTCTCCTGGCGCCCCTCATTCACATCCCGCCTCGTGGTCTTCGAGGTCGAAGCGGCGGGAACCGTGTCATTCGACGCGGGGCTGCGTTCCCTCGGCAGAACCCTGAACGAAGAAATTTCCCTTCCCGATGAACTTCCCCCCGGCGAGTGGTTCTGGCGGGTGAAAGCGTTTCAGAACGGCTCCTTGCTGGCCGTGTCCCCGCCGCAGAGAATTACGGTTGAAACCGTCGAGCCGCCTTTGCAAGCCACCTTAACCAAGAAAGAAGTTCTGCCTCCGGAATACGCCGAATCCAGCGAGCACATCTCCTTCGATGCGAATCTCAACCTTGTTGTTGACGGAACGGCGTTTTTCCCTGTCGGCATCTATTCGCTTCCTCCGGAGCTGTTCCGGGAGGCGAAACGGGCGGGGTTCAACGTCGTCGTCACGAACGAGGTCGAGGCGGCGCGGCGAGCCGGATTGCGGGCTATGGTCCACAAGGGCTTCACGCATAAGCCGGTTAAGCGTGACGAAACTGTACCCGTCTCGCAAGGCGAGGCAGACTGCTGGATAATCGCCCGCTATTTGTGCGACGAGCCGGATCAAACGAACGTCAGCCCTAAAGAAGCCTTCCGGGCTCACGTCCAGGAAAAGGAGGCCGATCCGCTCCACCCGACGGCAACCGTCCTTTACCGGCCGGAGAGCTTCGGCGATTATGCTTCGGCGTCGGACATTCTCATGACCGACCCTTATCCCATCCCTCACAGACCTCTGACCGTCGTTTCCGAATCGGTTCGGGCCGCGCGGGAAGCTGTTCGTGACCAAAAGCCGGTATGGGCAATCATTCAGGGCTTCAACTGGGGAGACGTTTCGCAGGAGGCTCGGCGAATTGGGTGGGCAAGGTGGCCGACCTACGCCGAAGAAAGGTGCATGGCGCATCTGGCGGTCATCAACGGAGCAAACGGCATACTCTTTTACGGCTACGGCGGGAGCGACCACGACCCCAGCAACTGGCGAGCACTGAAACGTGTGGCTGGCGAGTTGAAAAGGATTTCGCCGATCTTACTGAGCGAGACGGTCTCGTCGCCCGTCTCCGTTATCGTCGCGTCGCCATCCGGCAATCGAGACGTCAGCTCCAGAATTGAATATGTCTTGAAAGCCGGCCGCGGGAGCACGTACCTGATTGCGGCGAACAACTGGCCAGGGAAAAGGCAAGTTACGTTCCGCTTCGAAAACCGGTTGCACAGCCCCGTCAATGTCCTTTTTGAGAACCGAAGCATTGCACCCGACGCCGGGTGCTTCTCCGACCTCTTCGCGCCCTATGACGTCCACGTGTACGACTTGAGATTTGAGCGTGCTTCGTTCCCAGCGAGTCCTTGACGCAGCCCTTTGACCCGCGTAAAGTCCTTCTTCCGGTGCTTCATAACGTCTCACTTGTCCTCAACCGATCGGTCATTTTGTGCGGCGACAGCGCTGCTGCACGATTGAGGAATGAGACGAGAATGCCTCATTGGAGGAAAATGTGAGCATTAGAAAATCAACATCGCGGCAGGTCGTCCCGGTAAGCGGTATGACGCTCGACCGGTCGGCGACACTCCGTCCCGGCCGTTACGTTCTCCCTGTGAAGGACAAAGGCCGCGCCCTTCTGATCGAAGGCGAGAATCTGTGCATAGACATGACCGGCGTCGAGTTGAGCGGCGATGCGCGATACCCCTGGGACCGCCAGGGAGTCGGGATTCGCATCCGCAATTCCTACAACGTCGAACTGACCGGCGCAACGATTCGCGGATACCGCATCGGCATCATGGTGGAGAATTCTGAGGAAATCCGCCTCTCAGAGTGCGACGTGAGCCGCAATTTCGACCAGGAAACAAAAAGCACTCCCACGCGATATGACCCCTCCGATTGGCTCGACATTTTTCGCCCCCGAATCTGGCGGAGATACGGATTTGGCATTCGAGCTTATCGGTGCAAGGAGTGCTCGTTCATGCGTATTAAATCAAGCAACAACCAGAACGGCATCGGCCTGGAGACCTGCCGGTTCTGCAGAGTTCAAGATTGCGACGTTTCGGACAACTCTGGTTGGGGCGTCTGGATGTGGGACACATCCGAGTGCGCGATTCTCTGCAACAAAGCCGATCATTGCGTTCGCTGCGAGAGCAAGGAATACTCCGCCGGCGGCGATTCTGCGGGTATCATCCTCTCAAACCGCTGCTGCCGAAACGTCATCGCCCACAACAGCTTCACCCATTCCGGCGACGGCTTTTTCCTGAACGGCCTGAACGTGGACCAGAGCACCTACAACCTCATCGCCTTCAACGACGGCTCCCACTCGCCCCATAATGCCTTCGAATCCACCTTCTCACGCGGGAACACCTTCGTCGGCAACATCGCCAGCAACAGCCGCTACGGGATGTGGTTGGGGTATTCGTACGAGAACCGAATTGTGGGGAACATCATCGAAAACAATCTTTTCGATGGGATCGCTATCGAGCACGCCCATGAGAACTTCATTGTCGGCAACGAGATTCGGAGAAACCGCTGCGGCATCGCGCTTCTTCACCGCGAGGAGCCCGGCCAACGCTCGTTCACTTATGAGATTTCGGGCAACCGGATTGAGTCAAATGATACCGGCATCTCCCTGGAGCATAGCGGCGGCATCGAAATCCGCGGAAATCACCTCGCAGGAAACCGCCTCTCCTTGCGTTGTGTCGGGGAATGCTCGAGCATCGCTGTTCAGAACAACAACATCCTCGGCCGAGGAAACCTCGACATGGGTGATAGCCGCTCCGCCGACCTTAACGACAACTACTGGGGACGCGGAGAAATAGCCAAGCTTCGAGGGAGAATCGTCTGTGACAACCCGGTTTCCGTTGTGCCGACGCGGAAACGAACTCAGAAGTTCCCGCTGCCAATGCGTCCTGTTCTCGTGGATTACCCGACCCCGGAACGGCGACGGGAACATCGCTTTATCTGGTACAAGGGGCGCAAACGCCTGGTGGGCCTGTGAGACTCCTGCTACAATTCATTGGTGATTTACCCCGCCCCTGGCGGGGCGCAGCTTGTTCACAGACATGACCGACAGTTCCTCGACCCATAATTTCAAGCTCATTCTGCAATACGACGGCGCGGACTACCATGGCTCTCAATTGCAGGTTGGCGTCCGGACTATCCAGGGCGTCCTCGAGGAGGCGCTGGAGAAGGTTCTCGGAGTGAAGACCCGAATCCATGCCTCCGGCAGAACCGACGCGGGGGTTCATGCCCTGGGACAGGTCGTCCATTTCTTCGCCGACAGCGACACCGCGCCGGAACAGTTGATCGGCAGACTGAACGACCTCCTCCCCGAAGACATCCGCATCCTTTCCGCAGAGGAAGTGCCCGCGACGTTTCACAGCCGCTACGGCGCCACGAGCAAAGTCTATCGGTACACAATCCTCAACTCGAAAATTAACGGGCGATACCGCGCGACTTCCGCCTACGTCTTCCCCGCGAAGCTCGACCTTGACAGAATGAGGAAAGCCGCGGAATACCTCGTCGGGACGCACGATTTCTCCGCCTTCGGAGTCAACCCCGGCAGGGAGGTCAAAAGCCCGGTCAAGACCATCAAACGCCTCGAATTGCGACAGCAAGGGAATTACATCTGCATCGAAGTGGAGGCAGACGGCTTCCTGTACAAGATGGTTCGCTCCATTGTCGGCACGCTGGTCAAAGTGGGAGTGGGGAAAACGGAGCCAGAAGAAATGCCCGCAATTCTCGAGTCCAAAGACCGCTGCCGCGCCGGGGCCACAGCTCCCCCTCAAGGACTGTGCCTCGTGGAGGTGAAGTATCCCCCGGACAAAACCTGACACGTGCCATTCCGTCGCCCTGGGAAGGTTCTGACAGGATCACAGGATGGACAGGATTGCAGCCCACAATCCTGTGCCTGTGTCCTTCTTGAAATCATCCTGTTTATCCTGCTATCCTGTCCACAAATCCCAGGTCGCTCCTCCCTGCGAGGCCCGAAGGCAGGCTCGGCGAGGGATGCCCATGCCACTTCTGTCTCTGCGCCCTCCCTGGCCGCCGGGGGTGACAAAGCGCCATAGCGCGCAACGCTCTCCTCAAGCAGGTTGGACACTCGCACGCGAACGCGGGCAGGCTGCGTTCTCTGCGATAAGATTCCTCAATTTTCCTTGATAGGTCTTCCCGGACAACGGTACCATGTGCCTCGCAGGCAAAAACTCGCAACCGAAATTTTCTGGTGCGGAGGAGGGCAGATGCTTTCGACTTTCTCTGTTTCCACGCGAAGCCGGACGGAATTGCTCGATATAACCTCGCAGGTCCTCGATAAGGTGCGCGCCGCGAAGGCGGACAGCGGCATGTGTTTTGTCTTTGTGCCCCATACAACCGCTGGCGTCACTATCAACGAAAACGCCGACCCGACGGTCCGGAGCGACATTATCATGGAACTGAACAAACGAATCCCGTTCGAGGACGGTTATCATCACCTCGAGGGCAACTCCGCGGCGCATATCAAAGCGAGCCTCATGGGTTGCTGCGTCGGTATCCCCCTCGAGAAAGGCGAGTTGATGCTTGGCACGTGGCAGGGGATTTATCTGTGCGAGTTCGACGGCCCGCGCACGCGAAGAGTCCATGTCAAAGTCATGAGCGACGTTTCCGCTTGAGCTTCTGCGTTGCTCCGGAACGAACGACGACTGTGCCGACCCGAAGACGCCTGGGCAAGAGAAAGTTAACGGCTCCGACATGAACATCCTGATCATCAAGCCAAGCTCGTTGGGCGATGTGGTGCAAGCGCTCCCGGTCCTCAAGGTCCTCCATGAAAGGTATCCCGGCGCCCACATTGATTGGCTGGTCAACGAAGAAATCGCCGACATCCTGTCCGGGAACCCATTTCTCCGAACGGTCCACCTTTGGGACAGGACAAGTTGGCGGAAACCGCGCCTTCTCCCCGCCGCCATCAGGAGAACCGCCCGCTTGCTGCGCCGGTTGAGGCGCGAGCGGTACGACCTCGTTCTCGACCTTCAAGGGCTGCTCCGGAGCAGTCTGATGGCGCGCCTTTCAGGCGGGAGAGAGATCGTCGGCTTTGCCGACGCTCGCGAATTGGCGCCGCTGTTCTACCACAAGAAAGTGCGGGCGCCGGTTGCCGCGATGCATTCCGTTGAGCGATACATTCTGGCGGTGGGGGGGAACCCTTCCCGTGGTAGGCAATTTCCCATTGTTTTTTCCGCACGCGAAAAGCAGTCTGCCGAAAGGCTTTTCACCCAGGCGAAGCGGGACACAGCACGGTCGCTCGTGGTTTTTGTTGTGGGCGCCCGGTGGGCGACAAAGCAATGGCCCCCGGAGAACTTCGCCGCCCTCGCCGAAAAACTGGCTGCGAGCGACGGGGCCCAGGTCGCCCTCATCGGATCGCAAAGCGAGGCGCCGCTCGCCTGTCGCATTGCCTCGACGTGCGGCTGTGCCATGATGGATTTCTCCGGGAAGACAACTCTCAAACAGCTCGCCTATCTTTTCCAGGGGGCGAAGGTAGTGGTGGGCAACGACAGCGGCCCCACACATATCGCGGCGGCAGTAGGCACCCCCGTGGTCGCCCTCTACGGCCCCACAAGCCCCGTGAGGACCGGGCCCTACGGCGAGCAGCACACGGTTCTCACAACGAGCCTCCCGTGTAGCCCCTGTTTTCGTCGAACATGCGACCAGGGCACGTCGTGTATGACAGACATTTCCGTCGAGTCGGTTTACCGCGCCTGCAAACCTTATCTTCAGAAGCGCGAACACGCAGTGACACAGCAACGAGCTGACCGCAGGGCAGCTCCAAGGCACAGCGAGAATAACAGGCGAAAAGCCGCCACAGGGCGAGACCCAAACTGACGGCCCGTCTCAGTCACAGATCAGGGAGCCTTCCGGTGCAGCGAGGAGTTCAAGGCGAGATGCGATGGACCCTTTGACAATCACAGCCATCATTGCTTCGGCGTTGATTCTTCTGGCGATGCTCTGGTGGTACTACCCCTTTTTCCGTAAGCCCTGGACGCCGAAATTGCAGGCATTGAAGAAGCTCAAGACCGCCCTCAATGGCTCGGACCTCCTGTCAGCGAAAGCCCCGTCGCTCGTCGTTTACAAAGCCCAGCGGGAACTGCAATTCTGCGATGGGGAGAAACTCCTCAAGACGTACCGGATTGCGCTGGGACTGAACCCCCTGGACGACAAAAGAAAAGAGGGCGATGGCTGCACTCCGGAAGGAGACTTCTATATCTGCACGAAGAATGACCAAAGCAGGTTTCACCTCTTCTTAGGCCTGAGCTATCCGAACGAAGAAGACGCCGAACGCGGGCTGAGAACCGGCCTCATCTCGAAGGAAGAGCACGACCGAATCCTCCAGGCCCAGGCCCCCCGGCAGAGACCCCCGTGGGACACGCGTCTGGGAGGGGAAATCGGCATTCACGGAGGCGGGGCCGACGCTCACTGGACACAGGGCGGCATCGCCCTAGAAAACAAAGACATCGAGGAGCTCTTCCTCATAACGCCGCTGGGCACGCCGGCGAGGATTCTCCCCTGACAGGTGCAAGCACCGTGAGAGATTTCCTGCGAGAAGATGTCCTGATCAAGGCGGTCAAACTTGCGGTCGTCTCCACCCTCGCGGTGGCGCCGAATATCGTGGATTCGTACTTCTTCAACCCCGGCTACCAGAGCGTCCTCCTGGAGAGGGCTACCGAGAGCGTGCTCCCTGTTCTCTTCGCCAGAGACCTCATACTCGTGTTTCTGTCGCTGCTGATTTCGTCAGCGTGCGGGTTCGCGTGGTCGGATGGCAAGAAGGTCATTGGCTTTGGGACGCTGGAGGGTCTTCGGAGGGAACTGAAGGTCATCCTCTGGCTCGGCCCCGCGTTGGCGGTGGCAACCGCGCTGGTCTTAGACATGACTCTCCTTGGCGAGTTTCGCGGACTCTATCCGGACAGCCCGCTTGTCGCACTCACCATTCCGCTTCGTGCGGCTTTCTTTGAAGAAGTCGTCTGCCGTTTCGGGATACTGATGATTGTGTTTCGCCTGACGCGGTCAGCCCCGGCGGCGGTTGCGGTATCGGCTCTCTTCAACACCTTATTGGGGCTCAGATCGGCGACTTTCATCGGATTCCCGCTTGGTTTCGACTGGCTCACCGGTCGCATCCTCGTTTCCAGGATCATCCTCGCGAGCTTCTTCGGCTACTTTTATTGCAGGAAAGGGCTTATGGCGATGATCTCTCTGCGGTTCATCGTCGAACTAAAACACGTGGTTCTCCCGTTTTTCATCTCGCGGTAAGCCAGTTCTCGCCCTTGCCCGAAGACCCTTCCTCAACCACCCCGTAGCGCAGGCGTCCCGCCTGCCCCCTTTCACCCCGTAGCGCAGGCGTCCCGCCTGCCTCCTTTCATCCTAATGAATTCCAACAGCCGCGAGAAACGGCGCAGCGAGGACTCAATCGGCAACCCACCGCCGCCAGTAATCAACAGACCGCTTGAGGTCATCCAGGACCATCTCCTCTGTCGCGCCGAGCGAATGGAAAATCTCAAAGACCAGGTAGTTCATCTCCGAACCCGACTTCTCGATTGCCTCGAGAACCTTCTCCGGATGGATGATGCCGATTTTGTTGTACTGGTCGGTGAAGGGCCAGTGATGGCTCACCTTCCCATCCGTCTGCTGGAGGTGGATGACCGGGGAGACGTGCGCAAACCTCTCCAGCCACAGATACGGGTCGAGGTCCTCTTCGGAGTGAAGATAATGAAGGTTACACGCATGTCCGACATCTATCGTGAGGTAAACTGGCACCGCGGCGTCCTCGTTCACACGCTTGTAGATGCTCTCTGCCTCGGCGATGGTGTAAGGGGCCTCGCTGGGCGTGTACATCTGCTCACAGAGCAGGAACTTCAACCCGTGCTCCTTGGCGTCGCGAGAAAGGGACTGAAAAGAGCGGATGACACCGTCTATGCGTGCAGCGCGCCGCTTCGGGTCGCGGCATTCTGCGTCCACGATAGTGTCAAAATGCCCCCCGATGCCGTCGCCGCCGATTTTCTGTGCCAGCAAAATCGCCTCCCGACACCACTTCATTCCGGTTTCACGAATCTGCGGCTCGGGATGTGACAATAGATTTAAGCAGTGGGTGATCACGCCGGTGTAGTAGTCAATAATCTTGATACCCCGCTCTGTGAATGCCTTCCTCGTCCTCTCCGCGATTCTGGAACGAGCCGGCTCCGGCACGAAGAACGGGTCCAAGAGGTCCGACGTGAACTCCGCGTATTTCAACCCCAACTGCTCGACCATGATCCGTGCCCATTCCTCCGGCTCCACCCAGCGCTTCCGGAGGAAACACATGTTGATAGCCAGAATCGTCTTTGCCACACTTTTCCTTTGTGGCATGGGCATCTTGCCCATGATTCACGGGCTGGAAGTGCGTGCCACACAGATGGTTCAACTCTTTCGTTCGGGTCGGAAGCAACGCCGCAGACCGACCCGACCGTGCGATACAGGCTACAAGGCGCCCAGAAATGTGTCAAGTCAGTTTTGGTTCATGGACGGATGAATTTCTGTCATTGTCATTCCTGTGCTAAGATGGTGGGCATAACTGGCGCCATTGGTGATAGCGATAGGAGAGTGCGGACGCAGATGACCGATTCGAGAAAAACGGCTGTGGAAATTGTCCAGAGGCTCAGGGAAGCCGGGCACGAAGCCCTCTTTGCCGGCGGCTGCGTCCGCGACATGGTCATGGGCAACGAGCCAGCCGATTACGACATCGCCACCAGCGCCAAACCGCAACAAGTCATGGAACTCTTCCGTAGGACAGTCCCGGTTGGCGCCCAGTTCGGTGTTGTGCTCGTCCTCGTGGACGATAAGCAGTACGAGGTGGCAACCTTCCGTTCCGACCAGGGTTACGAGGACGGCCGCCGGCCCATTGGGGTAAAATACACCAATGCCCGTGAGGACGCACTGCGGCGCGATTTCACCATCAATGCCCTGTTCTACGACCCGATCGGGGAAAAAGTGATTGACTACGTGGAAGGCCGCCGGGACATCGAGAGGAAAATCGTCCGCACCGTCGGCGACCCCTTCGCGCGTTTCAAGGAAGACAAATTGCGCATGGTCCGGGCGGTGAGGTTCGCGACTCGTTTCGGGTTTCAGATAGAAGAGGCAACCCTGGAGGCTATCAAGAAATACTCGCCAAATGTCACCCAGGTGAGCTGGGAGAGAATTGGGGAGGAGTTGGAAAAAACGCTGACGGGCCCCAACCGCGGCATGGCCCTTCAGCTTCTCGCGGATACCTCTCTTCTTAAACACGTCCTGCCGGAAGTCCATCAGATGATCGGCGTTCCCCAGCCGGAAGCTCATCATCCCGAGGGCGACGTTTTTGAGCATACGAAAATGTCTCTCGACAACCTTTGCATCGAGACCGGCTGCCAGCCCAGCAGCGTCCTCGCATTCGCCACTCTTCTCCACGACGTCGGCAAGCCCGCCACGCTAACAATCGAGGACAGAATCCGCTTCAGCGGGCACGAGGTCGTGGGAGCGAAAATCGCCGACAAGGTCTGCCGCCGGTTGAGGCTTTCCAGTGAGAAGCGAGAGAAAATCGAGGACATTGTCGCCAATCACATGCGCTTCATTCACGCCCAGGAGATGCGCGAAAGCAAGCTGAAAAAGATGTTGCAGAGAGAGACTTTCCTTGAGGAACTGGAGATGCATCGCGCGGATTGCCTCGCCAGCCACGGCAGCCTGGAAATCTACGACTTTCTCAAAATGAAACTGGTGTCTCTCCCCGAGGAAGAAATCAAGCCCCCTCCGCTCATCCGTGGGGATGACCTCATCGAGCTTGGCCTGACGCCGGGGCCCCTTTTCGGGGAAATCTTGCGGGCGGTCGAGGAAATGCAGCTTGAGGGCAGCCTGAAAACAAAAGAGGAAGCCCTCGCCTGGGTACGGCAAAACTACATCGAAATCAGGGGGCGGCAAGGGTAGCAGGCATCCAGTTTCCGCCCCAGGTGCGCCCCTCTGGGCGACCGCAAGCCAGAGCGCGCAGGAGGGGGGCCTTTCTCCCAGCGCTGAGTCAGGCACTGCGCCGCTCCCCGACGCCGAAAGCCCAGGTTGTCTTCCTGCCGGCTTTAGTCGGTGGTGACATGTCCGGCCGGTCAACCGGAAGCCGCCTTCAGGCGGGCTTCTCGAACAAACGCTTCAGCCGGGGATTCCCCACGCCGCGGTCGTTGTCGCGGTCCATGGGTGGCTGCATTGTCCAAGCAAGCCTCGAGAGAATCAGTCACTATAGGTCCGTGTGTGCAGGATTTGCATTATGAGTAAGAGACGTGGCGCGCAGTTTCTGCACACCTCTCTCAACTGAACTCATTGTTAGAGAATATGTTGCAGGTTTGGCTTGAATGTTGCTTTGCAGGCTTGCGCAGTGTTAATGCGTTGACCCGTAACGTCGTTCTGAAAGGAGGAGAAGTTGCTAAGGACGTTTGTTCTTGTGTTCGTGCTCGCGACCGCGCTGGTGGGGACTACGAGTCTCCTCGGACAGGAAAGAGGCGCCGCGCCGCTCACTCAGATTTTGGATGACCTGAAGAAGGCTTATGACGCGAACGATAGGGAGAAGATGGGTCAGTTGCTCAAGGACATGAGCGAGAGCGCGCAGAGGTTCGAGAGAGGCATAGGGGGACGAGCCCGAGGCATGGGCCCGGGTGGAGGTCCACCCATGCGAGGGGGGATAGCCCCGTCCACCTTCGACAGTCCGCCGGTGCCGAAAACAGATGACGACAAGAAAATCTTAGGCGTGCTTGACGATATGTACAGCAACCAGAGCCGAGGGATGATGAACGTCTCCCCAGCCGACGGCAGGTTGTTGCGGCTTCTTACGGAGGCAGCGGGGGCTAAGCACGTGGTCGAAATCGGCACCTCCAACGGCTACTCGGGTATCTGGTTTTGCCTGGCCCTTCGGACAACGGGCGGCAAACTGACCACCCACGAAATTGACGCTCGACGGGCCTCATTGGCGCGGGAGAACTTCAAACGTGCCGGTGTTGCCGAGATTGTTACTCTCGTTGAGGGAGATGCCCACGAGACCGTCAAGAACATCAAACAGCCGATAGATGTCCTCTTCCTCGATGCCGACAAGGAGGGCTACATAGATTATTTCAATAAGCTCCTGCCCATAGTACGCCCTGGCGGACTCATCCTCGCCCACAATACCAGTGGTCAAGCAGGGGCCATGCAGGATTACATCAAAGCCGTCACGACCAACCCGGACCTGGAAACGGTCTTCCAGAACACGCAGGGAGAGGGCATCGGCGTCACGCTCAAGAAACGTTGATGGCCACAAATGGAAGCCGAAGTGAGAGGCCTTGAATTTATGCGCCCGGTCACTGGCTGGGGCAAGCCAGACGCCTTTTCCGAAAGACCGTTTCGCGTAAGGGCGAAATTGATGAAGGGAGAATCGTCCGACGGAAAGGCGGAAAAGCAGAACCATGACAAGGAACGCGGCCGTTCGGATGGTTGTGCTGGTGGCTGTCCTGATTCGTTGCAAACACCGGCCGTCCGACGAGCGTGTTTCAGGTATCGCAGTCAATCAGAAGAAGCAGGAAAGGGACATGACCAACACGTCGGGCAGGTAGCTGAGGCTGACCATGCGTAAGCAATTCAGAGTGGGGCCTTGGATAATCAGCCTTGTTGTCATCAGCATGGCGTCCCGCCCTCTCCAGGCAACCATTCTGCGGTTTCTCAAGCTCGAAGAACTGACGGAAGTCTCCGACCTGATCGTCCTGGGCAAAGTGATGGATGTAAGGTCGGGCTGGAACGACACGCGCGGCGGGGTTCGGACGCAAGTGACGCTGAATGTGGGAAGGGTGTTCCGCGGTTCCACCGAGGGCGAAACCTCATCCGGGACGACCGTGCCGCCTTTCCGCAGGGCAAAAGCAGATAAATAAATCGACAAAAAGAGGTTCAATAAAGGAGATTGTCCAAATGAAAAAGGATTCCACGTTTCCCATTTATTTTGGGCTTGTTCTGCTTTGGATTACATCATTTATTTTCAGCACACAAACGGCGTCAGCCGCCGCACTGTCTTCGATTCAAATTCAGCCGGCAACGCCCCCAAAATTGCTGGCTGGCCAGACACTGCAGCTCACGGCGAAAGGAACTTATTCCGATGGCTCTGTCGCGGATATCACCTCAAAAGTCAGCTGGTCGATTTCCGACACTTCGGTCGCAACAATCTCCGCCACCGGTTTGGTCAGTGTCGTTGAATCTGCCGGCGGCCTCGGCATGCCGGGAATGCCAAGCGGTCCTCGCCCAGGCAATCGTTCTCGTCCTGGCGGCGGTCCCCCTCCTGGCGGCGGTGCCCCTCCTGGCGGCGGTCCCCGTCCTGGCGGTGGGCCGGGTGGAGGAATGCCCACCGCTTCTGTTATTTCGATTAAGGCAACCTTGGATGGAGTGACCAGCCCGTCCATTTCTTTGACGATAATGACTAACGAAGGCCCGGCGATCTATTGGCAAAGCGGCGGAAATGTTTCTAGAACCAATCAGAAGATTACTGCCTCGGACAAAAATACCTCCGGTGTTAAAGTCACCGATAAAGGAACATTTACCCTGTCGGATTCCAACGTGACTACTTCCGGCCCTACCACCGCGATGGAGGACTCCAGTTTTTACGGCCTTAATGCAGCTGTCCTGGCGTTGTCCGGCAGCAAAATCACAATGACTAACGGAACCATTACCACCAGGGGCACCGGTGCCAACGGAGCATTCGCAGTGGGTAAAGGCTCTGTTGTCGAATTATCTAAAGTTAAGATCGATTGTCTCGCTTCAGGAGCACACGGCGTGGATGCCACCATTGCCGGTACGATCGTCTGCACAGATGTCGATATCACCACGGCAGGCAACGGGGCGGCTGCTGCGATCTCCACCGACCGCGGCGGCGGAACCGTCACTTTTACTCGTGGTAGTGCCTCCACATCCGGTACGCGCTCTCCCGGCATTTATTCGACGGGTTCCATTACCGCCTCCAATGCCAGGATTACTGCAACCGGCTCGGAAGCCATTGTGATAGAAGGTAAAAATTCTGTTACGTTGACCAATACAACCCTGTCATGCTTAAAACAATGCGGCGCCATGCTGTATCAGAGCTTCTCCGGCGACGCCGGGATTGGGACCAGCGTACTGACTATGACCGGCGGCTCGCTGACAGCAACCGAAGGTCCGATGTTCTATATCACTAATACCTCTGCAGTCGTCGATATCAGGGACGGTGCCAAGCTAAGTGCCGCTTCGGGTACACTGATTAATGCAGCCGCGGGCCGGTGGGGCAATACGGGTTCCAATGGTGGCCGGCTTACCTTCAAGGCTGACGGCGAGATCCTTACCGGAGATATTGTATGTGACAATATTAGCTCGGTTACTGCCATTCTGCAGAACAAAACGACTCTGAAAGGGACGATTAATGCCGAAGGTACCGCCAAAGTAATGGCACTTACTCTGGATGCAACCAGTGTATGGGAAGTAACGGGAACTTCTTATCTGACCAGTCTAACAGATCAGGATGTTACTTTGGCCAATATCCACGATAACGGCCATACCATTTATTATGATTCGAAAGCTGATGTCAACAAATGGCTTGGCGGAAAGACCTGGAAACTGGCTGAAGGCGGCACGCTTTCGCCGGAATGAAAGGCCATCACTCAATACCGGCCAGGTAACGCTCACTGGCGAATCGAGGCACTTGTGGAGGTCCTTATGATGACGAACCATGCAGTCTCATTTGCGGCGATAATTTTGGCTTTGACCTGGACCTGGCCCTCTGGGGGCCAGCTGGCGGATGGTCCTCGGGGTCGCGGTCCAGAGGCTCAGGAAACTCAGGGCCCAGGAGCGCGCGGCGGCCCTCCTGGCGGTGGTCAGGGTATGCCGGGCAGGCCTGGCATGCCGGAGTTAACGCAGGAGCAGCAAGCGGCGATCCGCGCCATTAACGAGGCCAACGCTCCGCTGGACCAGGCGGTCACGGATGCCCGAAACGCCCTGAATGCGGCTATCTACACCGAGAAACCCGACATGGGGGACGTTAAGGCGAAAGCTGAAAAACTAGCCGCCGCTGAATTGGCTCGAGCGCTGGCGCGTGCCGAGGCATTCGCCAAGCTCCAAGCCTCGCCGAACAAGCTCAACCTCCCGACTCCGGCGCTCATGATGGTTATGAATATAGGCGGGCGCGGCGGACCAGGCGGGTTCGGCGGCCCCGGCTTCCCTCCCGGTGGCCCCGGAGGTCCGGACGGCAACAAGGCACCACCCGTCGAGGGCGGCTTTGAAACGTCGTTTGTAAGCCCATTATTCGGCGACAACATGGTTCTCCAGCGCGGCAAACCCAACACCATTTGGGGGTGGGCCAAGCCAGGCGAGGAAATTCGCGTCACTGTCGCGGATAAGACAGCAAAGACGGTGACCAGAGAAGATGGTCGTTGGTCGGTCGCGATCCAGCCTCCCGCGCCAGGGGGTCCGTACACCATCGTCATCGACGGGGCGCAACACGTTGAATTCCGCGATATACTGGTGGGAGATGTGTGGTTGTGCGGCGGGCAGTCCAACATGGAGATGGGACTGGGCCAGGCCCGAAACGG
Source organism: bacterium (assembly GCA_030691545.1). GTDB lineage: Bacteria > Auribacterota > JABMQX01 > JABMQX01 > JABMQX01 > JAUYEE01. The sequence continues at coordinate 62,461 of JAUYEE010000143.1, read as the reverse complement.
GAGCGAGGAAGTCAAAGCGGCAGACCACCCCAGAATCCGGTTGTTCGTTGTGAAGCAGCAGACTGCTCGCAAGCCAGCCGCAGTCCCGCAAGGCGCATGGAAAGTCTGTTCGCCGAAAAACGTCGGCGAGGGGTGGGATGGTTTCTCAGCGGTGGCTTACTTTTTTGGGCGCCGGTTGCAGCAGGACATCGATGTGCCCATCGGGCTGGTGGAAGATTGCGGCGGGGGCGCGCCGGCCGAAGCGTGGACGAGTGCCGAGACGCTGCGCTCGCTCGGGATTAGTGACACTGGAAGCGGGCCGAACACGCCCGTCGTTCTCTACAACGGCATGATTGCTCCCGTCGCGCCCTTGGCCATCAGCGGCGCGATCTGGTACCAGGGCGAATCCAACACCGAACGTGCCGCCCAATATCGCAAGCTGTTGCCGGCAATGATTGCCGACTGGCGGAGAGCTTTCGGCCAAGGTGATTTTCGGTTCTATATCGTAAGCCTCGCGGCTCACAAGCAGCACAGGGAAACCGCCGGCGACGATACTTGGGCGGAGTTGCGCGCAGCGCAGGATTTCATCGCGAACACCGTCACGAACTCAGGATTGGCGGTGGCCATCGATGTCGGGGACGCGAGAGACGTCCATCCAAAAGACAAAAAGGAAGTTGGCGAGCGCCTCGCGCTGGTGGCCCTCGCCAGGCATTACGGGAAGGACATCCCTTATTCCGGTCCGCGCTTTGCTTCCGTGGAGAAGATGCCTGGCGCACTGAGACTCTCCTTCACTCACACGGACGGCGGCTTGGTGGTCAAAGGCGACAAGCTGGAAGAATTCTCTATTTGCGGCGACGACTGCAAGTGGCATTGGGCTGAGGCCAATATTGTAGGCGAGACCGTGGTGGTATCGTCATCCGAAGTGCCCAACCCAGTCGCCGCGCGCTACGCCTGGCAAGCTAACCCCAAAGCGACGCTCTTCAACGGCGCTGGTTTGCCCGCCATTCCATTCCGGACCGATGATGGCGTCCGCACGGACGGGAAATAGCGAAGCCGAGCCACTTCTGGAGGAAAACATGAAGACCACATTATTGATTCAGCGGTTCTTTCTTACTCGTGGCATGTTATTGGCGTCTACACTTGTCCTTGGGGGCCTGTGCGCCAATGCGGAGGGGACAAGTACTGTAACTGCTAAAGGAAGGACCATTGATGCAGTCACCACCTTTGAAGGCACTGCAACCCATTACACACGCCGCGGCAATGACAGATTTAGCGTCGGCTACTATGTCAAAGACGGCGCTATTATTAAAGAATACTCCCTGCTAGCTGATAAAGACGGCCCCGTATCCAATCTCGACCTCGATATCGTAGCCCAAGGTGAAGGGGTTGACTCGGTGATCGCAACCGGAAAGGGGACCGGTCTCACCCTGACCGGTACCATATCCGCCTCTGATAACGGCGACGGCAAGAACGCCTCTGACTTTTCAGGACTCGGCGTCCAGATCGTTGCCTCCGATTATGCCAACGTGAAGGTGCATTCCATGAAGATCGACACCAAGGGCTTCCTGCGCGCGGCATTGGTCTGCGATAACTACGCCCGGGTCCTTGTCGAGGATTCAACAATCACAACCCTGGGAGCCAACCCCCTGACCCAAGCCTGGAAGGGATATGTCAACAGCGCGAATCAGAATATCATGCTCTCGCCCCCATGGGTGCTGGGCATCCAGGGCGGCGTACGCGCGGCCAACATGATAGGCAACAAGTCCACCCTGACGGTCATACACTCAACAGTTACTTCCGGCGGTTGGGCGGTCCTGTCCACCGATGAGGGCACCAGTCCTGTGATGAATGTGGTGGACACCACACTGCAGATCCTGCCGGCCTCCAAAGGCGGCATGAGCTCCGGCAAGTACTCCTACAGCAGCAAATACGGCTCAGGTTACGGCACCTATCTCACAGGCAACGCCCACCAGAACTTTTACGGCGTGACCTTCAACGGCTTGACCTATGCTGGAATCTATACCGGCGGCGAGGGTAACTACAGGTCCTCAAACGGAAAGATTGAGCTCAAAGACGCCCAGGGCAAGGCCATCGAGACTGTTACAGGAAAAGGCAAGCCGACCACCGTCAATTCTGTCTTCGGCTTCATGTCGCACGGTCAAGGCACCGTCAATGTCCTGGACGGAACGGTGGTCAACACCGAGGAGGCTATATTCCTGGCTAAGACGGGCGGCGTAAGCTTTGTGGCCGACAGCGCGGTGCTCAATTCCGCATCCGGCATCATACTGCAGATGATCGACAACGACGACCGCACGGTTGGCGGAAGCATGGATGGATTCAAGACCGAGTTTAATGAAGCCCCGGGCTGGCCCTCTGAAAGCGGCAATGTCACCAAAGCCGGTACCTCGGCACGTGGACAGCAGGGCGGAATGCCTGGTGGACAGGCAGGTGGAGCTCCCCGTGGTCCTCGTGGCCCTGGTGGTCCTGGTGGTCCTGCTCCTGATGGTCCTCCTCCTGATGGTCCTCCCGGTGGTCCTGGCGGTCCTGGCGGCAGCAGCGTTGTTAAGCTGACCCTGTTAAACGGCAACTATAAAGGCAACGTATTCAACGGCTCCGGCTACTATACTCAGAGCGGCAAGGCGCTAGAGGTCTCCATCGGAAAGGAAGCAACGCTTAGCGGGCCGATTTCATTGACAGAAACCAGACATGTCGATGAAACCGGGAAGCAAAATACCCGTTTCACAATTAACGAGTATTACTATCTCGGGCATGTGGCAAACAGGAACTACAGAAACGGCAGTAGCACCATTTCCGTCAGCCTTAAAGACGGCGGCGTGTGGAAGGTCACCGGAGAAAGCTTAATCAGCAAACTCGTCGTTGACAAAGGTGCCATTGAGGGAGCCAACGGCGCCAAGCTAGTTATGAAGATTAACGGCAAGGAAGAACCAATCAAGCAGGGTGAGACCTATAGCGGGAATATTGTTATTGCGCTGGCTAAATAAATATCTAGTCCCTGAAATGCGGTTTACAAACGAACCGACCAGCTCTCTGCCGTTCCATACGACAGTGAATTTGCTTCTTCACCTGGGTCTAATTCTTGGCACTGCTCGACGCGGTGTATTCCAACGTCGAAGAGGTCACCGAGTGCCGTCCGCTAATGCATTTGCAGTCCAACTTAGAGAGGAGAAAAAAGTGTCGAGACTTCTGTCAACGGTGTTGGTTTTGGGCTTGGCGTACGCGGCGTACCTCATCGTCGCTTCACCCCCGGCCGGTCCCGAGGAAGGGAAACTGGAAGACGCAGGCAAGAACCAGGAAAAGGAGGCAGGCGGGACGCCTGCGCTACTGACTGAACCTCCACCTCCGTCGGGCCCTCCGGGCTTCCCCGACGACGGGGGACCCGGCATGCCCGGTCCGGGCCCCGGTTTTGGCCGCCCGCCCTTCCCGTTGCTCCTTGCACTCGACGGCGACGAAGATGGCGAAATCTCGGCCGCCGAGATTGAGAATTCAGTCGAGGCTTTGAAGAAGCTCGACAAGAACGATGACGGAAAACTGAATGCAGAGGAGTTGCGCGCTCAATTTGGCTTTCCAGGCGGCGGAACGGGAGTTCCAGACCAACCCGGCTTCGGTCCGCGCCCGACGTCCGGGCGGGGGTCTGGTTTCCGAGTTCCGCCGCTGCCATTGATGTCGGCGCTCGACGCCGATAGTAACGAGGAAATCTCAGCGGCCGAGATGAATGATGCCGTGGCCGCTTTGAAGAAGCTCGATAAGAACAACGACGGCAAATTGAGCGGCGAAGAATCCCTTCCGCAGTTTGGCGGACCCGGCGGCTTTGGTCCACGCGGCGGCCCCGGTGGCTTCGGTCCGCCCGGAGGCTCTCAGGGAACGAAACTCGTGGCCAAATTCGATGCCGACGGCGACGGCAGGCTCAATGACAAGGAAAGAGCCGCCGCTCGCGCCGCCGCACGAGAACAAGGACGCGGTGGCTTTGGCCCCTTCGGCCGCCAACCCGCCGCCCCCAAACCCGATACGGAAGCCCCCGCGCAGAAATTAACGCCTCCTACAACGGGCGTGATTGCGCCAACCACCGACCTGTACGACGCTAACACGCTCCGTACTCTCTATCTCCAATTCGCCAACTCCGATTGGTACGATGAGCTCGGCGACTTCTACCGAACCGATGTAGAAGTGCCGGCGGACCTGATCGTAGATGGCGTCACACATCCGGGGGTCGGCGTTCACTTTCGCGGGAACACGTCGTACATGATGAGCGGCCAGTCTCAGAAGAAACCCTTCAATATTTCCCTCGACTTCACCGACCAAGATGAACGCCTTTATGGTTACAGGACCCTTAACCTACACAATTCTCATGAGGACCCCTCGTTCCTTCGAGAAGTCCTCTTTTCGCGGGTCTGCCGTGAGTACACGCCCGCGTTAGACGCCAACTTCGTCAAGCTGGTGGCCAACGGCGAGAACTGGGGCATCTACGCGAATGTGCAGCAATTCAACCGGGATTTCCTCCAGGATTGGTTCGGCGCCGGGCGAGGTTTTCGGTGGAAGGTCGGCATGGGGTTCGGCAGCGCCAGCGCCCTGGACTGGCTCGGAAACGACCCCGCTGCCTACAAGCAGGCTTACGAGATAAAATCCGCCGACGAACCGGAGGCCTGGGCCGCTCTGATCAAACTGTGTGAAACGCTCAACAAGACGCCCGACGACAAGCTCGAAAGATCCCTCAACGCCATCCTGAATGTTGATCAAGCCTTGTGGCTCATCGCCCTCGAGAACATCTTCATAGATGAGGGCTACGTTACAAGAGGGGCTGATTATGCTCTCTATACGGGTGGCCGATATGGGCGCTTTCACTTGCTGTCAATTGACAATAACGAAACACTCAGCTACGGGGGCGGACCGTTTTTTGGGCTGAGGATTTCAGGAGCAGAGCTTGACCCTCTCGCCCTCGCGGATGACAAGTCACGCCCGGTCATCCATCGCCTCTTATCCATCCCCCATTTGCGGGCGCGCTATCTCGCCCATGTGCGAACCATTGTCAATGAATCCCTCAATTGGGATAAGCTCGCCCCCATCGTCGAGAGCTATCAGAAGCTCATCGCTGAGGAGGTGAAAGCCGACACCAAGAAACTTTACTCTTACGAGGCTTTCATCAAAGCCCATGTCGAGGATTCCGCACGAGAAGGCGGAGGTCCGTTCGGCGGCGGCCCACCGGGAGGCGGGCCATTCGGTGGGATGCCCCCGGGCCAGAGTCCTCAGGGACAAGGCGGCCCGGCAGGGGGGCCACCCGGGCAGGCATCGCCCGGACAAGAACAGCCCTTTGGTGCCGAGGGGATGCTCCGCCGATTCGACGCCAACGGTGACGGGACCATCTCGAAGGATGAGGTGCCCGAGCAGGCGCAGCGGTTCATCCAGGATTTCGACCGCAATGGCGACGGCCTCGTCTCAAGGGACGAACTGCCTCAGGGCGATCGTGGCATGCCCGGGGGCGGGCGTCGTGGTGGCGGGCGTCCCGGACGAGGACCGGGCGGTGGAGGCGGCCCCGGCGGCGGAGCGACCCCCAGCCTGAAACGTTTTGTCGAGGAACGGCGCGAATACATCCTCGGCCGTCCTGAGATGAGCAAACCCTGGCCGCTGATCCAGGAGGTTTCCCATCGGGTCAAGGACCGCCCGTCAGCCGATTCTCTCGAACCAATGCCGACCGAATCCGTGCGCGTCACGGCGAAGGTGGGCGGCGAGGCTCAGGTAGATTCCGTAATCTTGTACTATGCGGAATCGCGCTGGGCGCCCTTCGACCAGGCGATCATGTTCGACGACGGGGCGCACGAAGACGGGGACGCAGGAGATGGTTTTTACGGCGGCGATATTCCCCAGTTCCCCGCCGGAACCCAGGTGCACTATTACGTGGAAGCGAGGTCGCCTTCCTCAGTGGGAACAACCGCGTTCTACCCCTCAAGAGCGGAATTCAGTGCGCTCACCTACAAAGTCGCGACGCCCGTGGCCAGCACATCCGCGATCGTCATCAACGAGTTAATGGCCGCAAACCAGACCACCATCCGCGATTCACAGGGACATTTCGACGACTGGGTCGAGTTGCTGAATATCAGCGACCAAGAAGTGGACCTTTCCGGGATGCATCTCACCGACAACAAAGAAAATCCTCGCAAATGGGCTTTTCCCGACGGCACGAAACTCGGCCCCGGCGCCTACCTAATCATTTGGGCCGACGAAGACGGAAATGCCAACCCCGGCCTCCACGCCAGCTTCAAGCTCAGCAAGGACGGTGAAACCGTTATGCTGATTGATTCGGATGCTCGCGGAAATGCATTGCTTGACTCGGTGACATTCGGCAAGCAGAGAGATGACGTCGCATTCGGAAGACTGCCTGACGGCAAAGGAGCATTCAGAGCATTACAAGCGACTCCCGGCGGAACAAACAAGGCCCAATAGGTGACGCAAGCGCTGCTGGCGCACTACCGAAGGGCCCAAGCCGCGATACACCACGAACCGGCGCAGTGCACCATCGCGGACGCGCTACACGGTGTTTGGCCGGCTGGAAAATGACCTTCTATCTTTCGCTCAATTCCCAAGTGTTGCGCGCAAAACTAAACCACAACCATTGCTGTGCCGTCTAACAACGTGTTGTCCGGCAGCTTTGGGCCGGGCAGAGTCGCAAAGCACGCGCTATTTCGACCGACTCAGAGGAAGAAGGAACAACCCTATCGCACGAGGAGGCGCATCCGATGGTCAGAAGAGACGGTGAACGGAAAGACAACAAGAACTCGGCGGACGTTGCGGGCGCTTGTGTATCGCGCCGACAGTTTCTGAAAGGGACAGTGGGAGCGGTCGTCGGAGCATCGCTCGCCGGAACGTTCGTCCAGAAGGCGCTCGCGGAGCAAGCAAAGAAAGCCCGCGTGATTCTGCTGCAGGACCCCGCGTACTTTCAGGAGGCGAAACTGGACGTAGCAGTCGCCCGGAAGATGGTGGACCGAATCATGTGTGAGCTGACGGGAAAGAGCTCCTCAGGAGACGCCTGGAAAGCTCTTTTTTCGCCGAAGGAGAAAATCGCCATCAAGGTCAACTGCCTGATGCCTCCGGTGACGACGAATCCGGAGACGGTGCAGGTAGTGGTCGAAAGCCTGGCGGACGCGGGATTTGACCCGACGCGGATTATCATCTTCGACCGCTCGGAACGCGACCTGACAAAGTGCGGCTTCAAGATCAATGAGTCCACGAAGGGAGCCAAGTGCTATGCGACGAAGGAGTACGTCTATCCGGCGAAAGCACGTGACGTGGACACGAAGCTCAGCAGCATCTTGGTGAACGATGTGGACGCGCTCATCAACATGCCGGTCTTGAAGACTCACATTTTCTCGGGAATCACCGCCTCGCTCAAGAACCACCTGGGGACGGTTTCCAATGCCGGTCAGTTCCATCCGGACAACTGCTCGCGGCTCGCAGAATTGAATGCGCTCGACCCGATTAAGAAAAAAACCCGCCTGATTCTCATGGACGCCGCCCGCGCGCAGTACGACCGAGGACCTTCGCTCAGCCCGCAGCACATGTGGAGCTACTCGGGGATGCTGGCAAGCACGGACCCCATCGCGATGGATACCATCGCCGCAAGAGAGATTCTCGCCAAACGGCATGCAAGCGGAATGGAGGGGCCCATTCCCCCTTCTATCAAGCACATTGAGCTTGGAGCAACCATGGGACTGGGCGTTGGCGACCTCAATCAGATTGACGCGGTGACACTCAAATAGTGAGCTTACGCTGAACTGTCCTATCTCAGGATGAAACAACGAAATGAAGAGAGGATTTCCATGCGCCTTGCCGGAATGATTGCGCTGTTGGCGGTGTTGACCCTGACTACGCCAGCCCCGGCGCGTGTAGTCATCAACGAGATCTTTTACAACGCCCCCGATGATCTCGACGACATTCAGTGGATCGAGTTTTACAGCACCGCGGACCAGCCGGTGGACCTGAGCCAGTGGACGTTGGACAAGGGCAATGGGTATGTTTTCCCCAAAGGCACGACCATCGAGGCTCAAGGGTATCTGGTGGTGGCGTTGAAGCCGGATGAGTTCCGCAAAATCTACGGCGTGCCGGCGATCGGGCCGTTGAAACGGCCGCTCAAGAGGGGCGGCGAGCGCCTCGAACTGCTCGATGCGAGGGGACAGCGGGTGGATGCCGTCCGATACGGTGATCGCGATCCGTGGCCGGTCAGCGCGGACGGCGAATCGGCGTCCCTGGAGCGCATCAGCCCATCGGTTGCAGGTGATCTCCCCGAGAACTGGGCCGCGTCGCCACTTCCAACCGTGCCCAAGCCAGCCGGCACGCCGGGCGAGCGCAACGCGTCCTTCTCGGCCGCTCTGCCGCCGGTGATTACCGACGTGACTGGTCTCCCGGACAATGTGTTGCCAGACGAACGGTTGCACGTTGAGGCGGAAGTAAGGGACAGAGGCGCACTCCGCGAGGTGAGCCTGCTGTATCGGACGGTTGTCGGAGGCGTCGAGGGGAAGGAATCTGCGGTTCCGATGACCCAAGACGCCGCAACCGGGCGCTTTCGGGCTACCATTCCAGGACAGCCGACTAACACGCTCGTTCGGTATCGCATCAAGGCGGTGAACGAGGCCGGCGCCCAGCGCCTGTACCCGGGTGAGAACGATCTTCGGCCAACGTTCTCGGCTTACGTTCACGATAAATGGGAAGCGAGCCCTATCGCCCTCGGCCTGCTTCTGCTGGGCGGGCCTGACAAGACCTCCACGAGCTCGACTCAGAGCAGGCCTCCGACGTCCGGCGGTCCTCCCGGCGGCAGACCCGGAACGGGCGGGAGAGGGCCTGCTATGAGTTCCTACGCCCTCGGCCCCCGCCAGGAACAACCGCCTCGACCCCCTCGCGGAGCGTCAACGTTCATCTTCGTTGACCACCGGACGGGAAAGACAATGGTATTCGACCATATCAGCACGGTTCCTCGAATCAACGACCGGGGCTTCAGAGTCTTCTTCCACAAGGATCACACGCTCAACAATATGAGCGCCGTCAACCTCGTCTTTGAGGGCAGCGAGTGGTCCCTGATTGCCGAGGCGCTGTCCTACGACGTTTATCACCGGGCGGGAAGCCCCGCTCCGTTGAGCGAGTTCGTCCGGGTTTGGGTGGACGGGCGCCTCGTTGGTCCCCACCTCATGGTCGAGCGGCCGAACCGCTCGTTCCTGCGCCGCAACGAGATTGATGACAACGGAAACCTGTACAAGACCCTGTGGACGGGGCGCGACCCGGTCAGCCGGCACCAGAAAAAGACCAATGAGCAAGCCGGCCATGAGGATCTGCTGGCGTTACTCGACCAGCTCGACAAGGCCGAAGGCAATCCGGATGACCTATGGAAGGTGATCCAGGAAAACTTCGATGTGGAGCAGGTCGCGACGTACTTCGCCGTGAACATGATCATTTCGCACTGGGATGGGTTCTTCAACAACTACTTCGCGTACCACGACGTCGAGCGGAATAAATGGCAGATGTACCCGTGGGATCAGGATAAAACCTGGGGCTATTACGATGGCTTGCCGGACGACCAGGTTTTCTTCGACATGCCGCTGACCTACGGCATGGAGGGAGATCAACCACCTGGTAGAAGCGGAGACAGCCCCGCGGGCAGAGGGTCCGGAAGGGGGTTCGGGGGACGGGCGATGTGGTGGCGGCGAGGTGGCGAATTCTCAAGGCCCCTTTTGGCTAACCCCCAGTTTCGGGCCGTTTTTCTATCGCGCACAAAGGAGATCCTCGAGACGATCTACACGCAGGACGTCTATTTCCCACTGATTGATGAGATGGCCGATCGGCTGATAGACGACCTGAGGCTGGCAGCGAAGTCACACGGCGAAGATCCCGAGAACAGCGTGAGGGTCCTAGAGAAGAATGTCCCGTCGCTTCGCACGCACCTTCTCAAACGGCGAGGGTTCCTTCTGGAACAGGAGGAGCTGCGGTCTCTTGGTGAGCAGGGTAGATCCCAGCCAGTGGCACCTGACCAAGCCGTGCGCACTCCGAGCACATCCGCGCTTGTCATCAACGAGCTGATGGCCGCCAACCAGACCACCATTCGTGATCCGCAGGGGGATAACGACGACTGGATCGAGTTGCTGAACGTCGGTGAGCAGGAACTGGACCTTTCGGGGATGTACCTTACCGATAAGAAAGACAACCCTCGCAAATGGGCTTTTCCGAAAGGGACAACTCTTGGCCCCGGGGCGTACATCATCGTTTGGGCGGACGAAGAAGGACATGCCAACCCCGGCCTTCACGCCAACTTCAAGCTCGGCAAAGACGGCGAAACGGTGATGCTCATCGATGCCGATGCGCGAGGGAATGCAATGCTTGACTCGGTGACATTTGGCAAACAAAGAGATGACGTCGCATTCGGCAGACTGCCGGACGGAAAAGGAGCATTCCGGACATTACTGGCAACACCCGGCGGAGAGAACAAGCAAGAGTGAAGGGCGGCGGAGTTGTCGCGCCTGAAACCGAGGGCAATCTCGTACCCTCCTTGCAGGCAGGCGCCGCAACCCGCCGCCCTCCCGCCGTGGTCAGAGAGTCGCTATGAATCATAAACCAACGATTGTCACGGTTACGCTTGCGCTGCTGACGGCCTTATCCGCCTTCGGGCAGTCCACGTATGTCGTCGTGGATACCATCCAGACCAATTGCTACAGCACGAATGCCATAATCGCCGCGCCGGCGCCGGGCGCCGCCTATGCCGGGCAGGACGCGCAGTACGCCGGAACGCAGCCGAGCTACACGCTCAGCGGCGACGGGTTGACGGTGCTCGACAACAACACGGGGTTGACCTGGGAGCGCAGCCCGGACACTGACGGCAACGGTTCCCTCTCTTACGACGATAAACTGCTGTATTCCGCGGCTCTGTTGCGGCCGGCCACGATGAACGCTGCCAACTACGGCGGATACAGCGACTGGCGCCTGCCCATGCTCAAGGAACTCTATTCGCTCATCCTGTTCAACGGAAAGGAGGCATCGGAAACAAGCAGTATCGGCGCAATCCCGTTTATCAACACCAACTATTTCGGATTCGCCTATGGCTTTACGAACTCCGGCGAGCGCGTCCTCGACGCCCAGTGGGTCACTACCAACCTGTATGTCGCTCAAACGAACCAAATGTTCGGAGTGAACTTTGCCGACGGCCGCATCAAGGGATATCCGGCAACCGATGCCATCGGCAAAAAGTTCTTCGTGCTCTGTGTGCGCGGCAACACCAGTTACGGCGTCAATAATTTCGCCGACAACGGCGGCGGCACCATCACCGACAACGCCACCGGCCTGATGTGGCAAAAGGCCGACAGCGGCGCGGGCAAGAACTGGCAAGGCGCGCTGGCCTACGCGGAAGGCTTGAGCCTCGCAGGCTGGCAGGATTGGCGGCTGCCCAATCCCAAGGAACTGCACAGTATCGTGGACTACACACGCTCGCCCGATACGACCGGTTCGGCCGCCATTGATCCGATTTTCAGTTGCACCCAGGTCACCAACGAAAACAATGCGGCCGACTATCCCTTTTATTGGACGGGAACCACTCTTATGGGCACGGGTCCGAGCCCGTACTCGAGAGGCATTTATATCTCTTTCGGTCGGACGCTGGGTTATATGGGCGGCACATGGACAGATGTACATGGCGCCGGTGCCCAGCGCGCCGAATTCAAGGCCGGCAATCCCGCCGACTATCCATTTGGCTTCGGTCCGCAGGGCGACGCGGTCCGCATTTTCAACTACGTCCGCTGCGTGCGCGGCGGCGCGGTTGCGCCCACCAACGACACGGACGCCGACGGCCTGACCGACTGGTACGAGTACAACTACGTCACCAACACCACTGCGATGACCCCTGACGGCGACATCGACGGCGACGGCTTCCCCAATTCTTCGGAATACGGAGCAGGCACCTCGCCGATCAACGCCGCCTCCTATCTTGGCATTGAGGAATTCTCGGTAGAGTCCTCCTCCAATGCAGTTATCTCATGGCGAAGTGTTCTCGACAAACGCTACCGAATCGAACGCTCCACGAAGCTTGTACTGGACACGTTTTGGACGGTTGTGGCTGCCGATATCCCCGCCACGCCACCGGTGAACATCCACACCGATACCACGGCCAACGCGCGAGCCATGTTTTATCGTGTTGCCGTGGAAGGGGACAGCCAATAGATGGTCTAAAGACGATGAGGCGCGAACCAGAGGGTCCAGGTTACAACTCGCAAGCTCGCCGAACCTGCCCCTCGACGTTCATGCCCTGGGGTGACCCCACCCCGGGCGTCTGGCCAAACCCCAACTCGCCTGGTGCCTCGGTTGCCCCGTTGCGGTGAGGGGAGGCCGAACCTGCCACCCGGAACCGCTTGTACGAAACCGTCCACCCCGCCGAAGGCGGGAAGGGAGCCGCAGCAGGCCAGGATGTTCCCTGGCAAGGCCCGTGACCTCGTCCTTCAGTGCGGTCGTCAAAACTCCCGAAGCATGGCCCACACGTGGGGGCCTCCGTCCGTTACTTCCCCCTGGGCTACGAACCGGAACCCGTGCCTCTCGTAGAACGGCACGTTCCGCTCGTTGGTCGTCTCGAGGTAGCACGGGAGGCCTTCGGCTTGCGCCCGCTCCAGTCCATGACGGAGAAGCGCGCCGCCGAGCCCCTGGCCCTGGCGCTCCGGGGCAACGCCGAGGCTTAATAGGTACCAGTGCGGCTCTGGGACCAAGCGCCCGTGGAGCGAGTCAATTGAGTGAAAGAAGGTGAGGAGCCTGCGGGCGGCCCGCAGGCCTACCACCATGGGGGCGGCGAGCATTCCCGTGCGGAGCATTCTGATCCAATTCATGGCCGTGTAGTTCGGCCGGAACCAGACGGCCACCCCGGCCCCGTTGCCCGTCGTATCCACCGCCCCGTACCTGAGGCCGTAGCGCAGGCCCGTGCGGAAGAACCAACGGAGCCCACCCAGCCGCTGGGAGACTGTCGGTAGGATGTACCTCGCCATCGGATCGTTGAAGAAGGACCGGGCAAGGGTTTCTTCGGCCTTCCGGCGCTGCGATTCGGCGAGCCGAATGACCCGATCGTGGGAAGGCGTCATGGTCTGCAGCACCTCAGGAAAAGCAGTCTGCGGTCATCCCGACCAGCCATGAATTGTCGCCCACCGCAGACATCGAGGGGGGCAACCCCAGAACCAATGCGCTACTTCATCCTTAGCACAAGGAGTTGTGCCCCGCCCCCTTCAAGCTTAAGTTTTATCGTTCTGCCCTTTGTGCTGTTCTCCATCCGGCCTGATATAAGCAGGATTTCAGAGACTGCCGGACCGAAGCGCACTGTAACTTCCCGCTCCGGCACAGCACCGGCCTGCAGGGCTACGCGCTTGTCCACAACAACGGCAAGGGGGGATTCGCCGTCTTTCGTAAGTACGCCGACCAGCACGTCGTCATCCATTGATTCTACCCACCGGCCTGTGCTCGGCTTCTTGACCCCCGCGCACGACCATCCCGTGTGGTAGACCGCCGCGACTGAACGACCCAACAGACGCGGCCCCCATTCGGCAACACAGGCGTTGGCCTTCTTGGCTGTCTCCCATATTGGCCGAAGGTTGGCCTTGGCTTCCTCAAGCGACTTGAAGTCGGTCCCCCTTTGAAGGGCGCCGCTATAGACGAAATACCACACCCCCTGGCTGCCGTAGGCCAGCGAGCTGAAAACCTGAAACCGAATTAGCGAGTCGCTCTCAACGCCTGCAACGTTAAACATCGGCCACATGATGAGATTATACCGCTTGCAGCTTTCCCTCAGCCGGTTCAAACCCTCGCAGTAGAGCCGCGCCTGCTCGTCCACGGGTCTGTTTTTCTGATAGAGCGTGGGATATATCTGCGGATTCATGATAGGATTGCCCGATTGCGCCAGGCTCTTCGGCGACATCACGTTCTGGCAGACCCACGGGAAAAGACGCGGGGCGTTCTTTCTAAGATATTGTGTCGTCTCCACAAGCTCCTGCGGCAGGTTGCCGTAGTCGTCACCCAATAGATACCCCGCCAGGGCTGCATGTTTCCCGTACCTCTCATGCAGCCACACAAGCTCTGGCAAAGTCGCCGGGTGATGGTCCGGATGGGGCGTGTATTTGCCTGCTGTTCCGCCCCAGGGCTTATCGTTTGGCGTGTAAGTATCAATCAGGACCTTCAGGCCGTGCTCTTGGGCAAGGTCGAGCGCGTTGTCCGGCAGCGCATACCGCGGGCTCATCACGATATTGAAGCCGGCATCCCTGTAGACTCTGTACTCGGCTTCCGTGGCTGCAGGCGGATTCCACGCCGCGATTACGAAATGCTTGAACGCGAAATTCCACCCAGCGCGAGGGCTCTTCTGCTGCTGGGCACAGGCCGTGGTCGTCGTTACAGAGGCAGCCGCAGCGAGTGCAAATCGCATTGTCAGCGCCCCGCTTGCCCGCCACACACGCCAACACCGACACCACGACCGAGGTCCAGGACCCGCTTCACACCGACCCTCCCTCATGATCATGCCTTCACGAACAGCCATGGGACCACACCAGCATCTCTTTGTTTCGACATGGAACACCACCAAAATCGCGACACGGAGTGAGTGATCGAACGAACGCTACAAGCGCGGTTGACCCAGCGCGAAGCGGTTTACTCCAATTCCCTCATACGGAATCCATAACACGCAGCTCTCCCTGCGATTTTAGAGCAGGTCCGCAGGGGTTGGGACACCCTTGCCTCGCCGATTCAGCGCGTGCGCGTAAATCATGGTGGTTCAGACGCTGTTAGGCCCGACTAATTGCTGCACCGTGCGGATATCTCACCTGTCGGCAAGCAGACGGGTAGCAAACGAGTGCCCGCAAGTATGACAGCCCACTTGTTTGACAGCTGCGGCCTTGCGAACCGCATGACGCACCGCACGCTGCATAATCGCTTCACGCACATGATCCCGGCCCTGTTCCCCGTTCTGGGGACTCGTCGACCGGCTCTCATGCGGAAACAGCCAATGCCAGCGCCATTCGCCGGGCACGTTGCGATACTTTTGATCAAGCGCTGTCGGCATCTCAACACGCCCCCAGGCCTCGGCCAGCTCTTTCTCGCGGGTCGCCTTGACCTTCTTCAGATGAAAGGGCCTGTCTGCAACCTGCCTGGCCCGGTCATCGTTATGCCCCCAAAAACGTCTGACTGCTTTTTCCGAAAGACCCGCGTGGCTCTATGCGGTGTTCATTATGCCGGACCCCGCCGCGATGTCAAGCCCAATTCGACCGAAGTGGCGCGCTGGGCGCATGCCCGCCTTGCCTTGAGGCAAGCGACCGCCCTCACCTCAGGCTGAAAGCGTGCCCGTCCTCAACGACATCAAGGCCTATCTCCAACAGGAGCAGGCCAACATCCTGCCCAAGAGCCCTGAGGGCCAGGCGGCTTCTTACACATTGTCAAACTGGGAAGCGCTTATCCGCTGTTGCAGAGAGGGGTCCTTGAGACAGATAACGGTTGGCGCGAAATGGGTTGACACGTATCCCGCCTTTTGGTACAAGCGTTTCGCGTTTACTGTGGACAAGGGGATCGCCCCGACGATGCAAGCAGCCCCTGTCCAGCATAGAGGTTGGTTTTTCGGACATCATTCCCCATAGATGCAAGGAGGATAGAGCTCAGTGCCAATCACCCCGTCAGCAAAGAAGCGCATGAGGCAGGACGAAAAACGACGGATGCGAAATCTCTCGTTCAAATCGAAATTGCGAACCCACCACCGCAAGTTATCGCGCGCCATCAGCGACCAGCGAAAGGAGGATTCGCAGAATCTCCTGCGGACCGTCGCCTCCCTTTATGATAAGGGCGTCAAGAAGGGCATCTACCGGGCTCAGACCGCCGCTCGCCAGAAGTCTCGCCTCGCCCAGAAAGTCAACGCTCTCGCGGCAGGCGCACCCCCGGCCCAGCCGCCGTCCCTCCCTTCCGGCGAACAAGCCGTGTAGCGTGGCTCTCAGTTGCTCCCAGCAACTCTGCATCGCGGAGGTTGGATGTTCTCCAGCGGGGCGCCCTCGCTCATTCCGCAGCTCGCAGGTTGCACAGCGCCAGAAGCAACATTTCCAGAATAATCCGCTCATCCAGCTTCTGCGAGCGCATGCGAACATCCGCGTCGAAAATTACACCTAAGGCTTTTCTCAGGTCATCCGCCTGAAATTCCCTCGCAGCGTTGAGCACCGGGCCGGATTGCCTTTTGCTCATTTTCAGCGCTTTCACCACGCTGTCGCTGGATGCTCCTCCTTCGAGCATCTCCTTTGCCCGCCACACCGTCTCATACCCCCTCCGAAAAGCCCACGTAATCTTGGGGATGGCGGAACCTTCTCTCAGCAGGTCGGATAGAAGCGTCAAAGCCAGCGCTCGGTTTCCTGAAACTACCGCATCGGCGAGGGCGAATTCTGTCTCGACTCTGCTCCTTCCGAGAAGGGCTGCGATGTGCTCCTCGTTGATCTCCCGCTCATCTCCGGCAAGGCAAGCTAACTTCTCGATCTCCATCGCGAGATTCGTGATGCTCAATCCCACGTTCTCGCGCAGTCCCTCGATCGCCTCGGTCGTGATGCTCTTCTTTTTTCCCGACGCGAGCGCTCGCGCCCACTCCTCAAATTCGTTGTCCCAGGGCGGCGAGACATCAATCAACTTGCTCTTGTCGCTGGGAACGACGGGGTGAGAAGTCGCTTTGTAACGCTTTTTCGTTGTATCCGTGAGAACCAGCACGGCAACAGGGGGCTGCGTCTCCAGGTAGTCCTTCAAAACCTCTCGCTCTCCCTTGGCGAACTCCTGAATGTCTCGCACCAGCACGAGGGATTTCGTTCCGAAGAAGGACTGGCTGGAAGCCGCCGCGATTGCGTCCGATGCCCGGCACTCCCCGGCGTACAGGACAACATAATTCGCCTGGCTCGATTCCCCCTTTCCCAGAACCAATGTTTTCAGGCGGGATATGACAGTGTCGCTGAGGAAGGTCTCCTCTCCCCACAGCAGGTAGGTTCCCTCAGGGCGCAACTTTTCCAGGCATTTCCTAAACTCGCTGCGTCTCATGGTAGAAAAGAACTATCGGGAATGGACACACCGTTTTGCAGGACGGGAGCGGGGATCGTTCACCACCCCTCGACGATCGCCTCGACGATGTCGTGAGCCAGGTCTTCCATCACGAGCGGCAGAGCCGCCGCCTCCGAGGAATAAAGGTCCGCCCCCGCCTGGAACTCGTAGTTGCCAGAAATCGGGCGGTTCGACCAGATCGCATTCTTTTCGCGAACGTCCGTCAGCGTGGCCGATACCCCGATCGTCAACCGGTACTCCTGCGGGCGAACTCCCTCTGCGTACCGAATCGCCGTCCGCGTGTACCCGACAATCGTGCACTCCAAAAGGAGGTCCGGGTCCTGGTCCGTTACTTGAAGCGTGCGGTCCACGTTCAATTGCTCGATGACCGCGTTCGTCGCCAACGACTCGATATTCGGTTGATTCGTCCCATTCTTAAACATCGGGACGCTGAGGGTCTTGTACTTCTCCGGCAAGAGCGTTCCCACGCGGTAGCCCGCGCATCCGGCAAGCACGCAACACGCGATCAGCCCAACTCCCACCTTCCGAGCAACAGAACGAGTTTTCACGCGATTCTCCTTGAAATCACTCCGATTGCCGTCAGCCGGGTAACACCGAGCCACACTACGAGGCTTTCTTCGATTCCTCCTGTTTCAGAACGCCTCGACCCTCCATCTCCCTGATGCGTTCCTCCGCTTTCACAGCCCACGACGACAAGGGATGTCTCTGAAGCACTTCCGTATAATACATCATCGCGCTCTGGAACGCCTTTTTCTTCTCGTAGTACTGCCCCACCTCAAACGCCCCTCTCGCCTTCTTTTCGTCCAGGGCGACCAGTTTCTCGCGCGCTTCCTTCACAAACTCCCCCTCCGGGTACTTCTCCACGTAACCGTTGAAATGCGTCTTCGCAAGCGAGATCGCTTGCTCATCGTACCGCGCCCGAAGAGCCTTCTCGTAATAGCAGATCGCTATCTGAAACTGCGCCGTCTCCGCCGCCTTTGTCTTCCGATAATATTCCAGGATGAACTCGTAGCTCTCAATCGCTTCGTCAAACCGATTCTTTCCCTGCTGCAACTGCGCCGCGCTGAGCTTCGCATCCGCCGCAAGCTCACTGTACGGAGCCGTCTCCACAACCTTGTTGAAATACTCGATCGCGGCCCCTCTCGCCTTGAACAACTTGAACTTTAGTAGCGGAAACGGCCGCCTCTTGCCCTTGTAGTACTCGTCCGCAATGGCCAACTGCCGGCGTATCACCTCCTTCGGGTCCGAAAACGACGGATACTTCTCCAAAACCTGTTGGTAGGACTTGAACGCCGCGTCCGGCTTACCTAACTTCTCGTAACACTCCCCTGTCTTGAACGTCGCCGTCGCCGCTTCCGGCGCCGTCGGAAACGCCTTCACCGTCTTCTTGTACTCCCGCAGAGCCCCCTTGAAATCCCCCTGCTTCTCGAAACCTTCCGCATATTCAAGCTGCTTCCTCGCGTTCTCCTTAATGATGTCGTTCACATTCCGGAACTGGCCCGTCTCCCGCGTCCAGATCCACGCCCCGCCCGCCGTCCCGAGCCACCCGACACATCCGACAAATATGACCGCCCACAAGAAGCTGCTTCTGACCTTCATCGTTCCATGACCTGCTTTGATTCTTCCTTTTATCACCGTGACACCCACCGCACAAACCCACGAGCGAGACGCGCTATCCGTTTGAGCCTCATGCGGGGGGCGAGAACGAGCGTTGACCTTGCTCCGCGTCATTTTCCGCGTCTCTGCCTGCAATAAGAACATATATTCCTCCGCATGGCAAGAGAAACTCAACCCGCTTCCCTGCCTCACGGGTGCGGCTCCGTTTGAGTGCTTCGTCTGGGCACGCCCAGGCTCATCTCTTGCCTTCTCCATGGTTCCCTGAGGTGGCATGGGCATCTTGCCCATGTTAAAGGGATGCACGCCCGTAACGGGTGCCCGCGGTACGCTCACGGGTCCCGCCAAAGGCGAGATGCCGCCTCCAGGGCTTCAGGCCGAATCCCCCCCGCCGGGCTTTAGCCGGCGCCCCTCTCGCGTTAGCCACGGGCTTTAGTCCGTGGCATTGTCACGCCGCTAGTCTCTGCCTGAGCAGGCTTCAGCCTGGCTTCTCGATGAGGGGATTCATCCATACCCCCCCTCATACGTAGCCGCACCCTGCCTCACTATCGCCTTGACTCTGGCACTCCTCCGTAGGTATCCTCGCGCACAGAGCGTGCCAGCCCGGGTCCATGACGCGAGACCTTAATAAGGGCGTCCTAACCCGGCAATCACGCAAGGAGCTTCCCTGATGACTTCAGACCCGACGCCCAGACCGGACCCACGGCCCATGCTCGTAGGATGGGACGACGGGAAAATCTACCTCTACATCGCCGGGAAAGAGTATTGCATCTCCGATGACCCCGAGTTGGTCCAGAAAATCCTTGACCTCTGCCGACAACATTTTGAACGAAAGGCCAACGGGGAATCTCCCTGCAGCTTGCCGCCGAGTTTCTCGTGAGGCGCGACCATGAATCCACTCGAAACTTATCTCAAGGAAATCCAGAAGCACTTCGCCACGGGCGAGGCCACCGAGCATACCTACCGTCCCGCTCTCAAAACCCTCATCGAGTCTCTCGGCAAACAAATTACCGCCATCAACGAGCCGAAACGCGTCGCCTGCGGCGCCCCCGATTTTGAGGTTAAAGGACACGGCCGCTTCGGTTTGCTTACGATTGGGCACGTCGAAGCGAAAGACCTTGACAAGGATCTCGGCGCCATCGAGTCCGACAGCAACAGGAAGAACCCTCAGACGAACAACGGCAAGCAACTCGCGCGCTATCGCAACGCCCTGCCGAACCTCATCCTCACGAATTACCTCGAATTCCGCTGGTACGTTCGAAGCAAAAAAAGGCTTGAAGCCCGCCTCGCGACAATTCCATCCAGCAACAAGCTCAAACCAGTTGCCGAAGGCGCTGAAGAAGTGTCCCGGCTTCTCGAGTCCTTTATTCTCCAGGAACCCGAGCCCATCGCTGATCCCAAGGACCTCGCCCTTCACATGGCAAACCTCGCCCACCTTATCCGCGACATCATCGTCGAGGCGTTCAATACCGGCAATGCGTCACCCATCCTGACAGACCTGCACAAAGCCTTCGAGGAAACCCTCATTCCGGAGTTAGAAACCTCGGCCTTCGCCGACATGTTCGCCCAAACCCTTGCCTACGGCCTCTTTGCCGCTCGATGCACCGACCCAAGCATCAGGCCGGGTCAATTCACCCGTGACAAAGCCGCTCATCTCATTCCGAAAACGAATCCGTTTCTCCGCAAGCTCTTCTCCATGATTGCCGGTCCCGAAATGGACGAAGAACCTTACGAGGGACATGTAAACGACCTCAGGCAACTCCTCGGCTATGCGGAGATGGACAAAGTCCTGACCAACTTCGGCAAACGCGAAAAGAAGCAGGACCCCGTCCTTCATTTCTACGAGACTTTCCTGACCGCCTACAATCCAACCGAGCGCAAGAGGCGCGGCGTTTATTACACCCCTGAGCCTGTCGTCTCTTACATCGTCCGGTCCGTGGATTACCTTCTCAGGACTCGATTCAATTGCCCCGACGGGCTTGCAGACACGAGCCTCATCGAACGGGACCGAACCGACGCCGACGGGAACAAGGTGAAGGAGAAATTTCCACGCGTGCTCATCCTCGACCCAGCCTGTGGCACGGGCACATTTCTCTACGCCATCGTGGACCTTATCCGCGCCAAGTTTATGGCGGAAGGGAGGGGCGGAGAATGGTCGAGCTACGTCCGCGAGCACCTCCTGCCCCGGCTCTTCGGGTTCGAGCTTCTGATGGCCCCGTATGCTGTAGCGCATTTCAAATTGGGAATGCAACTTGCTGGACACGACCTTCCCTCGGACGCGCTTCGTGACCAATGGGCATACGATTTCGAGGGCGCCGAGCGCCTCGGCATTTATCTCACCAACACCCTCGAGCAAGCCGCCCGAAAGTCTGAGATGCTCTTTGCGCGTTTCATCACCCAAGAATCCGAGGAGGCGGCGCGAATCAAGCGAGACATCCCCATCATGGTCGTCCTCGGCAATCCGCCTTATGCCGGCCATTCCGCGAATCGGAGTTGGGAGATTGACGAGAGGGGGAAGAAGGTCAGGACTTTCATTGGGCAGCTTCTTCAGGGCTATTACTACGTTGACGGCAACCCGCTCGGCGAGCGAAATCCAAAGTGGCTTCAGGACGACTACGTCAAATTCATCCGGTTCGGCCAGTGGCGAATCGAGCGGACCGGCGCAGGCATTCTGGCTTTCATCACCAATCACGGTTATCTCGATAATCCGACGTTCCGAGGCATGCGCCAGCAACTCATGAAGACCTTCGATGAGATATACGTCCTGGATTTACACGGCAACGCGAAGAAAAAGGAAGTCTGCCCCGACGGTTCAAAAGACGAAAACGTTTTCGACATCCAGCAGGGCGTTGCTATTGCCCTTATGGTGAAATTGCCACGGTAACGCCGCCATCTCGGCGAGGATTGTACCGCCGCCATCTTGGCGGCTGCGCCTGAGAGGCTCCTCGTGAGGAAGCAGGCCCCGGGGCGATTGTACCGCTGCCGTCTCGGCGGCTGTCGTGAGGGCGTCTCGCCCTCACATGACAAGCGCCCCTGGTGCGCTGCCCAACGCTCAGGGGTATAATCCGGGGGCAGGATGCCCGCGGCACACCAGAGTACCGCTGCCATCTTGGCGGCTGTCGTGTGGGCGTCTCGCCCTCACATGACAAGCGCCCCTGGTGCGCTTGCCCAACGCTTGGGGGTATAATCCGGGGGCAAGATGCCCGCGGCACACCATAGTACCGCCGCCATCTTGGCGGCTGTCGTGAGGGCGTCTCGCCCTCACATGACAAGCGCCCCTGGTGCGCTGCCCAACGCTCAGGGGTATAATCCGGGGGCAAGATGCCCCCGGGACAGCCAGCGGGACGCTGGCGGTACACGGGACATACAGCCTGCGGGACGCCAGCGGTACATGCTATAATACAGAGCTACGGCAGGAGTGAAACGCGGGACGCGCGTACGTCCTTATCGTGCGAAAGGTCCGGGTCGTTCCAATGAGTGCAAAAGTCTTCCATTCCGAACTCTGGGGCAAGCGGGACAAGAAGTACGCCCAACTCCTCGAGACCGACATCGCCACCACACGATGGGCTGATCTCACGCCACAGTCCCCTTTGTCCCTCTTTGTGCCGAGGGACCTCGATCTCGCGTCAGAGTATGAAACCGGCTGGGCCGTCAACGACATTTTCCCTATCAATTCAGTCGGCATCGTCACAGCACGCGACAGCCTCACAATTCATTGGACCAGCGAAGATGTCTGGAAGACCGTCAGCGATTTCGCAAGTCTGGAACCCGAAGACGCAAGGGCCAAGTACGAGCTCGGCAAAGACGTCCGGGACTGGAAAGTCGAACTCGCTCAGGCCGACGTCCGGTCCACTGGTCCCGGCAAAGACAAAATCGTCCCGATCCTTTACCGCCCCTTCGATGTCCGCTTCACCTACTACACAGGCAAGACCCGCGGGTTCATTTGCATGCCCCGCCCTGACGTCATGGAGCACATGCGCAACGCGGAGAACCTCGCCCTGATTACCTCGCGCATGACCAAAGGCGAGACCTTTGCACACTGCCAGGCCGCACGCACGATCGTGGAAGTGATCTGTATGTCGCCGAAAACCTCGAACAACGGGTTCGTTTTCCCTGCTTACCTATACCCTGTTGCGGAGAAGAAACGAGAGAGAATGTTCGCGGCAGCGGCTCGCCATTGGCCGCCAGGGAAGGACGGGCGCCGGCCCAACCTTAACCCAAAGTTTGTCGCCGACATCGAGAGGCGCCTCGGTCTGAAGTTTATCACGGAGGGCACAGGAACCCTGGGCGCCGCCACCCCGCAAGAGGGCACCGGCTTGGGATTCTGCAGTCCAGCAGACGCCGGATATACCGCCTCTCCGCCCTCTGGCGCTGTCTCCGGGGCCTCCCGTCCCCCGGACGCCGGCTGTACCGCCGCCCCGCAAGGCGGGGCTGTCTCCGGGGGCCTCTCTGCCCCGGACTCCGGCTGCACCGCCGCCCCGCCCTCTGGCGCTGCTTCGGGGGGCTTCTCTGCCCCGGAGTCCGGATGTACCGCTGCCGTCTCGGCGGCTGTCTCGGGGGCGTCCCGCCCCCGCTTCGGCGAAGTCATCATCCGTGATCGCGGCCGTCTCCCCCATTGGGAAGCCGAAGGTGCCATCTATTTCGTCACCTTCCGCCTCGCCGATTCCTTGCCCCGCCCGCTCTTAGACGCATACACATCCGAACGCAACGACATCCTCGCCACCGCAAAAAAGTTAGGCCGCGACCTTTCCCCCCACGAGCGCAAACGCCTTGCCGAGCTTTTCAGCGAGCGCATCGAATCCGCCTTGGACAGCGGTGCCGGAGCCTGCCATCTTTCAAACCCGGACATAGCCGCGACCGTTGCGCAGGCCCTGCGCCACTTCGATGGTCAGCGATATCGCCTCTTTGCCTGGTGTGTCATGCCCAACCATGTTCATGCGGTATTCAAGCCCCTCGTCAATCACACGCTCGCTGACATCGTCCACGCGTGGAAATCGTACACGGCGAAGCAAGCCAATTCGGCCCTTCGTCGCGAGGGGGCCTTTTGGCAACGGGAATACTTCGACCACCTGATCCGGGATGAAGCCGAGTTTCACAGGATTCTTGGATACGTTGCCGAAAACCCAGGCAAAGCCCGACTGCGGGACTGGAAGTGGGTGTGGGTGTGGGGGCAAGATGCCCCCACGACAGCCAGCGAGACGCTGGCGGTACAAGAACAAGGCCATACCACAGACGCGGACCCCAGTCCCCCTTGCCAAAGTAACGCCGGCCCCCAGGGTGCACCCGGCCCGGGGCCGTCCGGCTCCACAGGCCCCGAGCGCACGGCCGCGTCGCCACGCGGGTCCGGCTCCGGAGATCCTGCGTGTACCGCCGCCGTCCCGGCGGCAGGATGGGGGGCGTCCCGCCCGCCGCAGTCCGACAACGAGGAGCAGGCTCGTAGCCCGGCACCCGAAGGCCAGCCTTCTGGCACCTTTGGCCCCGAAGACATCTTCCAGTACATTTATGCCATCTTCCATTCCCCGACCTACCGGAAGCGATACGAAGAGTTCTTGAAAAGGGATTTCCCTCGTGTGCCGCTGACCGGCAACTTGGAGCTTTTCCGCGAACTCTGTCGCAGGGGCGCCGACCTCGTTGCCCTCCACCTCATGGAGAGCGACTACCCCGCAGCATCTTGGAACCGGGCAGAGCGCAAAGGCCCATCGCCTTTCGGGGCTCTCTTGACAAGGTTCCCCGTCAAGGGAGACGACGTGGTTGAGAACGTCTTCTACCTGGCACCCGGCGAGCCGGAACCGGGGACTGGCAAGCCTTTACCTGCGGGAGCCGGAAGGGTTTATATCAGCAAGGACAGGCCGAAAGAAGGGAAGAAGGGCCAGTACTTCGAGAACGTCCCGCCGGAAATCTGGCAATTCCACATCGGCGGCTACCAGGTCTGCCAGAAATGGCTCAAAGACCGCAAGGGACGCGTCCTCACCTACGACGACCTCACGCACTACCAGCATATCATCTCCGCCCTCGGCGAAACCATCCGTCTCATGTCCGAAATTGACCAAGTCATCGAAGCCCACGGCGGCTGGCCAATCCGGTAGTCCTCTCCCACCACGCTCACTGCGACGCAATGCCTCAGTCACCGAGGAACTCACCGCGAGGAACGCAGAGAGCGCGGAGAAACACCAGACAGGATGAACAGGATTTTCAGCATTATCCTGTGTATCCTGTTATCCTGTCCAAATCTTGGTCTCTCTTTTGCCACGTCTGCCGCCGTAAGTGAGGGGATACACTGCGGCAGATTCCTGTCTTGACAAATGGCAATTTATCCTCTATAATCCTGTCAACACTTGGCGATCCTCCCTTTCGGGCTTCAAGGGCACGCAGTGCATCGCCATTCTCACAGGGACTCACGACGCATGTACCGCCACTCCTTTTCTGCAACCCTCGAAGGAAGCCAAGCCGCTTTGCCTCGGCGCGTTCTCTCAGCGAACTCTGCCTGCCCGTTAGCGCGCCATGGGCGGCGCCTCCAGACGCGGCCTTCCAGTAGGTCCAGACCCTCCTCGCCAACCACGGCCAGGGCGACCTCCCCGGCCGGGCAAGCTGCGGTTACCCCTCAACTGGGCCTTTTCCTGATCAAGCCAACATCATCTCATCTGCCTCTCCGCCAGTACATTACACCCGATTTTCTTCATCAAAAAAGGCCCACAAAGGCCCAGATTTTCGCCCCTTGCGCTTTTTTATTATGCCTCGCTGCACTCTATCTCGCCCTGACCCTATTGGATAGCCGGTCTGTCCATGTTACTATGGGCAAGCGAACGGCGCTGGAGCTTCGCCATAAATTCACCCGAAGACCGCCAGCGACCGGACAAGAATCTTGGCTAAGTTCAGGTATTCATAAACAGGGTGACGAACACACAAAGAGTGCCGCTGATGAATCAGGCGGGCTGCGCTGGCCCTCTGTGCCGGGCTTCAGCCGGCACATTCTGGGTAGCCACCTGCTTCAGCGGGTGGTGGCGCCTTTCCGGGTTATGGTGTCGGAGCCGGCTTCAGCCGGGCTTCTCGATCAGTGGATTCATCCGCAATGCGTCACTGAATTTGTGAAATGAAGCACTAAGATGACAAAAACTCTTGCACTTCTTCCATCTCTCTCCATCGGTGCAGGCTTCCTTCCTCCACGCGCAAAACCGGAGTCTGACTTTGGCCACCGCCTTTGCGAACATCCGCAGGGTTACATCTCATGGGCGGAGGTTTGAATATTTGTGGCAAAAGGCCGTCTAACTTTAACGACCGGAAGGCAAGAAGATGGGAGAATGGAAATCTCAGACTTCGAGCTTGTTCAAAACGCCGCGAAAGGCGACGAATCGGCCTTCGAGGAGTTGGTCAAAAAGTACCAGCAGAAGGTTTATGCAATTGCCTTCGGTATCGCGCACAACCAGCAGGATGCACTCGACATCACGCAGGAGGTTTTCATCAAGATATTTAGAAAGCTGAATAACTTCCGGGGAGCGTCGAGTTTCTACACCTGGCTGTACCGGATTACCGCGAACCTCTCGATTGACTTTCAGCGGCGCAGGAAAAAGGTGACGCAGGTGGATTTCGACGAGAAAATCTTAGAGGAGCCGACCCTGGAAGCCAGAATGGGGGAGGACAAGAAGTACGACCCCAGCGAGATTCTCGAACGAAAAGAAATTCACGGAGCGATCTTGAAGGCTATTGAAGTGCTCCCCGAAGACCAGAGAACCGCCGTAGTCCTGCGGGAATTGGAGAATCTCTCCTACAAGGAGATTGCCGAGGCGATGAACTGCTCGCTCGGCACGGTCATGTCCCGTCTTCACTACGGCAGAAAGAAACTCCAGGAGACCCTCTCGCCGATTCTTTCCTGAGAAAGCGAGGAGGATGAACTGATGATGTGTCCAGAAGAACGACAACTTCAGCGATTCGCGGATGGCGAGTTGAGCGAGAGACAGGCGAAGCAGATCGCCGGGCATGTTGATTCTTGCCCGCAATGCGCCGCAGCGGTCCGGCGACTCGAAAACGTCGGCAAACTCGTCTCCGGAGCCATCCGCAAGGAAACCAAGTCCCATGACCTGACGGGGCTGTGGGAAAAAGTTCGCCAGGGAATCGCTACCCCGGCGCCTCGGCCGAGCCTCTGGGAAAGCGTTTCAACACTCCTCTGGAAGCCCGCCGCCAAATTCGCCTACGCCGCGGCAATCGTCTTTCTCGTCGGATTCATTTTCATCAAATCGTTTCTTCTCCCGGAACCGAGGCCCGGTGCAATAAGGCAGGCACAGGTGGAGTCGGTGGCCAGCTACAGCCCGGAGGTCGCCGTCAGCGTCGTTGTCGCCTACGGGGACCCATCCGCTGTCGTCTGGATCACCGGATTGAACGCCACCGAGGAGAATTGATGTTCCGTACCGCCAAATACAGAAAAGGTCGAGCGACGCGCATCCTTCCGTGGGCCCTCGGCATCTTCCTTGCCCTCGTGGTCGCCACAGCAGCGTTTCAGGTCTCCGCGGCGGAATCCGCTCAGTTCCAGCTCACCATCGTCCGCGCCTCTCGCACCGGCAGCGGCATTGACAAACGGCTCGCCTTCGCCGAAAAAAGTCTGCTTGCCCACGGCTTTCGGCAGGCCAATTACGTCCGTGGCCACCAATTCAACCTGACCGGCGGTCGGCCCCAGAAGTTCTCCGTCGCCGAAAGTCTGTCCGGGGTCATCGAACTCAAGAGCGTCATCGGGGAGAAAGGAGAACGCGTGCAGTTTGACATCGCGGTCTTCGAGGGGAGCAAGAAGCGGGCGGGCGCCGTGTACTCCATCTGGAAAAAGGGCCCCCCGGGCATCGTGATTATCGGCCAGACGCAGGACTCCGCGTACATCATCATCGTCATGGCGACCGGCTGAGATCCTCCTGTTCCTTCTCATCCCCGCGCTCGGTTCACCAACCGCATCTCGCCGTCCTGCTTTCTTTTGTCCCGTCCTATTGTTGCTCGGTGTCCAGACCATCCGTAGTTGTCCGCACTCCATCTTCCCCGCGGCGCCGCTCCCCTCGCCATCCTCGCTGGAGCCACACGAGCGTTTTTCTTCTCCCCCGTCGAATAATGGAGCAGGGGCATACGTCTATCTTGATGTAGCGAACGGAGAGAAGAACCCCAAACAGAAAGGAGATGGTCAACATGATGAAGAAAACAATCATTTGGCTGTCGGTTGCAGCGATGCTCGCGGTTCCTCTCCGAAGCTCCTACGCGGGAGATAAGGAGTGGGCGACCGCAGGAAAAATCATGGCTGGGTTGGCTGCGTTGGCGATTTTGAGCGAAGTAGTCTCCGACCACGCTCCTGTGCAGCACGTGGTGTACGCGCCTGCTCCTCATCCTCGAAGGGTTATCTACGTGCAGGCTCCGAGACGCGTCTGGGTCGAGGGACGACAAGTCGAGGTCGTTCGAGAAGAGTGGGTCCCCGCCTACACAGAACGCCTCTGGGTTCCGCCGGCATACGACCGGGTGTGGGTTGCTACTCCCCGCGGTGGGTTCTGGCGAGAAGTCCTCGTTCAGCGCGGCCATTACCAGGAGGTTTGGCATCCCGGCCAGAGGGTGCTCCGACGCGAACTCGAGTGGGTGCCCGCTCACTGGGAAGACATTTAGTCCCCTCTCTCCTTTGCTCTGAAAGGGCCGAGATTCTCTCGGCCCTTTTCGTTTCGGCCGTAGTTCTCAACGAAGCGCGACCACACATAGTAACGGTCCAAGCCCTGTCTTTTCCCTGCCTTCCCTTGACATTTCCTCTGAAGTCATGGAGACTTCTGTTGTGCCTTGAAGCACATTGCCGCATAGGAGGTCGTCGAGAATCGGTTCCGGAGGTGTGAGAGAAAGTGAACGCACGGTATGAAGACATTGCGGGGATGATTGACCATTCGCTGCTTCATCCCACATTGACAGACGCGCAGATGGAGGAAGGATGCCTTCTGGCGCGGCGGCTGAAGGTCGCCAGCGTCTGTGTGAAGCCCTGTTTCGTCTCGCGCGCGAGGGAGTTGCTGAAGGGAAGCGAGGTTCGTGTCGGCACAGTCATTGGCTTCCCCCACGGCGGGCACGCCACGGAGACGAAACGGCAAGAAGCTCTCGATGCCTGCCGCAATGGAGCCGTCGAACTCGACATGGTGGTCAACATCGGCAAAGTGCTCAGCGAGGACTGGGACAACGTGAAAGCGGACATCGCCGCCGTGCAGGAAGTCGCCTCGGACCACGGCGCCATTGTGAAGGTCATCTTCGAGAACTGCTATCTCCAGGACCCTCACAAGATTGAGCTGTGCGAGATTTGCTCGGACCTCGCCGTCGCCTTCGTGAAAACGTCAACGGGTTTCGGTACATCCGGCGCCACGGACGAGGACATTATGCTGATGCGAAAGCATTGCCCTCCGACGGTTCAGATTAAAGCTGCGGGCGGCATCCGCTCGTTGGGGCGAGCGCTTCGCGTCC
Organism: bacterium; assembly: GCA_030691545.1. Classification (GTDB taxonomy): domain Bacteria; phylum Auribacterota; class JABMQX01; order JABMQX01; family JABMQX01; genus JAUYEE01. The sequence continues at coordinate 33,337 of JAUYEE010000143.1, read as the reverse complement.
GGGAACTCGGCTGCACTCGATTTGGGGCCACAGCAACGGCGCAAATCTTGGACGAACTCAAAGCAACTCTGGGGGAACATCCTGAGAGACCGCGTGTCTGAACTCTTTTGGGGTTGCGCGCCGATCTTGTTCCTGTCGCATGAGGGTGAGTCAATGGAGCATCGCTCATGAAAACGAAACGACACTTCGCGATTTGTCTTCTGCTCGCGCTCTGCGCGCTAACGTGGTTACCAGCCGACGTGCATGGGGCTACGCGATACCACAACACCGATGATGACAGGCTTCGTGAAGCCGACAAGCTCATCGCGAGCAACCCTCGCAGCCCAGAGCCCTATGTCCAGCGTGGCCTCGTCTTCGAAAGTATGCGCCGTTTCACCGACGCACTGCGCGATTACTCTCTCGCTATTGACAAAGACAACCGCAATGCGCCGGCGTACGTGCGGCGGGCGGCGTTAGCGGCGCGGATGCGGCTTTTCAAGGATGCCCTCGCCGATTACGACAAAGCTACAGAGGTTGACCCAAAGAGCCAGGAAGCCTACCTCGGCCGGGCAGGGGTCTATGAGAAGTTAGAGAAGTATCATTCCGCCGTTGCCGACTATACGCAAGCCCTCTCATTGCCTTCGCCGTCAGCCGAGGCTCACATGGGCCGCGGAAAATGTCGCCAGAAAATCGCCGACTATGCCGGCGCCGAGCGGGATTTTCTTGAAGTGACAAAGCTCGACGCTGAAAACCCACATGCCTTCGAGGCGCTCGGACGCTCGCAGTTGAGCCTCAAGAAACTCGATGCCGCGATGAAATCGTTTTCAAAAGCCCTCGAGCTGTATCCATACAATCCCGAAGCCTTCGAGGGGCGAGCCGAGGTTCACCTCGCCCAGGGAAAAACCAAAGAGGCAATTGACGACGCGGGGCGGACTCTCCTGATCGCCCCGTACCTCGTTCCCGCGTTTGTCACGCGGGGGCTGGCCTACGAGAAGATAAAGGACTACCCGCGAATGGAGATTGATTTCTCCGAAGCGATCCGCCTCGATCCCGGCGACGTCGCCAACTACCTCCACCGCGCAAGAGCCTACATTGGTTTGGAGAAGCTTGACAAAGCGCGGAAGGACGCCCTCACCGCCGTGAAACTCCGCCCCAAAAACCAGGAATACCGATTCTTCCTCATGAAGATTGACGAGATGATCAAAGCCGCCAGCCGATAGCTTGTCCGAGCGTTCTCACCTTCCTCGGCATCGCCCCCATGCTATCGTTCGGCTATCACCGAAATTCGTTTACCTTCGACAATCGCTACTTCCGAATTCTAATTCGGTGTGCCTCTACCAAAAACAGTCGGCCTTCGTAGCTGCGCCTTTCAGGGTGAACCGACAAGTAATCCATGAGCCGTCGCATGAGGGATGGAATCACCTCTGGGTGATTCCGAACCTGAAGCGAGAGGATTCCTTTGTAGCGAGACGGGGGGTATGTCGTGATGTCGGCAAAGTCGCCGTTTAACGATACCAGGATGGCATCCAGCTCCTGAGCCTTGGCGATGACCACGGCATCATTGGAATCGCGTGGAACATGTTCCTTCAGGAGAAGAACATCATGCGCCGCATCTCGAAGTGCCTGGATCACAGAGTTGGGGACGCAATGGTCCGTAAAGAATCTCAGGCTCATCACACAGCCACTTCGAATTCTGCCAGATCGCGCGCATAATCCAAGCAGGCAGCAATCTGCTCGTGATTCAGGTCTGGAAATTCGGCGATGATTTGCTCCGGATTTTGCCCGGCGGCGAGGTAACCGAGAATCAGACTAACGGGGATTCGGGTGCCCTTGATACGCGGTTTGCCCCGCAGGATATTTGGATCGCTCTCAATGTGGTCTTTCCATTTTACGTCCATTTTTATCCTCATTGCCCGACGGTGAAAGCTTGAGTCCCGCACGCTCGACTCTCTGTCAGGAACCGTCTGGGTAGTTTCGTCCTCTTCATTATGCCCGACCGTGAAGCCGCGTCAAGCGCGATGTGACCGGCCGCCAGCCGATAGCTTGTCCCAGAGGTGTCACCTTCCCCGCCAGAGTTTTGGGACACCCTTTCTCCCACCACGAAGAACACGAAGGACACGAAGGATTCGCAGAACGAAAGGGTTTGGTGCCGCGTTTCCCTTCATGCCGGAGTTACGTGTTTCTTTAACCATGATGTGAGCTCTTGTCGGGTCAGTTTACCCGCAGCAAGATCGAGCATGAGTCGCTCTTGCCCATCAAGCGGAGCTTTGAGTTCAAGTCCGTTGAGCAGCAAGAAAACATCCATCGCTGCGTGGGCCACCCTCTTGTTCCCATCAACAAAGGGATGATTCATTACAAGAGAAAAGCAGAGCGCGGTCGCCTTGGTAACCGCGTCAGGGCAAAGATCAGTTTGCTCGAAGGTCAGGTGAGGTTGACTGACAGCAGATTCGGGTGCTCCCAAATCTCGAATACCCCCGCATCTCCAGTAGTCGAGATGATGCGTTCATGGAGTTCGAGGATCTCAACGAGCGAGAGATAGCGCATCAGGCTAATCGCCTGTAAAGTTCTTTGTTCTTGGAAAGCACTTTGCGTGTGGCTTCATCAAACTCAGGGTCTGGCTGCGCCAGCAAGTCTTCAATGGAAGCGGTCACAAACTGATCCGCCGACAGTCCATACCTCTGCGCTTTTTCCCGAAGCAAATTGGACTTCTCTTCGTCAAGCTCTACAGTGATTCTTGTCACGCGAACCTCCTGCAGCACGTACTTGTGCATGGCATCCTCCGTTGGTGCTTGATGCGCAAGACGGACGCACAAAACTTCCGTTTAGACGGTTCCCAGATAAAACGCAAATCGGGAACTCGCGTAAGTGCCCGCTGTCGCTCCGAAGGATGGCCGTTTCCCGTTTCGAAAAGCGATTGGCGATGACGCCCTCGCTGCCGCCATTGCCAAAGCATCTTTATTGGGAAAGCGCCGCATCGTTCCGCCCGCCTGTTATTATGACGCACCCTATCGCCATGTCAAGCGCGATGTGACCGGCCGCCAGCCGATAGCTTGGGCGCATGTTACCGGCTCGGGAGATGCGCGGAGGGACGCACGCTGCTCAAGGGGCCTTGTCCTCGACGATGGCGATTTCGTCCTCCGTCAGCCCGTACAGCTCATAGACCAACTGGTCAATCTCCCGCTCCCACTCCGTCGTGTCCGCGGTGATCAGGTTGGTGATCTGGAATCTGGGTCCAAATATGATTACGACCCGAGGAGCAGTCCTTCGACCGGAAAAGAAACACCCGCCATGACTAACTGTCTCGCTTGCCTTGATCCCCTCTGCAACGAGACGCCCCCACTCGCCAGCCACACGTACCCCTTATTCTCTCGTGTTATGTCCAGCAGCGGCGTGGCCCTTTCCTTGAGCCATTCCTTCAGCCACGTGACCTTTTTCACGACGTCAGCAACATGCCCTGAACTCGCCGGATGCACTTCTACCCAGATCGCTTGATGGGACGCCCCCGTCGTCCACCCAATTCCATAGTCCCACAGTGGATCATTGGGATGACTCCTTCGCAGAGCTTCGTCCAGGTCTACACTGCCGGAAAGGCGCCGCGTATTGGCACAGCGAATCCGGTTTCTGTCGCCCTCACGCAAAGCCCGCAACCCCGGGGAATACGCGCCCGACAGGTCGTTCACCGCCTCAACCGCGTTCTGAAAAGTCATGGTCACCCCTTACTGCTGTTGCGCGGATGCATTGACCACGTCCGCCACAATGTCCGCCACTCGTCCGCTGAACCCGCTCAAACCGCCCCATCCCGCCTCCTGCGCGTCTTGCGAACCAGGATCAAGATTGGAGATGTCCTGTGTCTGCCCGTTCGGGTCGAAGTAGTACACCTTGGCGGACTTCTTGATCACGGCTGATGCCACGTCCTTCATGGGGTCGGTTTTCCTGACGTCGAACACCTCCAGCAGGCGATTCGGATCGGCGCCACGCTCCTTGATTACGCGAAGCGCCCACACGACATCGAGGACATGCGGAGAATGAGTAGAAAGGCAGACCCGATATCCTCTCCACAGCAGTTCCAGGACGAGCAAGAGAACGACAGAGATCGCGCAGGGATGAAGTCCCATTTCCATTTCCTCGATCACGACCCACCTTATGTCGCCTCTGCGCGGGGTCTTGGCCCCTGGCATCAACCAGTACAAGCCCATGAGCAACGGCACAAACTCGCGTTGTCCCGCCGACCACGCCATAAACGGGATGGCCTTGCTCGAAGGCTGCTGCTTGAGCACGAGCCGTTTCTGTGCGCCGTGGCGATCCACGTGCAGCCCGAACCCGCCAAACACGTGCCTGGAGAGAAGGTCGCGGTATTCCCGCTTGAGACGGTTGGTCTTCGGAAAGAGATCTTCGCTTCTGTTGAACTCTTGTTCCATCAGCAGGCGAAACGTCTCGCTGAAGTCGCGCACACTAAACGGATCCTCGCTGGCGAACCCTTGGAACGGCCGCGGCCAACCGTTAGCCAGCGAAAGCACCCGTTGCGCGGGTATATAGAACGCCAACGCTTTCCGCGCGCGCGCGCGACGGTGTGGCCTCACGAAGTGCGCCATGTCAGCCTGTTGCCCGTTGACCGCTATGGCGCTCGGCGCCTTGCCTTCTTTCCCATCAGGTGGTGCGGCGGCTTCTTCTTTCGCGGCGTTGACCGCTATGCCGTTCGCTGCGCCGTCTCCTTTCCACACCCCCCCCATGCCTTCGCCAAGGTACACATCCAGGAAGTCCGCCGGAGTCCGGCTCCATTCTATACCGTGCTTCCGGAGTTGGTCGTGGACGTATCCCGTGTCAAGCGCCAACTTCAGAAACTGCAGGAAGACGCTCTTCCCCGTGGCTTGCGGGCCGACCAGCACGGTCAGGTCGCCAAAGGTGACGTCGGCGCATGCAATTTGACCGACTCTCTCCAATTTCAGCGTTTCAATGTTCATGCTTTCTCCTCGACAATAGCAATCTCCTCATCCGTCAGGCCGTAGAGCTCATAGACCAGCCGGTCAATCTCCCGCTTAAGCGCCGTCGTGTCCGCCCCGGCATCACGCCACTTCGCCGCGAGTTCACGAACCGTATTCTTTCGCGGGCTTCTCACGAACCCCGGTTGTGGCCGGCCGGGCGCGACCTTCCGAGGCGATTGCGTATTCCATCACCTGCGGGTTCTCCATCCGCTCGGACGCATCAAGAATCTCCATGCCCACCACGTTGCCGTCTTTGTCGTAGTCGAGAATGACACCGGGCTTGTCTTCGTCGCTCTCCTCGATCGGGGCGCTGCTGAACAGGATGCGCAGCACATCCACTTCAGGGTCGTAGGTTACTTTCATGGTTGTCTCCAGTATTTGCTGATCTTGATGATGCGATACACGGTCACGACCATGGCCGGGTTTGGGGTGTCGTCCACAATCGCCCGCAGCAGAAATATTCTACCACCGCCAAAGTCCAATTGCGACTGGTACGCTTTCTTGTTGCCCCGTTCGGGAACGACCTGCTGCGGGTTGTTCAGCACGGCGTCCAGCAGCTCGCGTGGAATCCGGCGCAGCAGTAACTCGCTCTCCGCATGCTTGGACAACTTGAACTTCATGGCTTCGCGCTCTCCTCCACCAGCTTGATCTCGGCGGGGGTCAGCCCGTACAGCTCATAGACCAGCCGGTCTATCTCCCGCTCATGCTCTTGTACCGCACTGTTGATCGCTGACTCTCGAGCGGTTGTACCGCAGGCGTCCCGCCTGCACGCAACAGGGCCGCGACATTTGTGGTCGCATGGGCCCCTCGTCCATGATCTCAAGCCGTGCCGCCAAAGGCGGCGTCTGACCCGTCCCCTCTGCCCTCTCTGCGACCCGGCGGGAAACACCCAGGTTTCATACTCGCCACGGCCTACAAGTCCCCGAATAGGGTATCGCCGGATGGGCGGGCGGAGGGGGGCTTGCGCATTTCTTCGGGAACTTCGGGCAGTTCGTCGGCGCGGAAGCAGGGGCCGGCGACGAGAGCCCCCAGCAGCTTCGCCTGTCCGGGATAGCCCTCGACGGTCGCCTCCAGCACCCAGAGGAGCTCAAGCAGTTCGGTGGTGAACTGGCTGGTCCAGCGCTCGGGGCGGATGTCGTCGAGGGGAGAGGACTTCTTGCCCGCCCCCTTCTTCATGCGATACTTGAGCCAGGACTGCACGACCTTGAGGCCCGAGACCTCGAACTCGAACACCTCGCGCGCCACCGGGCGGAATTGGCCATCGCCGACGTGGAGGGTCTGCGTGGCGTCGTTATAGTCGAAGCATTCGGGATAGCCGTCCGGGTCACCGGGCACGGCCTTGATGCATTTCGCATGGCCCGGCGGGACTTGGCCGCGCCGCTGGCCTTCGGGCACGAAACGCTCGCCGTAAGTGTGCAGCCACAGAAGCCGCGCCCCGATGGCGAGCACCTTCTCGAAAAGGACGGCGTCCTTCGTGATCGGCACGCGCAATTCTCGAGTCTCCAGTTCCTTCGCATAGCGCGCCGTGAAAGCGGGCTGGGCCAGCGCCCCATAGACGTAGGCGACGAAATCCTCCGCCGTCACTTTCCGCTTGTACGCCCTGCGGAGCACGTCCAGCAGACCAGGGAGGATGTTGGCCTCCGTCGCCTCGGCATTGCGATAAAAGGGAAACGTTTCTTTTGCTCCATATGAGCCACGAAAATGATGCAAGTCGGGAACCAGCGCGGAAGCTGTCGTTGCTGGGCCTCGCCCAAGCGGATGATTGAGGAGACTTGTCAGATACACCTGACGTTCGCCATGGGCGCGCCAGAGGTCAGGGCGCAGGAAGTCGCCCAAGCGCGAGTCCGCGAATATCCATTGTCTGTCGAAGGAACGGTAGGCGTAGCGCTCGATTCGGGGAGCGGGAGCGTTGCGGGGCAATTGATCGAGGGCCTTTCGAGGTTGCTCTCCCTGCATGAGCGGAGGGCATTTCGAGCCTATCTTTCGATCACGGGTTTCCCTAAAGGCCTCAACCTTGTCGGTCGCGGACAGCAACGCGCGCCAGCGCTTATCGAGCGTTTCTGGATCTGGGGATATCGCCCAGGTGCGCTTGAATTGCGCGCCCGAATGCTGCCATGGCACGAGGTCGGTCAGGAGAGGTGAGTCGAAGTATGCGCCCTTTCCTGCGGGGCGGAAGGGGGCTTGCCAATCGCTGGGGCAATCCTGCCATTTGACGCTTGCGAAATCCCGGATCGCGTCGAGCGTCCCGAGTTTATCGTCGCGCGAGCCCCCGATGCGGGCGTAATGGACGGCGGCAGGTTTGCTCCTCTTGGCCTCTCCGGCGCGGACCGCGACGCCGACGGCCACGGGGGTCTGTATGGCGAAGACGTTATCGCTCTTGCGCGTGCCGCGTCCTTCGCCCCCGAGGTCGAGAATCCAGACTTCGTCGCACAGCCGGCGCATGTGCTCGCGCATCCCGCAAAAGGCATCGCCGTCGAGGTAGCTCGACGCGCTGATGAAACTGACGACGCCCGGCCCGTGAGCGGTCTCGTGCTCGAAGACCTTCCACAACGCCCAACGCCAGAAATAGACGTAGAGATTGTAGAGATTCTTGACGTGGACGCCGTGCCCGGCGGCGAGCGCCGGATCGAGGAAATCGCGGAAGATGGCGTCCGCGCCCTTTTCGGCGTCGCCCCAGCGGACCCAGCCTCCGGTGCGCGCCATGTTTTTGACGGTGGCGGCCTCATGGCGGTCGTAGGGCGGATTGCCGAGGCAGACGATGACTGGGACCTTGCTCTTCACCTTCAGGGCCTTTGTGTGTTGCTCGGCGATGGGCTTGAGGAACACCGGGAGTTGACGCGGGTGGGCATGCGGGCTTTCGAGCGTGTCGGTCAGGTAGATGTGGGAGCCGCCCTCGGGGAGCGTGGCCCCGCGGTCGCGCAGGGCGCGGCTCGTGCGCAGTTCGGTCACCGCGAAGGGACCGACCATATTTTCGAAACCGTAAAGGTTCGCGGCGAGCGAGGTGGCCCGGCCGGGCACGGCGCCGGCGCCCTCCGCGGCTTCGACTCTGCGCAACGCGTGCTCGATGACGCCCAAGTGGTAAGTGCCCGTGCCCGCGGCGGGATCGAGCGTGATAACACCGGGGTCGGCGAAACCCAAGGGCTTTCCGAGGCGATTCACCAGTAGATCATCAATCAGGTGGACTTGGGCGCGGACAACCTCCGGGGGCGTATAGTAGGCCCCTGCGTCCTTGCGCAGCTTTGGGTCGTAAATGGCGAGGAAGTCCTCATAGAAATAGAGCCAGGCATTATCGGGACCGATAAGCGTGAGTGACGGCACAACGCCGATGATGCGGAGGAGCAGGTCAACCGAGGCGGACATCTCGGCCCGCGCGCTGGGGTCGGTCAGCACCTGAAGCGCGCGAGAAAGGAGGCTATGCTGGGAGGATAGGGCCTTTTCGGCACTGTCGAGGGTCAGTGGGTCCGCCCCCTCGCTGCGGCCGAGCAACAAAGCGAAGGCGACGGTCTGAGCGTAGGCATCGGCAAATTGCTCGTCCGGGGCGTCAGGAAAGAGCAATTGCCGCCAATCCCTGGCGAGCTGGACGAGCGGGGAGTCGGGGTCCCGAAGCGCGTCGGTCACATCGTCGCGCACCATGCGGCAGAGCGGAGCCAGCAGTCCGGCGAAGGCCTTGAGGTCAATCTTGCCGTCGCGGTCCATTGGGATGATGGGTTGCCAGGAGAAGAATTCCCGAAGCAGGCGCTCAACGGCCTGCGGATCACCCGGGCCGACGGCCTTCTTTCCATCGGTGGCGATGTCGCCGGAAAGACGGACGAGCTTGTCCACCAGCTCGCCACTGCGATAGAGTGCCCATTCATTTCCGTCGCAGTAGAGCAGGTTTGGGATGGGCTGGAACCGCTTCCACTGATCGCGGTTGTGGCCCGAGAAACGCTTGGGATTCGCGCCGACGCCGGGGGCTTTTAGTTCGACATAGCCCGCAAGGAGCTTGTTCAGATGGACGGCGTAGTCGGGTTTGCCGAGACGGCCTGGCAGCTTCGTTTCGCCGGTGCAGACAACGCTCCAGCCGAGGGCTTCGGCTGCCACGGCCATGAAGTTCTCCAATGGACCGCGCAGTTGGTCCTCCGGCTCTCCAGGCGTCAACTGTGACGTTTTGGCGGTGACGGCCTCAGCGAAGGCTTGGAGAGACTTCTCGATTGTCATTTCCTTGTTCATGTCGCACGCACCTTCGCGCGCTTGGCGCTCTCAGACCCATCTACTATACAAGCAACTCTCGGCCGCATGCATTGTTTTCGGGATCTTTCGTCCGAGAAACTGCGGTGCAAATGTCTTATCGGTCCTTTACGAGTTCGGCCGCGAGAGTCTTCTCCAGGCTTCAAGGGAGCGGTTGAGGTTTTCGCGGGCGTCGCCTTTAATGCCATAGTGCTGGAGGCCGATGGGGCCTTTATAGCCGAGGGATTTGAGGGTTTTCAGGAATTTGTGAATGTCAAAGGTTCCACGATCGAGGGTCTGAATCAAGGTGGTCCAGTTTTTGCCGCCGCTGTCGGCGCCGTTGATGGTCACGACATACAGGTACGGCATCGCTAACTTCAACCGCGCCTCCAGGCTCTCCTTTTTGTCAACCATCAACCAGTGACAGAGGTTAAATGTCACTCCGACATTCTTCCGGTTGACTTTTTCCGCGACACGAACGGCGTCTTCAACTCGTTCCAGCCAGAAATTCGTGTGCGGATACAGAGCCACTTTCAGTCCCGACTCATCCGCCATATCCGCGATTTCGCGAACGATTTCCACGGCGCGCGGGTCGCCGTCAGGGGATGATAGCTTATGCTGGCTGCTCTGAATGAAAAGCCAGATAATGGTGTCCCGGCCTTTGAGGAGCTTGACTGCCTCTTTCAGGCGCGGCTCGTATTTGTCCTTGTCCGTGTCCAGCCAGGCGCCGGTGTAAACGGCGAACAACTTCAGCCCATTTCTGTCCAGTTCATCAAGCATCTCGGAGAGATTGTCGAGGCTGCCGCCGATTCCCGGATAGCCCAACTCCTTGAGCATCTCCGCCTGGGCTTTCGGTGTCTGATGCTTCTCATCTTTCGTGCCCGTGTCCATCGCAAAGAATGGATTGGCCAGCCCCTCCGTTCCAGATGAACCGGCTGTTTCCATCGCCGCCGCGTCGGTGAAGATGCAGAAGCATACTGCTGCCATGAGTGTGTGAGTCAGAGTTCTTATCAGAGTCATGATTCGCTCCCCCTTCGTACGGTTGATTTCCTTAGTGCGCTAACTCAAGAATCACGCCACCTATCGAGGCGCACGGTGCCTTTCCTTGACAGGATAACAGGATGCACAGGATGCCGTAAACCGGCAGAATACTCGTCCGGGTGATCCTGTAATCCTGTCCCAAAGTAGATCATGCAACTTGTGAACCGCAGCGTTTACAACGTCCACGGCGGTCGCATGTGCCGACTGAGCAGGAGGTTTGCCCCGGGATCGTTGACGAAAAGCTCCTTGTCCGGGTCCCATTTCAGCTTTCGTCCGAGGATCATCGCAATGTGGCCGATGTGCGCGATGGTGATGGTGCGGTGGCCGATCTCGAACGGCGCGTAACACGGCTTGCGAGATTTCACGCAGTCGAGGAAGTTGCGCTGTTCGCCGCCCGGGCAGGTGTACAGATGCGTCTCGTTGGGACCGATCTCAGAAGTGAGAACCGACTCCGGCTCAGCCTTAAGCGGAGCCGTCCAGCCGGAGTTCTCGATCCAGCCGTCGGTTCCCTCGAAGCGGAGACCCGGCTCACTCGAGGAGACGTTCAGCTCGACGCCATTGGCGTACTTGTAGTTGATGTCGAATTCCGTGGCGCTGTTGTAAATGCCCTCGATGGGGAAGACGCCTTTTCCCTCGACCTCGACGGGGCCAGTGTGCTCGGTGCTATTTCCCCACTGAGCGAGGTCAATGATGTGGGCGCCCCAGTCCGTCAGCATCCCGCCGGAGTAATCGAGCACCCAGCGGAAGTTCCAATGACAACGCGCCTCGCAGTACGGCGCCTCGGGGGCCTGCCCGAGCCACATGTCGTAGTCAAGGTCCTTCGGCGGGGGACCGAATTCCATGCTCGCCTGACGAAGCCAGCGGCCTTTCGGCAATTTCACATAAATCTTCTTCAATTGTCCGATCCGCCCGTTGCGAACGAGTTCGCACATCCGGTGATACACGGGGATGGAGCGGTTTTCCGAAGCCACCTGGGAGATGCGATTGTACTTCTTCACCGTGTCGGCGAGGATTCGCCCTTCGAGGACGGTCAGGGTCAACGGCTTCTCGGACATGGTGTCTTTTCCCGCCTTCGCCGCCATCACGCAGGGAATCACATGCCAGTGGTCCGGCGTCGAGTTCATGATGGCGTCAATGTCTTTCCGGGCGATGACTTCGCGGAAATCGTTGTACGCATCGCATCCCTTGTACGACCCTTTTGACATTGCGTCGGCGTACTGCGCCTCGACCATCTTCTTCGCGTTCTCTCGCAGTTTGGCGTCCACGTCGCACACGGCGAGGACCTGTGCATCCGGCTGAGGTAAGAACATCTTAAGGTTTCGCCCGACGCCGTGATCTCCAACGCCGATCATGCCCAGCGTGACCCGCTCGCTCGGGGCGACGCTCTCCTCAAGACCCAGGGCGGACGACCGAACCACATACGGCGCGGCGACCGCAGCCGCAACAGCTCCCTTAAAGAAATCTCTACGTGTGATGCGCTTTTTACCAACCATAACGCCATCTCCTTGTACTTGTTAGGACTAATAGGACACATTTCATTGTCCTGCGACCTTGTCCTACAGAACAACTTCAACTGTCTTGATTCCCACAGCCTGCGGGCATCGCAGCTCAATGACCTCACCGTCTTCCTTCATCTCCTCAAGGCACATCCTTGCGACCTCGCGGATGTTATCCAGTGCTTCCTCAAAGGTTCCGCCCTGGGTGTGGCAGCCCACAAGTGCGGGCACGTCGGCCACGTAAAGACCATCCTCGTCCTGCTCGATGATGACCTGCAAACGATAAGTTTCCATGACAATCTCCTTATATGGGACGCGTCTCACGCCCCACAATGAATCACCATTGGTGACAATACCCAAGTCCTGGTGGTGCATCAACAGAAATAGAAACGCTTGCGGCACGTCGCACGCGGTTCCTCGCAAAGCTGACATAGTCGGCGAAAGGCGTCTCCCGCGCTACCCGCCGAGGGTGAAGAAGTCCACGAGGACCTGCTTGGCGACTGGCGCGGATGTGGCCCCGCCGGTCTCGCCTTCTTCGATGAGCGCCACCACGACAATCCGCGGGGCGTCGCAAGGGGCGTATCCCGCGAACCACGTGTAGGACAGCTCGTTTCCCGCCCCGTACTGAGCCGTCCCGGTCTTTCCCGCCACTTTCAGAAACGACACGTCCTCAAACACCCGGTACGCCGTCCCGCCCTGCTCCTGGACGACCCTCCTCATTCCCTCTTTGATTACGCGAAGGGAACGTTCGCTCACCCCAATTGCCTCCGAGCGAACCGGAAAAACCGTCCCCTGTCCTCCTCCCACAATCTTCGACACGAGCCTCGGGTGATAGTAGGTCCCTCCGTTGGCGAGTGCCGCGTAGGAGCACGCCGCTTGCAGGGGAGTCGCCTCGAGGGGGCCCTGTCCGATGGAGAGGTTGATGGTGTTTCCGGTGTACCAGACGCGGAAGGGCTCCGCGCGGGGGTCGGAGGACTGTCTCCACGCCTCATCCGGGTTGATGCCGCCATCTTCCATTGGCAGAACAATTCCCGTTTTCTCCCCGAAATGCAGCCGCGAGGCCATATCACACATTCCTTCCACCCCGAGAGCGCGCCCTAAGTTATAGAAGTACACGTTGCACGACCTTCTGAGCGCGTCCTCCAGCCCGATCCAGCCGTGGTGATAGTTATGGTAACACCGCCAGGGGCGGCTCACCCCCGGGAGATAAAAGGCCCCCGGGCAGTGAAAGCTCGTGTCTCGGGAGACCACCCGCGCCTCCAGCCCCGCTAATCCCACCATCGGCTTGAAGGCCGACCCCAGCGGATAGGCCACGCTGATCGCACGGTTGTAGAGGGGGCGGTCTCCCTCTTGCCCCCAGGCTTTAATCCTTTCGACATCCTCGTCGCTTCGCGGCAAGGAGTACGCGTTCGGGTCGAACGTCGGGCAGCTCGCGATGACCAGCACGTCGCCGTTTCGCGGGTCGAGAGCAACAACCGCGCCCTTCTTCCCCGACAGCGCATTCTCCGCGGTTCTCTGCAACCGCGCATCTATGGTCAGATGCAGGTCCTTTCCCGGCTCCGGCTTTTGCTCCTCAATCACTCGGTCCAGGCGACTGCGATTATCCACCTGAACCTGGAGCCTCCCCTTCTTGCCCTGGAGCTCTCTCTCGAACATACTCTCCAGTCCCATGATCCCCACGGCATCGTCCCGCTGGTAGCCGTATTCCTTGTATCGCTCATACATCTCCGGGGAGATGGCACCAACGGCTCCGAGAACGTGCGCCGCCAGATCGCCCTCGACATAGTCGCGCGACGCCTCAACCTCCGCCAGAAGACCCGGCACTTCCCCCTCGACCGATTTCAACTGATAGAATTGCCCCTCGCTGATGCCTTTCTCCACTTTCATCGGGAGATAGGGAATCGCGCGCCGCGGGTCGAGCCTGCGGTTCACCTGTTCCTGTGTGAGGCCGAGGACTCGCTCAAGAACCCGGCTCAGCAACGCCCTGCCCTGGTCGCTCCTTTCCAACTCCGTGTAGAAAACGGATGCATCGTACCGGAGCGTGTTTCCCACCAGGAGGGTCGAATTGCGATCGTACATATTTCCGCGTCGCGGTTTCAGGACGACTGTCCGAATTCTGTTCCGCAGCCCTTTCTCGCGATAGCGGTCCGAGCTGGCGATTTGAAGCGACCACAGGCGCACCGCCACAAGGCACAACGATACCCCTGCTATCACCAATAGCACCCGCGGTTTACCAGTAATACCTTTTTTGGGCCGCTCGAATTCCACGCCGAATTTTCCTTGCCATCGAGAAAATCGTGCACCCGACAATGGCGTTTGCCGCCGCCGATGGGACAATCCGTTTCAAGAACTCCCCAAAGAAATCATATTCGATCCCGTAGAGCCCCAGCAGGTGCACGACGAAAATCGCACTGAGAAGCGACGCCGCCACCATCACCGTCGCAATAGTGACAAGATTCTCCTTGAACAATCTCTCCTGTACTCGCCCAACCATCATCCCCACAATCCCATAGCAGAGGGCATACACCCCGATTCGCCCGCCCGAGAACAGGTCCATGATAAATCCGCCCGCGACGCCGGTCATCGCTCCGCCAAACCAATCTTCCTGAAGGCTGAACAGGGCTACAGCGATCAAGACAAGCTGCACCCGCAGCGTCTCGTATAGCCAGATGGTGTTCGGCAAGACCACCTGGAACAGTACACACACGATTAAAGCCGGAATAACAGTTCGCGCTTTCATCTCGGCGCCACCACGAACACCTCACGAAGGTCCCGAAACTGCACTGCCGATTCCAGTTCCGCCGACTGGTAAAGCCCTTCCTCTTCCTGCGAGAGGCTCACTACTTTCCCGACGACGAGTCCCTCGGGCAGCGGGGCCTCATCGTGGTCGAGCACTTTCCCTAAATGCGACGTCACGACCGTATCCCCGACCTTGATCCTCGCCGTGTGCTCGATGTACGTCATCCTCAGCGCCCCGGCTCCGCGTCCGACAATTACCCCTGTAGCGTGTCCTTCCAGTGTGACCCCGGGGATCGCGCTCTGGGGGTCCAGAATCAGCCTTACGCGGCTCCACGTTCCCCCCACCTCGATCACCCGTCCCACGATGTTTTCGCCATGCACCGCCGGCATCCCTCTTCCCACTCCATGCTTCACGCCTCGATCAATCAGAAAGGTGTGATACCAGCTATCCGGTTCTCTGCCGATGACCCGCGCATGGATGACCTGGTGTCCCTGTTTCGCCAGCTCTTCGAGTTGCTCGTGCACGGAGCCGAGTTCTCGAATCTTCTCCTCAGCTAACCTCAGCTCCGTCCGCAACTTCAAAACCTCCCGCTCCTTGCGAAGATTCTCTCGGGCGATGTTGTTGGAGTGAAACGTTACGTCCCAGATGTCCTCCAGCTTCTGACCCACACTGCGCATCGCGGAAAGAACCGGAGAGAAAAAGCCAGTGCTTACCCTTTTCACCGACCGGGAGACCGTCACCGACAGGCTCAGGAACGCGAAGATGGTAAGAAAGATGATGAGAAGTACAATTCTCCTTCGCTTGCTCGACAATGAGCGCCTCTCATATCATGTCTTTGTCTTTGTAGCTGAAGTACTTTCCCTCGCCGATGATGATGTGGTCGAGCAGCTCGATGCCTAATACGCGGCCCGCCTGTTGAATCCGCTTCGTCGTCTCCGTGTCGTGCGATGACGGCGTTGGGTCCCCCGTCGGGTGGTTGTGAACGATGATGACCGCAGCGCAGTTGTCCCTCACGGCGGACTTGAAGACCTCCCGCGGATGCACGAGACTCGCGTTCAGGGTGCCCACGGAAATCGTCTCGACCTTCTTGACGTGGTTCTTCACGTCCAGGTACAGAGCCTTGAAGCACTCCTTTTCCTGCATTCGCATCTCGTCCGCCAGGAGCGCGAACACGTCCCGCGAGCTTCTCACCACGGGCTTCTCCTGCCCCCGGAATTCCGACAGGCGCTTTGCGAGATCGAACGCCGCCTTTATCTGGATTGCCTTTGCGCGACCGATGCCTCCGATCTCACACAACTGCTCCAGCGACGACGCCGCTACACATTTCAGGTCGCCAAACTTGAGCAGAATGCGATTCGCCAAATCGAGTGCGGAGGCACCCGGCATTCCCGTCCTGAGAAGAATTGCCAGGAGCTCCGCATCCGACAGCGCCTCGGGCCCGAGCTTCTCCAGCCGCTCCCGCGGCCGCTCATGCGCCGGCAGCTCCTTGATTGTGAAGTATTGCTTTGTCGGTTCAGACATCTTTCACCCGAACAACCGTCCTGCATCACGGGCGAGCGACCGCCCGGGCGGTTCCGAGACCGCCCTTGGGAGACAACGCACGCCCGTGCCGCACGGATTTCTCCCTCGCCGAATGCTTGCTCACCACAGCAATCCGAAAATCCACCTCAGTCAGCCTTTTGCGTTCCTTGGGGATCATGGGATTCTCCTTCCTCGCGAGCTTCGCGGAAAACTCGCAGGAAGTCCTCGCGCTCATTCAGGCGCACCAGCACCGGGTCTCGGCAGGACGAAGCTCGCCCAAAGATGACTGCGTGGCGGTCTTCGAGGGTTGAGATCACAGCGGCGTAGTCTTCTCCGATGTAATTCTTGAGGAACTCAATGCCCGTGGCATCGAAAGATCGAAGGGCGAAAATGGTATTGCACTGATTGAGAATGCTCTTGGTAACATTGGCAGTCCGCTGAGTCACCACCAGGCAGCCCAGACCGAATTTACGGCCTTGAAGAATTGCCTTGGCGGTGCCGTTTGTTGCGCTTTTGTCCCCTTCCGTCGCCACCGCTGTCCATTCAGGAATCAAGGAATGCGCCTCCTCAAACACGAGACAGCAGCGCGCAACGTCGGTCATCCCTTTCTCCTGCAATATCTCGAGTGTCACTTCAGCGAATATCCTGGTTACCTCGGTTGGCGTCAACGAGGCCATTGATGCTTTGTTTTGATAAGGTTTGCTGTCCTGCCTCCATATCTCAAAGCTGGCTGGGTTGAAAATCTTCAGGTATCTTCCTGAGCCTTCCTGAAGGAAGGGTTCAAGCTTCTGCCGAAGGGCCGCTGTGAAGTCACCTACGCTTCCGCCTTCCTCGACATTCAGCGAAACCTTGCCTCTTCCTTGGGGCCCCAAGGCCTGGAGCTCCTTTATCTCTCTTTCCTCATCCCGGGCGTCATAGAACTGGGAGAGCTCATTAGCGTATTGGTTGGTCAGGTCCAGGCATATCACTTTTATCTTTTCCGCTATCATCCTCTCCACAAGCTCGATTGCGAGGAACGATTTGCCCACGCCCAAAATGCCCAGTACTGCCCCATTGTGAACGACCAGCTGGTGGATGTCGAGCGAGACCGGGTAGTCCGTTCCGGGGAAGTGGCCAACAGCCTCCTTGCGCGGTTGCATCTCCGCTCGGCCCACAAGGAACACTGGCGCGTTCGGAGACGGAAGCCACTTGACGACGTCAAACCCGCCAGTGCTGGTATTCCATCTTCCGATCTTTTTTGCCTCTCCACGCACGTACCCCCTTTTGTTCTTCTCCTGGACGATTTCCTCCCTTGTAAGGCCGTTAACGACCTGATAAAGGACCGGCTTCGCGCCGATGCCTACCTCCAACAGCCGACCCTCCTCGAGATCGAGGTCACAACGGACAATCTCAAACCGTAGTCGCGAGATGTCTGTATCCGGTGCAACGAGCCCCACAAGCGAATCGCGCCTTTCAAGCATTTCGCAATGGATACCCTCCCGGCACCGTTCGAGCTGCTCCTTCTTAAGGATGCGACAGAGGTTAGACTTCTCTCCTGCGCTCTTGCAGACCTCATTTCTTACACCCCAGGGCAGGTCCAACTGGACGGCGCGAAGCCAGCGACCGTCGGCCAAACCAACATGGTCGAGCGCCAGCGCGATGTTGGCCTTCCCGTCCTCTCCCGGCACCACGAGCGTATCCCCGAACTTGACGGCACATGAGGGATCATGCTTGATTAGGACTATTCCGGGTACGAGATGTCCAACCACTTCCCCCAGGGGGTCGCCTCCGGACCGGGCACCCCATATCTGTCGCAGTTCTGCAACAAAGGAGGAGATTCGTTCGAGAGGTCGTAGCGCCACCACGATAGCCCAACATGCGCCAATCGTCAGATACTCTCTGGGTTCGTTCCGGTGGAAGGCGAAAATCGCGAAGAGAAAGACAGCGGAGAAGACATCTCTCGGACCGCCGAAGGTTGAAGTCAGGTGATAAAGTGACCTTGAGGCCTGTTGAAGAGGCTGTCGCCGGCCGTCTTTTAGCGCTATAGATAGCAACCCGGAAACCACAACTATAAGCACGTATGCCGTGGCCAGAGTCCAGAGCACTAGGTCAAAGCCGCTGCCGCCACGCATAGGCCAAACCGCAAGCAGAGCCACCAACCCTGTGACTCCATACGAAATGGCGTCAGCGGGCTTATGATAGAAGGGGCTGACAATCAAGTTTCCCAGGAGAAGGGCTCCCAGGCCGGAGAAGAACCATAATCCTTTTTCGCTTGTTGGCGGTAGCCAGGACCCCAAAGCAAGCTTTGAAGCGCCCAATAGGACTACGGCGTACAAAACAAGGATTATGAGTCGAAATTGCTGGCTCAGGGTTTTCACTGTGTCTATCGATATTGTCCGGGGTGTTCCCGCACCTGCCTAAGCTCTGTCATCGCATGCACTTGAAGCCAGTACCGGGAAACCTTCTCAGCATCATGCCATTCCAGACCAAGCGGATCTCTGATCGGCTCCTGAAGCTTTGGCGATCCATTGCACGTCTTCAATTACCCTCTTTTTTACCCTTTTTCAAGACATTACCCTTTTTTCGCCACCGGGCGCCGGGGCCGTGCCCAAGACACTCGACCTGCCCGGCTTTCTGGAGGTCGCGAAGAACTCTCCGGACCATGTCGCGGCTTACGGTTGGACATGACCTCTCGAGCTCCGCCACGGAGAATTCGCCGGGGAATCGAGCGAGGGCATTTTGGACGATCTGCGTCTTTGCGCCTCTCGGCTCGGCGACCTGTCCGAGTCGCCCTTCAAGCTCCCCATACGCCGACTTGAGGATGAAAAAGAGATAGTTGATGTAAGGCCAGAGATTGTGTTTACCCTCGTGCCAGTCGCGGGAGCTCTCCTCGAGGGTTTCGTAGTAGCGCTCTTTGTTCTCTTCCATGAGGCGCTCGATGCTGATGTAGCGAGCCACCTCATAGCCAAGATGGTAGCATTGAACAAGGAGAAGGAGACGAGAAACCCGGCCATTCCCATCGCGAAAAGGATGAATGCACAGGAAATCGAGGTTAAATGCTGCGGCGAGAATCAGAGGATGAACTTCCCGATTCTTGAGCCCTCTCGTCCATAGCTCGAAAAGCTCCTTCATCGAAGCGGGCGTTCTTTTCGCAGACACGGGAGTAAAGCGTATCCTTGTTCTCCCATCGGCGGACTTTTCTATAATCTGCCCGTTTCTCTCTTTGAGTTTTCCGGCGTCCCAGGCATCCGGGAGAGCGAGACGATGAAGCTCGAGCACAATTTCCTCCGACAACGGCAGAGCAGCCCTTTGTTCATGAATGAGCTTGAGCGCCTCCCGATAGCCCCGGACCTCTTCTTCATTTCTATCTCGAAGAGAGGCTTTCCCAAAGACAATCGTCTTTACGCGGGACGGGTCCACGTTGACCCCTTCGATCCGAGTCGAAGAGACGGCGCTCTCCACAAGGGCATGCTCTCGAAGAGTCTTGAGACGCTGGGGAGACTGGCGGACGAACAGCTCCTGTTTTCCTCGCGCTTCCGCTATGTCGGCGAGGTACCATGAAGTCGTCGCTGGCACGCTTTCCAGGCCCTCCGTAAAGTGGCGAAGGGTCATCATGTTTCCCTTACTCCGTACAGCACCCGATCCTCTATCTTGATGGGCTGAGTCACAGCATCAACGGCCAGGTAGTAATGAGAAACCCTGGTTACCTCGGGCCAGTCGGGTCTCGCCGGGGCTTTAATCGGTTCTTGAAGATGCGGCTTGGCGCCTGGGTTCGTGCTCATATACGTTCAATGCGAGGTCAATCCTCGACGAAGTCACTGACAATGGCGGCCAGTTTTGCGGGGAGCTCCGCCCACAGCAGCACGTCGTTCCCTTCGTACTCCTTGCTGATGACGTTTCCCTCGGCGTGAATGCGCGACACGAACCGCGATTGGCTCTGGGGGATTCGGAGGTGCACCATCACGAGCAGCTCCGCCAGCAACCGCTCTAACTGGCGGGTAAACTCGTCCAGCCCGACACCTTCTTTGGCTGACATCGGCACGCAGTTGAGGTGACTCCGCCGGAACCTCTCCACGGGGGACGGCCCTTTGAGCCTGTCAATCTTATTGAGAACCGTGATCGTCGGTTTCTCAGCGCAGCCGATTTCCCTCAGCACCTCATAGACATTCTGCGAACGCTCGTCTGCTCGCGGGTCGCTGACGTCCAGGACGTGAATCAACAAATCCGCCTCCGTCACTTCCTCCAACGTCGCCCGGAAGGAATCAATGAGCTGGTGGGGGAGTTTCCGAATGAAGCCGACCGTGTCCGACAAGAATACAGCCTGGTGGTTCGGCAGGAGAAGCTTTCGCGTCGTGGGGTCGAGCGTCGTGAACAACTTGTCTTCCACGGTCACGCCCGCCTGGGTCAGTGCATTCAACAATGTGGATTTCCCCGCGTTTGTGTAGCCGATGAGCGACGCAGTCTGCCCTGCACCCTTTTTCCTGGCTTTCCTCTGCGTCGCCCGATGCGTCCGGACCGACGTAATCTCTGAATTCAGTCTGTGGATGCGCTCCTTGACCCGGCGCCTGTCCATCTCGAGTTGCGTTTCGCCGGGGCCGCGTGTGCCGATCTCGCCCGGCTGACGCGATAGGTGCGTCCAGCGGCGAGTCAAGCGAGGGAGAAGATGCCACAACTGCGCCAGTTCGATCTGGAGTTTCGCCTCTTTGGTGCGGGCTCTCTGTGCGAAAATGTCCAGGATGATTTCTGTGCGGTCAATGACCTTTTTCTGAACGACCCCCTCGACATTTCGTTGCTGGGCGGGACTCAAATCGTCGTCGAAAATCACTAAGTCAGCGCGGGACTCCCGGCAGAGTTGCCGTAACTGCTCCACGTGCCCCTTGCCGATGTAGTGGGCGGGCGTGGGTTTGTCTCGCTTGAAAACCTGCTGGTGGACGACGTCGGCTCCCGCGGTTCGCGCGAGCTGCGCGAGCTCCCCTAAGTGGTCGTCCACCTCTGTTCTTCTCGCCCTATCAAGCTGGACGCCCACAAGAACTGCCCGTTCGTTTTCCCCGGGCTCCCTTCCTTCGGCGAGGTCTGTCAATCCCGCCTGTCTGTAACTGTCTATGTTCGTTGGGCGATTCCTCCTCACTGCGGGTGTCGGGACTCTCCCCGGACCGTCTCCGTCATGCCGCGAAGACCCTCAAGAAGACTCTCATAAAGCTCCTGCTGGGTCGCATAGTCGTCAAAATCGTACCATTGAATTCTATCATCCTTTCGGAACCACGTCAATTGTCGCTTGGCATAGCGACGGCTGTTCCGTTTCAGCAATTTCTTCGCCTCTTCAAGAGAGCACCCCCCATCCAGGTACGCCACAACTTCCTTGTATCCGATCGCCTGCATCGCGGTTCGGTTTGTCCGCAGGCCCCTCTCCAAAAGCCTCTCGGTTTCCTCGACGAGTCCCCGCTCGAACATGCGGTCCACACGCTCCTCAATCCTTTGGTAGAGAAGGGACCGGTCCATGGTCAGGCCGAGCATGGTCGGGCCACGCCCCCGCTGCTTCCACTGAGACTGCAACTCCGAGATGGGACGATGGGCTCTGGAATGAACCTCCAGTGCCCGGATCACACGCCGCAGATCCTTCGGCGAGAGCTTCTCCGCCGTCTCCCGGTCCACCTCCATCAATTTGGCGTGAAGGGACTCCGGTCCGCTTCTTTCCGCTTCCGCCTCCAGTTCCTCTCGCAACTGCCAGTCGGCCGCCGGCCCCTCGAAGAGTCCATCCACCAGGGCGCGCACATACAATCCCGTTCCGCCGCAGACTAACGCTATCTTGCCCCTCCCGTGAATTTCCGCGATGACATTCTTCGCGAGCTGCCGATATTTGCCAACGCTGAACGGCTCCGTTGGCTCGAGAACGTCTATCAAATGGTGCTTGACCGCCGCCCGCTCCTCGGGCGTCGGTTTTGCCGTGCCGATGTCCATCCCCCGATACACCAGCATCGAGTCCGCTGAGACAATCTCCGCATCAATCCGCTTCGCCAGCCACAGCGACGCCTCTGTTTTGCCCACTCCGGTGGGCCCCACCAGAAAGAGCGTCCTGCCGGTCGGAAAAGCGCGCTCAGCCACAGCCACGTTCATCGCCTCATGAACCGCTTCTCAATTTCCTTCAGGCTCATTTTAATCATCGTGGGCCGCCCGTGCGGGCACGTGTGCGGCGACTCCGCAGACATCAACCTCGCCAGAAGCGCCTCACATTCCTCCGCCTTCATCCGGTCGTGCGCCATCACCGCCGACCGGCACGCCGAACGCACCAGTACCTTCTCCCGTTCCGAATCCCGCTCGTGGCGGGATTCTTGTGCCGCCGTTAGGAAATCGTGCACCGCTTTTTTGATGTCTCCCATCAGGAAGAACGGAGGAACCGCCTCGACGATGAATGTGCGCTCTCCGAACGGCCTCACCTCGAACCCGATGCGTCTCAAGAATTCCGCGTTCTCCTTCAGAACAAAACTCTCGCCGGACGAGACTTCCACGGTGGTTGGGAGCAGCAGCCGCTGCGCCGGGCAGCTTCCCCCCTTCAGCCCCTGCATGATTTTCTCGTACAGAACTCGCTCATGGGCCGCGTGCTGGTCCACCACGACGAGCCCTTCCTCGTCCTCCGCAAGGATGTACGAATCCGACAACTGCGAGAGAAATCGCAGGGAACTTCGCCGCCTCATCTTCATGGGAAGCTCCGCCTCGGTCTCCGGTTCCGCTTGCCGGGACATCCTTTCGCCTCCGGCCGATTCTCTCTCCCGCCATGCCCCCGGAGCCTTCGGCTCGCTGTGCCGCGCCAGAGCCTTTTCAAAGTCGCCTTTCGCCTCGACCGGTTTCTCGTATTGGTCCGAGAGGAAATGGGGAGCCAAGTCCGCCTCCTTCAGCGCGCGGGAAATGCCTCGCAGAACGATGTCGCGGATCGCCCATTCATTTTTGAACCGCACTTCCTTCTTCGTGGGATGAACGTTCATGTCAACGAACTCAGGAGCGATCTCCACGAACAGAACAGCCAACGGATACCTTCCTTTCGGCACGAGCGTCTTGTACGACAGCATCACGGCATAGTAGAGAGGCGGACTCACAACCGGGCGGTTGTTCACGTAAAGGAGCTGACCCATGCGATTCGTCCGCGTCACGCTCGGATGTCCCGCAAACCCCCATGCCACAACTCCCTTTTCCTCATAGCGGAAAGGGATAAACTGCTCGGCGGTCTTTTTACCGAGAACCTTCGCTAACCTTTCCTCCATCCGGTCCGTTTTTGGCGCCAAAAGCACTTCCCGCTCGTTATGCACCAGGCGGAAATAAACGCCCGGATATGCCAGCGCGTACGCGTCCACCAACCGGCAAATCGCCGCCGCCTCCTGTTCCACCGACCTCAGATACTTCCGCCTCGCCGGGACGTTGTAGAACAGGTTTCGGACCTCCACCGTGGTCCCTGGCGGTCGCCCCACCTCCACCACGTTCACTAACTTCCCCCCGTCCACTTTCACGAACGTGCCGATGAGGGCGTCTCTCTCGCACGTGGTGATGCTGAAGCGCGAAACCGATGCGATGCTTGGAATCGCCTCCCCACGAAAGCCAAGCGTGACCACTTTCTCCAAGTCAGAAGCTGAGCGGATTTTGCTCGTGGAGTGCCTCTCGATGGCGAGGACCGCATCATCCCGGCTCATTCCGGTCCCATTGTCCGCCAGCGAGATATAACTCTTCCCGCCGGACTTGATTTCGACAGTGATCTCCGTGCTCTCAGCGTCAAGGGCGTTCTCGAGAAGCTCTTTCACCGCCGACGCCGGATTCTCAACCACCTCTCCCGCGGCGATTTTGTTCGCCACGTCATCTGATAAGACCCGAATCCGATTCATTCCAAGCCTTGCACGGGAGCCAGCCGTCCAACTTCGTCGCCAAGTGCTCGATTTTGTATTGACAGCGCGCAACAGGCGCTGTAATATATTACTGTCCTTTACTTAGAGTAAGGGACCCTCAAAGGTTTCGGCCGCTGAACCGTATCAGCGGCCCTTCCTATTTGTGCCATTTCGGGTTGCTTCTCATCTTGTTCAAGGCCGAATCGCTGTTAACCACGTAAGCGGTGACAGAATTGGCCTCCTGAAGGTTTGCATCAACAATAACAATAACGGCGTACACAGTCTTTTCGCGGCGACTGACAACAACTACAGGCCCGCGTTCAGTGCTTACAGCCCCCGAAGCGTCCGGAGATAGTTCTCCGGGAAGCCGACGTCGGAGGAGCGGCCTTGGACGAGATAGCCCAAGAAGCCGTCTTCTCGCCGCAGGCGGTCGAGGCACGGGGTCAACTGGAACTCTCCGCGATCCCGGACGTTGTGGGAGATGTTTTCCTCAAGAAGCTCGAAGATTTTCGGTCTCAGCACGTACTGCCCGGAGACCCGCAGATACTCGCCCTCGCTCAGACCGTCCACCCGCAGGTTCGTTCGGGCGTAGTCCAGGCTGGGTTTCTCAGCGAATTCGGTGATGGACAAGACCCGGGCGTTTCTCTGCCACGTGCCGGCGACGGTCCCGTACATGCCGATCTCTTCCTCGGTCGCCTTCACAAGCCCGACCACGCTCACCTGGTGCTCGTCGAAAACATTGAGAAGTTGCCGCGCACACGGCTCGTCCGTGTCGGAGAAGTACAGATGATCGCCGAGCATCAGCAGGAACGGCTCATCGCCAACCCACTCTTTCGCGGAATACACGGCGTGCCCAAATCCCTCCTGCACCTCCTGCGCCACGAATGTGACCCGCCGCCCAACCTCTAAGACGTGCTTCGAATATTCCTGAAAACGGCTCGGCAGTTTGTTGTAGTTCTCAATCGAAACCTGCGTGTGGAAAAAGGCGGAGAAGGTCTCCATGTCGCTTTCCTGAACAACGATGCAGACTTCCTCGATCCCCGACCGCAGCGCCTCCTCCACAATCATGAGGATCGCGGGTTTGGCCATCCCGTCCTTGTCCACGATCGGAAACAACTCTTTCTTCACCGCCTTCGAGGCAGGGAACAAGCGTGTCCCGAATCCCGCTGCCGGAATCACCGCCTTCCTCACTCGGCTCCCCGCTCGCAGCGACAGCTTCAGGCAGGGCATATTCAGTTCCCGCTCGGTGATCTCGATTACCTTTGCTTGAGATTCCTCGTCCCGCGCCACAAATTGAGCCGAACCGTCTCCCTGCGAACCGACACCCTTGCCGCCATAGATGTACTTCTGAATGGGCTTGTACGATAGAACCTTATGCAACGCTGGCGCCTTGAGCTGAGAAGGGCACGCCGGAGCAACGTATTCGTCAAAAAGCCGTTGCGCCTCCGTCATCAGCTCCCCGGCTTGTCTCGCATCTCCCGCCAAGATCGCTTCTTTTACCTTCTCCAGAACGCCCTTGTTGATGGGACCGAGGTATTCCTGAACCTTTTTCTCAAGCTCTGTCCGCGCGAAAGGATAGCAGCGGTTCAGGCTTCCGAGAATCTCCTGCGTGTTTTTCCCGGCACAGAGGTCAACAATCACCAGAAACAGGTCTTTCTTGACTCGCAGTTCGACGACCTCGAGGTGGTCGCCGTCGAAAATCATCAGAATGGGGCGATTGCCGTACGCGCATCCCTGATCCATTCGCCCGCAGCGAGATGGCGTTATCACCTCCCCTCGGTACGCGCATTCCATCTCCCCTCGCGTCGTCATCTTCAGGTCGTAAATCCGGTTGAACGCTCTCGCCGTAAGCACGCAGATTGCCGCGCTCGATGAAAGCCCCTTTTTCACCGGCAGGTCTGTTTTGTAGTTATCAATCCGCAGCCCGCGAACATGGTAATGTGTCATTACATCGTACGCGACCCCTGCCGCATAGCTGAAGAATCCCCCCTCCCTTGCCTCCCGTAGCAACGCGTCTTTCTCCATAGGGATTTCGTGCGGGCCGACTCGCTCGCCTTCCGGAGTTGTTGATGTTATGACCAACCGGGAGGGATGCGGCGCCACCTCCGCATAAATCCCCTGGTCCGTCCCGCAGATGAGCGTGTAGCCCTTCTCCAAGGCGGAGTTTGTCCGCCGATGGCCGCCCGCCCAGTCAGAATGTTCTCCAAAAAGACAGATGCGTCCTGGAACAAACAGTTTCATGGACCTTTCTCCCGGTTCCTGAAGATGCCAGATGCGTTTCTCTTGCGCGAGGATCGGAACCTCCTGATTCGAACGCGAACTTCGGCTCCGAAGCATTGGGATAGTATCATTAACCCAACTCAGCCGCATAGCTCAAGCTGTGTGCACTGAGGGAGACCAGCGGGAGGGCCCGGCGCCAACCGCCAAAAACAGTCCTTGCCCATCGGTATTCCATGTGCTATTCAATAGTAAGGGTGAGATTCTTCAGAGCCTGTGCGGGTACACCGTTATGGCGCGTCAGGCGTCTGCGGACGCAGGCAAAAGGCACGGGACCCTAAACGAGAGGAGGGGGAAAAATGCCAAAGATTTCCAGTCTCGTGAGCATCCTGTTAATAAGCTGCGTTTCGGAGGCAATCTTCGCCGCGACCTGGTACGTGGATTGTTCTGTCTCAGTCCCTGGCGACGGGACCTCGCGGGAGAGCGCTTTCAAAACAATTCAGCAGGGCATAGACGCCGCCTCTCACGGCGAGACAGTCATTGTCGCTCCCGGAACCTATGTCGAGAACATCCACTTCCTCTACAAGAACATCACCCTCAGGAGCGTCAACCCGCTTGACTCAAACATCGTCGCCAGCACAATCATTGACGGCAGCCAATCCGGCTCCGTCGTTATATTCTCCGGCACCGAAAACGGAACGTGCACCCTCTCCGGCTTCACAATCCGGAACGGCGAGGCTCTCGCCGAGGGAGGCGGAGTCTGCGGGCAAGCAGGATACCTTCGCTACACTCACGCGACCATCGAAAACAACGTGATAACGCACAACTCTGCCGGCTCGGGCGGCGCTTTGGCGTATTGCAGCGGCGCGATCCAGAACAACATTATAACGGGCAACTCGGCTGACATGTACGGGGGCGGGCTCTACAACTGCGGGGGCTTAATCAACAGCAACACGATAACGGGCAATTCGGCGGGATATTACGGTGGCGGGCTGTATGAATGCAATGGCACGATCCAGAAGAACACGATAACGGGCAATTCGGCCGGACATGACGGTGGCGGGCTGTATGAATGCAATGGCACGATCCAGAACAACACGATAACGGGCAACTCAGCCCGAGTTTACGGCGGCGGGCTGCATGAATGCGATGGCGCGATCCAGAACAACACTATAGCAGGCAACTCCGCAGCCTGCGGGGGCGGCCTGGATTGCTGCGACGGCGCGATCCAGAACAACGCCATAATGAACAACTCGGCAGACTGCGCGGGGGGGCTGTTTTGGTGCGACGGGGTGATCCAGAATAACACGATAGCGGGCAACTGGGCCGGACGGATCGGCGGCGGGGTTGCCTACTGTGATGGCATGATCCAGGGCAACAGGATCGTCGGCAACTCGGCGGAGGAGGAGGGGGGCGGCTTGCGCAACTGCCTGGGGACCATCCGGAATAACAGCATAGCAGGCAACTCAGCGCGCGCCGGCGGCGGGCTGTATTGGTGCGACGGGATATGTGACGGGATAATCGAGAACAACACAATCACCGGCAACTCAGCTACACTCTGGGGCGGCGGGCTGTATCAATGCATCGGGACGATCATGAACTGCATCGTATGGGGGAACACGGCCCCGACTGATCCCCAACTCCGCGAGTCGAGTATCCCGATGTATTCTTGCATCGAAGGGTGGATACCGGACGGCGTGGGCAACATTTTCATGAATCCGCAGTTTATTGACCCAGACGGTCCGGACAACGATCCCGCCACGTACGAGGACAACGACTACCGTCTCTCGCCCCCTTCACCCTGTGTTGACACCGGGAAGAATGAGGATTGGATGTCGCAGTCCCTTGACCTCGAGGGCAATCCGCGGGTCGTCGGCGAAAGTGTGGACATGGGGGCATACGAGTGGCTCTCGAGTATTACGGGCATCGAATTTCTGACCACCGGGAACCTTCAGCTCACCTGGTCCAGCCGCCCCGAAGCAGCCTATACCATTTGGTCATGCTGTGACCCATCAGGCAAGAGCACATGGACGGAAGAAACGACAATCCTATCTGGTGGCGAACTGACAATCTGGACCGACCCCAACCCCGCGTCCGTGTGCAAGTTCTACAGGATCCAGAGCTGGTGAGACGCGCGCCAGGCTGTCCGCCCCCGGCAGCGACCATGGCGCGCCTTTCATTCACGCATAGAACTCCTTTGTGGAAGTCTGCTCTCCTGGTATGATTCGTGGAGAGTGCAAGCGCTTTGGCCCGGGCCGAACAAGATGTGTGCTATCTGGGACCTGCCTTGATCTCGGTAACTCTTGCGATTTTCATCATCTCCGCTTCGGTTCTCGCCTATGAAGTGGCGTTGATGCGCATCTTTGCCATCACGCAGTGGCACCATCTTGCCTACATGGTCATCAGCGTGGCACTGCTCGGCTTCGGCGCCAGCGGAACGTTCCTTTCTCTTTTCCAGAAAAGCGTCCGGAAACGCGCTGACTTGTTTCTTGTTCTGTTCTCGCTCCTTTTCTCGGTCTCCCTGGTCGTCTGCCTATCTCTGAGCCAGACGATTCCCTTCAACCTCTTCCTCCTCATCCGCGACTGGCATCAGTTCCTCAATCTTCTCCTCTACTACCTGATTTTCCTAATCCCATTCTTGTTAGGTGCGACATGCATCGGCATCGCTTTTATGAAATTCAGCCAGCGCATCGGCACGCTGTATGGAGCCAATCTCCTCGGATCCGGTGTGGGCGCCCTCGCCGTCATCGGCTTGCTGTTCCTCCTGGAGCCCGTTTCAAGTGTGCGGGTCATCGCCATCGCATCCCTCTCGGGTCCCGTTCTTCTCAGCATTCACCGTCGCATCACGCGACTTGTCTTGCCGGTCGGCCTGTCGGCACTGGGCGCTGTCGCGTCCGCCTTCATGCCCGTTCGTCTCTCCATTTCCCAATACAAAACCCTCAGCGTCATCCGCGGCTCCGTGGGGACAAAAATCCTCCACACCGATTCCAGCCCTCTGGGCAGGCTTGACGTTGTGGACAGCCCCGCCATCAAATTCAACCCGGCGCCGGGACTGAGCTTCCGATTCCAAGAAGAGCCTCCGCCCGTTCGCGGCATCGTCATGGATGCTGACGCGGTCACTGTAATGACGGACTTCGGCGGGAATATCGAGAATGCCCGCTACCTTGACTACACAACGCAGGCTCTTCCCTATCACCTCCTGTCAAAGCCCAAGGTCGCAATCATAGGCGCCGGCGGAGGACCCGGCGTTCTTCTTGCGCTGCTGCATGACGCTGAAAGAATCACAGCCGTCGAGCTGGACCCCAAAATCATCCGACTGGTGAAGGAGAAGTACAAACACTTCTGCGGAGGAATCTACTCCCTGCCCCAAGTCAAGGTCGTTGCCGCAGATGGGCGAGGCTTCATTGAATCCTCAAAAGAGAAACTCGACCTCATCGAAATCGCGCTCATGGGTTCCCCCGGAGCATCCGCGGCAGGGGTCTATGCCCTCGCGGAGAATTATCTATGCACGGTTGAGGGCTTCGCTGCTTTTCTGCGCCATCTCATGCCAAACGGGGTGCTTTCCATCACCAACTGGATTCAGTTCCCCCCGCGAGACAACATCAAGGCATTCGCGACGGCTATCGAGGCTCTGGAACGCCTCGACGTGAGGAACCCCGGGAAGCACCTCGTGTTCATCCGGAGCTGGAAGACCGGAACTATCCTCGTCAAAAGAACACCCTTCACCGACGAGGAAATCAACGCCGTCCGCCAATTCTGCCAGGAAAGGTCCTTCGACGTCGCCTATTACCCTGGCATCACGCGAGAAGAGACCAACAGATACAATATCCTGAGCGACCCGCAAAGCCCCGGCGACCCCGAACCCCTATACTACAACGCTTGCACCGCGCTTCTTTCGCCGGACCGGCGAAGTGTGTACCAGGGCTATCTGTTCAATGTCCGCCCGGCGACGGATGAGAAGCCTTTCTTCTTTCACTTTTTCCGGTGGAAAGCTCTCCGCCCGCTTCTCAAGATGATGGGAAAGCAGTGGATGCCGTGGGGATATGTCCTCCTCGTTGCGACCCTCGTTCAGGCGGCTCTTGCCAGCATCGTGCTTATCCTTGTCCCGCTTCTGTTTCTTCGGAAACGAGAAGGCGCCGTCCGAAAACCCCGCCGGCTTTTGTACTTTCTCTGCCTGGGACTGGCATTCATGTTTCTGGAGATGTCCTCCATGCAGAAATTCGTTCTTTTTCTCCGCCACCCCATCTATTCCATCACCGTCGTGATTTCGTCCTTCCTCATTTTCTCTGGACTGGGCAGCCTCCGTGCGAACAGGTTTCTGCGTCGCGCTTCCGGGCATTCCTCCCACCATCTCGTTCCGTTCCTTGCCATTGCCATCATCTCGCTGATTTACCTTCTCGCCCTCGGCGGCATTTTTTCTGTTCTGGGCTCCCTGCCGACAATAGGCAGAATCGTCGTCTCGATCATTCTGCTGGCGCCTCTTGCTTTCTTCATGGGAATGCCTTTCCCGCGAGGACTTCAGAATGTTTCCGACAGTTCTCCGAGTCTCGTCCCCTGGTGCTGGGGAATCAACGGGTGTGCCTCCGTTCTCAGCACTGTCCTCGCGACGACCTTAGCGATGTCTTTCGGCTTCGTATTCGTGACAAGTGTGGCGATCGTGCTCTATCTTGCGG
Organism: bacterium; assembly: GCA_030691545.1. GTDB lineage: Bacteria > Auribacterota > JABMQX01 > JABMQX01 > JABMQX01 > JAUYEE01. The sequence goes on along the minus strand of JAUYEE010000143.1, from coordinate 2,635 downwards.
CAGGGCTGATTGGGACGTGATAGAATGCACTTTGACGGTCCGCTTCAGCGAACGCTCTCGGAGAACAGGAGCGATACTTCAAGCTCTGACTCATAAATGCGGTGACGTATTTTTTCGACAGGATTACGGGATTGGCCGGATGTGCCGGCCCGCGTCGGCTCACTGAGCCAGGCGGCGCCGTCCTGTTTCGCGAGGACGTCGGGAATACTGCAAGCCACGAAGTACCGAAAGAACACAGCCACGGGCGTCAGCCCGTGGGAAAAGGTGTCGAGGCTGTTGAATGGAGCCTCCGCAGGGAGGCGACACATAATGGGTCATACATTCTCGAAAATCCTGTTGCATGTGGTCTTCAGCACAAACGGACGACGCAACTTTCTCTATAAGGACATGCGTGAACGACTCTTAGCTTACCTGTGCGGCATAGCCCGGAGGATGGAAACGGATGCGGTCAAAGCCGCCGCGGTTGACGACCATGTTCACTTGTTAATAAAGGTGGGGCCGACGCATTCCGCCTCTGATGTCGTGGGGAAACTCAAGGCCAATTCCTCGAGGTGGGTTCGCAAGACGTTTCCCCGGCTCGCCGACTTCGAGTGGCAGAGCGGCTTCGCCGTGTTCTCCGTTAGCCAGTCTGCCAGCGCTGATGTGGTAGATTATCTTGAGAATCAGGAGGTCCGTCACCGCAGGGCCCCTTTTGAGAAGGAGTTGAAGGCGCTATTGGAAAAACACGGAATCGAGTTCGACCCCGGGCACTATCTCGATTGAATGTGTCGCCCCCTGCGGGGGCTGGGGATTTGTTTTTGTCCTTTCTGTGTCCACGGGCTGACGCCCGTGGCTAAGGAATCTGCCGCCCCGCCGAGGCGGGGCTGAAAGCAAGAAGCCCTCTTGACAAGAACAGCCGTGGAGAGGTGGAATTGCTCTTTTGCCTGTGCGCGCGGGCACCCGCCCGTGGCCAAGGAATCTGCCGCCCCTACTGGAGTTAAGTGCACACTGTCGTAAGTATCGTTGCGAGCGGTCGAGGACGCTGCACAGACCCAGGATTGTGTTTGGGCAGTGTCGCCTCGTGCCTGGCTTCAGCCGGTGGTGTGAGAGTCAGCGTTGACTCGGATGAAAGAAAAGAAAGAAAAAGACCCAAGCAGTACTCAAAGGACGGAAACGAGGCTCGCGCGCATCATCGAGCTCCTCGAACAGGAATATGGCATTCCTCGCCGTTCACGCCAGCATGACCCCCTCGAAAGCCTTATCGTCACTATCCTCTCCCAGAACACCAACGACATCAACCGCGACAAAGCGTACCTGGGCCTTCGCGAGCGTTTCCCGTCGTGGCAGGAAGTGCTCAATGCCCCCGAACACGAGATCGCTCAAGCCATCCGAGTCGGGGGCCTCGCCAATATCAAGAGCAAGCGGATCAAGGAGATTCTCGCTTCAATCAAGCACGAGCACGGCGAGTTCGACCTTTCATTCCTACGCGACCTTCCACCGGAAGAGGCCGAAAGAAGGCTTTTGTCTTATAAAGGCGTCGGTCTGAAAACCGCCAAAATCGTCCTCTTGTTTACTCTCGGCAGGAATGTTTTCCCGGTGGACACCCACATCCACCGCCTCTCGAAGCGGCTGGGCTTCGTCCCCGAAAAAGCCACCCGTGAAAAGACACATCAGGTCATGGGCGAGCTCGTGCCCCCCGAGAAAATGTATCCCTTCCACCTCAACCTAATCACCCACGGCCGCCGCGTCTGCACCGCTCGCAACCCTCGCTGCCCCGCTTGTCTCCTCAACCCCCTCTGCCCCAAAATCGGCGTTTAGTCTTTTTTGGTTGCAGGGCCTGGCGTCAGGTTGCATAATGTGTTTCCACTGGAATGAGCATTGGCGGACAGGCGGTCGGGTGTCGAATACACCCCGCCGATCGTGTCTCACAACGGAGGATGTGACTATGGGCATTGGCAAGAGCTTCTCTCATCAGAGTAGCGGGCGGATTCGGTTCGTCGTTGTTTTTCTGTGCACTCTTCTTCTCTCGCTGCGGGCAAATTCAACTCAGGTTACGTACCAAGCCCATGTCGCCAACCTTGACTGGCTTGGGTGGGTGGAGGACGGTGTGACCGCGGGTGACCCAGACTCAGGTAACCAAGTGGAAGCCGTACAGATCAAGGTGGTTGACTTCCCCAGCGGGTACGGTATCCGGTACAGGGCGCATGTAGCGGACATCAGTTGGCAGGACTGGGTTTCGAACGGGACCACTGCAGGGACAACAGGGCTAGGAAAGCGGATGGAAGCTATTCAAATCGAGCTGACTGGGTTCCCTGCGAACTATCATGTGGTATACAGGGCGTGCGTTCGGGACCTGGGCTGGCTGGGTTGGAAGATGGATGGCGATAAGGCTGGCACCACGGACCAGTCGAGGGCCATGCTGGGGCTTGAGATCAAGATAGACCAAGGCCCGACTGCGGCCTTTGCGATGACTGCTCAGGGACAGACCGCGTACGAGAACGGGAGGCTGAACCTATCGGTACCTCCCGGAGGGACGGTGGACGTTTGGTTTTCTGCGGACCGCAGCAGGGATCCCGACGGTGTCATCACTCAATACGAGTGGTTGATCGATGGGAACCCGCAGAATACGAACAGAGATTTCCCGTTTCCGTTCACC
>JAUYEE010000102.1 GCA_030691545.1 bacterium | reverse complement strand
GGCGGGACTGCCACCAGTAAAACTGGCTCTCCTTCAGCTTCCGTTGTTGGCAAAACCGCCGAATCGATATTCCACTCCGCGCCGCCTCCCCCCTCTCCCTCCGCCAGTATCGCTCCTTCTCTACGTCCCGCCGCTTCTCCTGTCCCTGCATTTTCATCCTCCTCGATGCGATCTGTCTACATACCACACATACGCTATATCTGCCGAGGAGTATGGCTCACATCGTTCTCACAGGGAACATGGGTTGGCCGGGCGCTTACCATAAACTACCCGCAAGGTGTACTAATGGAGCTACCATCGTGCCCCCCATGCCCCCCCTTTGGGTTGACCCTCAGAGAGAACTCTATCCCGCCAAGCAGAAGCTCTGGAGGCACTATGCGAAGCGTGGGCAGCCAAACCGCCTGCGGCGATCCGCAGGTGCATTCAGTCGGCTGCCAGGATTCAGGAAGCGGCTTGCTTGGGCAGTGAGATTGTCCCGCCTCGGCGTCCGTCCTGCCGTCGCCCGTGAAAGTGGGGCAGTCTCCGCGAGGGGGGGACGGCTCAAGAGGCGATCGTGCGTCCCGGCGGAAATTAGGCAGGGTTTTCCGCGCCAGGGTCGGGGAACGCAAGACCGGCAAGTGACCGGAGAGTGTGAGCCGAGTGACCCTGGAGTGTATCAAGCGGCCCTCGTTACGCGTGGTTGACCTGCGGCGCAGAGCACTACACTCATAACCTGTGTCGCCGGACAGGTGGCTACGAGCAGTCGGTTGTCTTCTATCGCACCAGAGTACGTCCGCTTCAGGTCGCGTACCGATGATTACTCGAAAGGGAGGGAACGCTATTGTCCCTGTCCTCGTAGAGGCGTTCTAAGAAAAGCCGCAAGGTTGGGTGTTTCATATATCGCCAGAACGTGGTCCGTGACATTTTCCCAATGAGGGGGTCATTTTTGCACGCCCTCCAAACATCGCTCTTACTCGGGGGAGCGCCAGGATTTTCTTGCTGCAACCGGAGCATGACCTTCAGGATTTGACGTTGCTTCGGTGTCAAGGTCTGCACAAGATCTTGCAGTTCTGTTAGGGAGACTGCCGACAACCGCGACAATCTCTCCTCTGGCAATAGTTCACTCAAGGTGGTCATGTATCTTTCCGGTCGCATACAGTATACGAGTTGGTTGAAGAGCAAAACCCTGTTCTTCACGAGTTGCCTCATCATACGCCCTACGTTTTCCCAATTCGTAGCGCCCAGGAACACCTCTTCGAGGAATCGCGGGTCATACGTGCGGGCAAATCGAATACTTTTTCGGGTATCCTGTTTGTGGACTTTCTTCGGGGGCAATTTCCCAAAACTCCGCCAGAAGTCCGACCAGGCCTTCCGAAGGAACGCGTTCAATATAACCTGACCGCCATCGACGGCAATGTACTGCCCCAAGGGCATTTCCGTGATTCTGGTTCTCACGTGCCCTCGCGCAGTCCGACGCTTGACGACTGGAATGATACCTGCTTCAGCCCAGCGCTTCACAGTCCTGCTGCTGACGCCGATGGTGCTTGCGAATTCCTTGATTTTGAGTTCCCGTCTTCGGCCAGGCGCCTGTCGTACGCACTTCGCTTCGGCAACCTGGTTCTCCATCACCACCCGAAACAGCGCCGACAGCGAGTAGTGTTTCATTTTCTGACCTCAAAAGTGGACATTTTTCCGGCATTTGAAACAAGTCTAACAGGGTGGAGACCGTTACACAACCAAAAAGTTTTGGAGGTTTCTCGATGGCTAATTTCAACTTGCTTTTCGCCGCGCGGTTCGATGAGGAAACCGCTACGATGCTTCGGACGCTATGTTCCAAGCGGCGGATGTCTCGCTCGGCAGTCCTGCGGGCGGCGGTTCGCGATTCGTTCGTGGCCATGGACGCCGTCGGTCGCGCTCTGCGGTCCGCACCGGGGTCGGAGCGAAACCGGGGCGTGGCCTTCGGGCCCCCCTTCGGGCGGGGACCGATAACAACAGAGGACGTGGAATATGCAAGCGAGAAAATGGCGGAGAATATGGAGCGACACAGTCCAGGATTTAGACCTGGCGCTTCTCACGGATGCACAGGAACGGCTCTTTCATCGGATGCGAGCCGTCGCGGATGACTTCGGCAACCTGCCAGGAGACCCTCGACAGGTCTTCGCGGCCTGCATCGCGGGCGCAGATGGATGGACTGTCGAGAAAGTTGCGGAGACCTGCACGGCGCTTCAGGAACGAAACCTCGTTCACATCTACGGCGAGAACGGCGCCGTCTTCTACCACGTGACCGGCTTCATCCTCAGTGAACGCTTCGGCGAGCTGGCGAACCGGAAACGTGACCAGCGTTGTCCCTCATGCCCGGAACTCGAAGACCCGGAAATCAAGCAAGCCTATCCCGATACCAATGATGACCCTTCTCGCGCGGGCGCGGGCGCGCGTACGGGCACGAACACGTGTGCGGGGGTAGATCAGATCAAGTCAGAGCAACTTAACGGAAAACAAACCGACCAGATCAGACTGGCGCGTGCGCGCGAGAGACCAACGCCGACCCGACTTCGAATGTTTTTAAGGGTGAATCTTCTGACTGGACTAATGCCCTTGACCCGGCTGTACGGACGGAACTTGTCCTGAGTGACCTGCGCGAGCATTTTAGGAAGTACTTTCCCCAAAGCCAGTACAAGGGCAAGCATATCACCGATGACTTCTTGGACAAAAAGCATGGCGAGCTTCTCGGCAAGCGGGCGTCGAAAGCCAACATCATGCAGGCGGTCAAAGAGCATTGGGAAGCCGCAAGGCGAACTGATTCCGAAGGGAAGGCAGACCCGATAAGTGTTTACAGGAGCCTTGACGAGAGGTTGGAGGCGAGGGGGCGATGAACAAGCCGACTGAAATTCAGAAGAACGCATACGAAACGCTACGGATTGAGAACGCGTTTTACAGCGATGTTGACTTGGCGGCTGTCCGGGCGTGGACTGGTTTACCTGGCGACGCCAACGCCAAGCCAACGCAGAAGGGGCTGACGCTCCGACGCGAAGCCGGGCGAAAGGTCATTCCCGCGATAGGGGGCGCCTTGAAGGACACGGCGGAAAATGGACGGGACTCCACGATGAGCCTTTCTCGCTGCTCAAACGTAGTCCGGCACTTTCAGGAGTGGGGTGGCGTTGGCCAGGGTATGGAGCCACAGGAGAACAGGCGAAAACCGTCCCAAAACCGTCTCACCGTCGGCGGGGCGGGTGTGTAACTGACGAATTGAAAATAGGAAACGACATAATGACAGCGGATTCTTAATCCGATAACAGGAGTTTGAATCGCAGCGGAGGAGACATGGTAAGGGAAAAGGGACGCCCGTGAGAGCAGAGGTGACGGGACAAAAGATGATCGCAAAACTGTACACAGTGAAAGAGACGGCAGACCTGCTGAGGATGAGCCGCGCCGGGGTTATGAACCTCATTTCGCGCGGGCAGCTTCCGGCGGTAAAGATTCCGGGGCCGACTCCAAAACGTCCGGGGCGCGTTCTCGTTTGCGAGACGGTCCTTGCGGAATACCTTGAGAGGTGGGGCAAATGATGCTGTCCAGTGGGACGGTTTTGAGACGGTTTTTTTGAAATTCGTGGTAATTGTGGCCAATATGGACTTTATAGCAGCGTGGTCAAATAGCGTTGAAGTCGCAAGTTACGACTTTGACGGTTTTTGGCAAAAACGGCTTGCTCGCTCTGAAAATCCGCGTGTCAGCGGTTCGACTCCGCTTCCCGGCATTTTTTTCTATGCTCCGAAAGAGGCTGTCGCGCACGCGTTTCGTTAGCTCATCGCCTTCCCCTCAGTTGCCTCAATCCCATCTGCATTCACCGAGCTGACAGAACCGTCCGTAATCTCCGCGTGTCCTTGAGGGTGACAGTCATTATCTTTGCATCTTCGGGGGACCTCGCCGCGGACGGAGAACAGCGGCGTGTTGGAGCAGCAGGAAAACGCGATGGGGCGGGCAGGGTGCGAGCAACCCGGAAATAAAGGTGGTAGCGGCGCAGGGATTCGAACCCCGGACACGCGGATTATGATTCCGCTGCTCTAACCAACTGAGCTACGCCGCCGACCAAAAGGTTTGCTGCGGTCAGAAAAACCTGGCGGTTTTCCCGACGATGACACAGCGTTTCCGCCACTGTCGTCCAATGGCAGGAACGACCGTCTCTGGTCTCGCAGCACCTATCTATCTTGTCGAAAATAGCACAAAGCGGATTCGCCAAACAAGCAATTTTTGCGGAGCCCGCCCATGAGCACGTGCACACGTCCGCTCACGTGTCCTCGTTTGTTTGGCGTGCAGAACGTCTCCGGCGGTCGAGGGCAGGGAGTGTGCGCGCGGACCGTTGCACGGGCACATTGCATGCGGTTCACGTCCGGGCCTGGAGCAGAACCCACGGCGAGGGTGTTCTGCGGGGCCTATGTGGTATCGTACCTCGCCGTCGGCTGTTTCCGTCCCGGGGGCCCGTTCGGACTCCCAGGCGCCCCCCAACGGAGATTACGAAACCTCTATTTAGAACCGAGCGTCACTATGTTAGTATAGGGCACGATTGCGCGGCCGCCCTCGAGGCGGGCATGGGCGACAACATGTCCCTCGCTGGCTATAATTTCGCGAGGCGCCTCCGATGAAGCGGTCGTCGGGCAACGCGGTCCGAGCGCAGACCGATGATGCAGGATACCTGTGACTCGCGGGCCTGGCGTCCGCCAAGGTCTTAACGAAAGGCCACACCTGACAAGCAGGCGTTTCAAAGAGAGCCTGTCGTTGCTCGGTCATCGAAGGTCGGCGAGGGTAACCGTGGTCAGACAGGCAGATAGTCCGGAGACAGTGCAGAGGTCATGACGTGAAAAAGGCGATTCTCATACTTGTTGCCATTGCTGTTGCAGGATTTCTCGGCTGGCGGGTTTACAAAAAAGCCTCGGCGTCGCCGAAAGGCGCCTTCCGCCGCCGCGGAGCCATGGCGGTGGCGGTGGACATAAGCCCGGTCCAAAAAACCACGATTCGGGATGTGGGGCTCTTCAGCGGAACACTGCTGCCGAAGTCGCAATTCATCGTCTCGCCGAAGATTCCCGGGCGGTTGGAGAAACTCTTTGTCAATATCGGAAACCCGGTTAAGCGAGGGAACCTGATAGCTCTCCTCGACAGCGAGGAATTCTTTCAACAAGCGGAACAAGCTCGGGCCGAACTCGATGTGGCGGCTGCTAACGTGGAGGAGAGCTTCAGTGCGTTAGGCGTCGCCCAGCGCGAGCTCGAGAGGGTTCAGACGCTGCGCGAGAAAAAGATCGCGTCAGAGGCAGAACTCGATTCTGCCCAAGCTCAGTGCGATGCCCAGGATGCCAAGTACAGGGTGACCCTGGCGCAGGTGACGCAAAAGGAAGCGGCTCTGAACGCGGCTCAGGTGCGATTCTCCTACACACAAATTCGGGCGCTATGGGAGGACGGAGATGAACCAAGAATCGTTGGTGAGCGCTTCGTGGACGAGGGGGAGATGCTGAGAGCCAACGACCCTATCGTTTCGGTTCTTGAGATTCATCTGCTGACGGCAGTGATTCACGTCATCGAGCGCGATTATTCGCAGGTCCGAACAGGACAGGAAGCGGTCATCACGACCGATGCGTTCCCCGAGAAGAGCTTTCCGGGCACGATCGTTCGTGTGGCGCCTATCCTCAGGGAAACCTCCCGGCAGGCGAGGGTGGAAATCGAAGTGGCCAATGCGCAACGACTCCTCAAGCCCGGGATGTTTATCCGCGCGGAGATTGAGTTTGCGAAGCACGATGACGCGACAGTTGTCCCGGTGGCCGCGCTTGCCCGACGCGGCGGACAGCAAGGCGTTTTTCTGGCGGATACACAGAAAAGGAAGGCTCTCTTCGTTCCAGTAACGCTCGGCATAACACACAATGGGTTGGCCGAGGTGCTGAAGCCGCCTCTTTCCGGGGAAGTTGTGACCCTCGGGCAGCACCTTCTCGAAGACGGTTCCGCTATCATACTGCCCCGTGAGTAGGGAGCAGATGCGGAGCTTTGCCGCGGATTTCAGCGGCTGAAAGCCGCTTTCGAAGGCTGCCTGCCCGTTTCGGAGACTGTACCCTGTGCAGTCGGCAGCGACGGGTGCCGGTGCAAACCGGTGTCCAGGGTTCGCGGCCAGGGAAGCATTGCTTCAGCACTCCAAATTGCTGGAGAAGACTGGATGAACATTACGCGGTTTGCCATTCACCGCCCCATTTTCTCAATCATGGTGGCACTCATCGTGATTATTCTGGGCGGCATATCCTTGATGCGTCTCCCCGTTGACCTGATGCCCGATATCACGTTTCCAAGCCTGAGTGTCAGCACCCAGTACGAGAACGCCAGCCCGGAAGAGATGGAAGAACTGGTCACACGCCCGATTGAGGAGGCGATAAGCGCAGTTCCCGGCGTGGAAGAAGTCTTCTCTATATCAACGGAAGGCGTCAGCAATGTGCGCCCGAGGTTCTCCTGGGGCACGGACCTCGACGCCGCGGCAAACGATGTCCGAGACCGCCTTGATCGCGTCATGCCGCGCCTTCCCGAAGAAGTGGAGCGGCCCGTATTACGGAAATTTGACTTAGCGAGCTTCCCAATTCTAATTCTTGGCGTCGCAGGCAATCTGGACCCGGTGCAGCTCCGCCAAATCATTGACGATCAGATCAAATACCGCATCGAGCGGGTGCCGGGTGTGGCAGCGCTCGATGTCCATGGCGGCCTCGACCGAGAAATCCACGTTGATTTGTACCCTGACAAAATCAAAGCCCTGGGACTGCCCCTCGATCAAATCCTGAACCGCATCCGCGCAGAGAACGTCAACCTGCCTGGGGGAACGATAGACCGAGGAAACTTCGAGGTGACAGTCCGCACTGCCGGTGAATACACCAGCCTTGACCAGTTGCGAGATACGGTAGTCGCCATTCGCGAGGGGGCGCCGATTCAACTCAAGCAGATAGCCAGCGTCGAGGATTCATGGCAGAAGGTGACCCGGATTGTGAGGGTGAATGGCCGTCCGGGCGTTCGACTCGCGGTCAATAAGCAGTCCGGGACAAACACCGTCGAGGTCGCTCGCCGAGTCCTGAAGGAGATTGATCGAATCAACCGGGACATACCCCAGATCAATCTGGTTACAATTATTGATACCTCGGATTACATCCAGCGCTCTATCAGGAACGTCGGCTCCGCGGCTATCTTTGGCGGGCTCTTGGCCATTCTGGTGCTTCTCTTCTTTCTCCGCAACGTTCGCAGCACCGCCATCGTTGCCACGGCCATACCAACCTCCATCATGGCAACCTTCGCCCTGATGTATTTCAGCGGGTTCACCTTGAACATCATGACACTTGGCGGCCTGGCATTGGGTGTCGGGATGCTTGTGGATAACGCCATCGTGGTCCTGGAGAACATCTTCCGACTGCGGGAGTCGGGCGGGGCGCCAGACCAGGTGGCGACCATGGGTAGCGAGGAAGTCACCTCTGCCATAATTGCCAGCACCTTGACAACCGTGGTGGTTTTTCTCCCATTGATCTTCGTCCGCGGGATGGCCGGAGTGATGTTCAAACAACTCTCGGTAGTGATTAGCTTCTCCCTGATGTGCTCCCTTGCTATGGCCATTACCCTGGTGCCGATGCTCGCTGCGAAGATACTGCCGCCGACCTCAGCCGGCCTCACAGGCAAGCAAACCCTGGCCAGCAAGATATTTCGTATCAGCGGCCGCTGGTTCGCGCGCCTGGAGGAGGGCTACACGCGCCTTCTTCACAACGCCCTCGACCATCGCACGGTGGTTGTGGTGGGGACGGTTGCTCTTCTCGTGGGAAGCTTGGCATTGATCCGCTTGATCGGAGTTGAAATGATGCCGAGCTCCGACGAGGGCGAAGTTCGGGTCAACGCGGAGATGGAGGTTGGCACGAGGCTGGAGGTTCTCGATGAGAAGTTCAAAACCATCGAAGGCGTCGTCGCGGCCGCCGTTCCTGAAACTATGAATACGGTCACCTCTGTAGGAGGCGCCGGGTGGATGGCTACGGGGTCCCACACGGGAGAGATGAGGATTGCCCTCAAGCCGCAGGCCGAACGATCCCGGTCAAGCGAGGAAGTCGCGGCGATTCTTCGACAGAAGCTTATGAATCTCCCCGGGGTCACGATTCGGACTCGCGCGGGGCAAGGGTTGTTCTTGTTGCGCATGGCAACGCGAGGGTCCGAAAGGGTGGAAGTGCGAATCCGCGGCTACGACCTTCAAACCGCTGATGCCTTGGCTCAACGCGTCAAGAAAATCGTGGAGGAGGTGGATGGCGTCACAGATGCTCAGGTGAGCCGCGAGTCCGGTAGCCCGGAGGAAATAATCGTTGTTGACCGGCAGAAGGTCGCAGATATGAAGCTAACCGTCTCGCAAATTGCAAACATGTTTCAGACCGTCCTGTCGGGGACGCGGGCCGGATACTATCGCGAGGGGGGCGACGAGTACACGATTCTTGTGACCGTTAAGGACTCTGAGCGGATGGACCTGCGCGAAATCCTTGACCTCACGTTGACCAATGCGGATGGGCAGCCAGTTGTTCTGCGAAACGTAGTTGAGGCCCGGCCGCGAAGTGGACCGGTCCGGGTCGAAAGGGTGGACCAGGAGCGAGTCGTAATGGTGTCCGCAAATATCACCGGCCGGGCTATGGGTTCCATTATTTCTGATATAAGGGAAGAGCTTCGTTCGATCCCTGTGCCGCGAAACTTCGGTATCGGCTTCGGGGGCGACTATGAGGAGCAACAGAAGGCCTTCCGGGAACTGCGGTTGAGCCTTGTATTGTCGCTGGTGCTGGTCTATATGGTGATGGCGTGCCAGTACGAGTCGCTTCGCGACCCCTTCGTGGTTATGTTCTCCGTGCCGCTGGCGGCCATCGGCGTGATTCTGATTCTCTTCCTGACCAACACAACCTTCAACATCCAGTCGTTCATCGGCTGCATCATGCTCGGCGGAATTGTCGTCAACAATGCCATCTTGCTCGTGGATCATACCAACCTGCTTCGCCGCCGCGACCGGATGCCCTTGCAGGAAGCCATTGAAGAGGCGGGCCGCAGGCGTCTCCGTCCGATTCTGATGACCTCCTTGACGACCATCCTGGGCCTGCTGCCATTGGCTCTTGGTGCAGGCGAGGGCGGGGAGGCACAGGCTCCTCTGGCCCGAGCAGTGATTGGCGGACTGCTGAGCTCGACGCTGATCACGCTGGTGTTTGTGCCGATCGTTTACTCAATCTTCGAACGTCGTGCGACGAAAGAAAGCTCACAGCCGGGCGGCGTTTGATTGCCGGCATGCGCCTGTGCTGGTCTGGCGCAGCCATTCCCCACGCGCACAGGACACGAACGAACAAACAGATTTCTGGTCAGAGCTGAGTCGTGCACAAGCCCTGAACCACGCCCCCGGCGTGATCGCCCTCTCAACAAGGAAAACCGTCAGGCTGTAGAGGAAGGAGGGAAATCCGATATGTCTCCGCGGAAGCACGTTTGGAATGATGTTCGTGTGTTGCTGCTCGGAGTAGTTTGCCTGGCGTTGACATCCTGCTCATCGCTTGGTCCCGGCGTTCCGGAAGGGTTTTCCGATTCCCTTTCTCAAAACGAAGCTGTCCCTGGAATGAATGGGGCGTCTTCTCCGGCGCCCGCGGGTGCGTCGGATTCCAGAGCAGAGCCCCCCGCTGCAACGGAAGGACCCCTTACGCTCACGGTCGAAAGCGCGATCCTCCTGGCGGTGGAAAGCAATAGGGCGTTTCGCGTGGAGCGGTTGAATCCCCCCATTCGTCGCACGTTTGAGGAGCAGGAACGTGCTGTGTTCGATCCGGTAGCGGGGGCGACAGCCTCGACGCGAAAGGCAGATGCCGAACGTCTTGCGCGAGCCGGAACGGAAACTGAAAGCTTCGCATCCAAGAACACCTCGGGCAAACTCTCTCTGGATACGCTCTTCCCAACCGGCACAGCGGTTGCCCTGGAGGCCACCGGCGACTTCACTGACTCGACGCTGTACAGCGATTCGTTCGCCTCGACACGGGTCGGCTTGACGGTGACTCAGGCGCTCCTACGTGGATTTGGAACTCGGGCAAACCTGGCGAGCCTGCGGCAAGCGGAGCTTGACACGCTGTCCTCCGAATACGAGTTGCGTGCTTTCGCGGAATCCCTCGTCTCGCAGGTCGAGGCAACGTACTGGGACTACGCTCTCACGGAGCGGCAGATTGAGATTTACACGCAGTCCCTGAAACTGGCGGAGGACCAACTGACGGAAACGGTGGAAAGAATCGAGACAGGGGCCCTGGCCGAGACGGAGCTGGCGGCGGCCCAAGCAGAAATGGCCCTGCGCCGAGAAGACCTGATCAATGCAAGAAGCAGTTTTGCCACGGTCCGTTTGCGATTGCTGCGGTTGCTGAATCCTCCGGGGACCGAAAATTGGGAAAGAGATATCGTCCTTCAGAACCAGCCCATTGTGCTCGACACGCCCTTAGATGAGGTCGTGTCGCACGTTCGGGTGGCTCTGCGCATGCGCCCCGAGCTGAATCAGGCCCTGCTGGGGGTCAAGCGTGGCGACCTGGAAATCGTCAAGACCCGCAACGGGCTGCTCCCGAAGATGGACTTGTTCATCACTCTTGGAAAGTCCGGCTACGCCAATTCGTTCGGGCGCTCATTCAGGGAGCTTGATGAAGACAACTATGATTTTCTTGTCGGATTCACCTTCGAGTATCCATTTGCCAATCGGGATGCCGAGGCCCGTCACCAGCGAGCTATCCTTAGCCGGAAACAGAGTGTGGAAGCGGTTGGCAATCTGGCGCAGTTGGTGGAATTGGACGTCCGCTCCGCCTACATTGAGGTCAACCGCGCGACGGAACAGGTCGCCGCGACCCTGGCGACGCGCAAGTTGCAGGAAGAAAAACTGCGCGCCGAGACCGAGAAGTTTCGCGTCGGCAAGTCAACCTCTCTGCTTGTCGCGCAGGCGCAGCGCGACCTTGTAGCCAGTCAGATTTCCGAGATTCAGGCGGTCGTGAATCATTTGAAGGCTCTGGTTGAGCTGTACCGACTGGAGGGATCGCTTCTCGAAAGGCGCGGCATCTCGGCTCCCGGCCGCGAGCCTTTCAACCTGTCATTGGGGCAATGACGTCGAGGCGTGTCTCCCCGGTGTTTTTTTATCGCAGAGACGCAGAGGACGCAGAGAGAGGCTCTGGAGGGTCTGTCCTTTGCGGTCTCTGCGCCTTTGCGTTAGACGCTAAGGTCGCGGGGCGCCCAGAGAGAAAACGAACAAGACTCGAGACAGGATGACAGGATGGACAAGATTATCCTGAAAATCCTGTCAATCCTGTCAGACCGTCTCCTCCACTTGTACCGCCGGCATCTTGCCGGCTGTCTCGGGGGCATCCTGCCCCCGATGCTGAGGGCGAGATGCCCTCGGGACTGGCGCCGAGACGGCTGCGTTACCACTCCTTGCGGCAAATCCTTCTCCTCCGTTGGGCGAGAGATGACGGGTTTCTTCACCGCACTCGCTCGCGATGCAACGCTTCGCCTCGGTGGTTCGATTGTCCCACCTATTTCAGGCGTCTCATCGCTATGTTGCGGAACATGACGGGATCACTGTGACCAGCGAAACCGAACCGACCCGCAGTACGGTCTTTCCCGGGATGCGGTCTGTTTGCCATGTACTCGGTGACTTTGCCCAGGTCCGTGTCAAGGATGACGACGCCGTTCAGCCCAACCTTGATTGTTGAGCCGATGACGGTCACCTCCTGGTAGTTCCACTCACCTGTCGGACGAAGATATCCTCGGTGCGCTGCCGCCATGCCGTAAGCGGACCCGTGAGACTGGCGCGGGTCGAGTTTCGCGTATTGCGGCGCGGTATCGTCGAGCACCTGCAACTCGCACATGCCCACATAAGCTGTATCGCCGCTCCCGGGATAGCGGATGGCCAGACCGTTGTTACCGCCGGGCGGAAGTTTGAATTCGAGACGGACAGTGAAGTCAGAGAATTCTTCCTTTGTGTAAATCGTCCCGCCTTTGTTTTCTTTGCAGACAATGGAGCCGTCCCTGACCTCGTAATTCTCGACTGGCCCTTCCCAGCCCTCCAAATCTCTGCCCTTGAAAATGGGATCGAACCCTTCGTCGCTCCCTCGGAGGAGGCGGTTGGCTTCCTCGGCAGGAATCTCACGGAGAAAAACGTTCTGCCAGCGGATTTCGCCGCCGTGCGTCTGGAGTTGAATTGGGCCTTTCGGAAACAGCGGTCTGCTGCGATCCCAATAATTCCCCATGATGGCGTTATCCACAACCGGCTTGTCGTTCAGATGCACTGTGGTTCGACTCCCGATCTGGAGAATTCGGAAATGATTCCACTCCCCGAACGGCTTGTCCGCCAGAACAATAGGGTCTTTGCCCGGGGCGCCTGAGGCATTGTTCCAGAGTCCCCCCGAACCCTTGTCGGCCCCAATGCTCCATTTGCCTCCCTCCTCGGTGTAGTCCCAGATTTGCACTTGTGGGGTGGCGCGGAAGTAAATACCGCTGTCAGCCTTCGGGACAGTCTTGTAGTCAATGAGGAACTCGATGTCGCCGAACTCCTTCTCCGTGGTCGCGTAGGAGCCGGCGCCATCGTTGACCAACTCGCCATTTTCGACTCGCCAATGCGCCTGGAACTCTGCCATCTCGCGCTCGCGCTTTTTCGCGCGCTCTTCCGGGGACATGGCCCAGAGCTCTCGCGGGTCGAAGTGCCCCAACCCATACCAGCCTGTCAAATCCTTCCCGTTGAAAATCGCCGTGAAGCCAGCAGGCGGGACGCTGCTGGAGTCTTGTGCTCGCGGTTCCGCGCTTACGGCTGTTTCCTGCGCCTCTGAGCCGTCGGCCCCCATGAGGGTCCCGGCCGTCAGAGAACCAATGATTGTCGCGACCCAAACGATAGCAGCTATCATTCCCACAGAAGTCGTCTTTTTCATTTCTCAATCCTCAGTTGGTATTTTGCTTTGACGTTTCGATACTCCCAGCGATGCGCCGGGCGTCGCATCCGATTGCGACAGGTCTGATTGTAGTTTCCTCGAAGCCCTTGTCAAACGTTTTGAACATTTTCCAGGAATCTCAGGAACGGCCGCCTTCCGGCTCACCGGAACGCTCAGCCACAAAAGCCTGGGTCAGGCATGTGCCAGAATCCGGAATTGACAGTCCGGATGATAAGAGGTACTGTACGCCATACAGGTTTTAGCGAACAGACTGTTCAAATGAATCAGGAGGCTGCCATGTCAAGAAACAACTCCAATCTCACACGGCGTGATTTTCTGAAACGCGTGGCCGTGTTCACGGCGGCGCCGATGGTCGTCCCGGCCGCGGTCCTGGGTCGCGACGGAAAGGCGCCGGCCAGCGATCGCATCATTTTCGGCGGGATCGGCATCGGTGGTCGCGGGACACACGATCTTCGCTGCATGCTGCCCGAGAAAGACGTGCAATTTGTCGCAATCTGCGATTCCCGCAAAGACCGCCGCGAGGCCGTCAAGAAGATGGTGGACGCTCACTACGGCAACCAAGACTGCGCCATGCACAAGGACATCCGGGAGTTCCTGGCCGTGCGCACGGACATTGACGCCGTGCTCATCACCACGGGAGACCGCTGGCACGCTCTGGCTTCAATCTTTGCGATGCGGGCAGGGAAAGACGTTTACTCCGAGAAGCCATCCGCCATGACCATTGCGGAGGGGCAGGCGGTGGTCGAAACCGCTCGACGTTACCGGCGCATCTATCAGACCGGCGCACAGCGGCTCAGCGAGGCCAATTTCATTTTTGCGAATGAATTGGTTCGCACCGGGCGGCTCGGCAAAGTGGACACCGTCCGCGCGCACCTTGCCCCATGGGACGCGGCAGAAATGAGGCACGACTGGCTGCCCGCCGAACCGCTGCCCCCGAAGGACGAGGTGGACTGGGACGCATGGCTCGGACCCTGTCCCTGGCGGCCGTACAATTCCGCCTACATCAAGGGCCAGTGGCGCGGACACTACGATTTCCACACCAGTTGCATCGGCGAGTGGGGCGCTCACACGTTTGCCCAGTGCCAGGCGGCGATTGGCTGTTCCGACACGTCGCCCGTCGAATACAACTACGTGAATAACGAGTCCGGCGACGGCATGGTCACCCGCTTTGCCAACGGCATCAAGATGATCTTCCAAAGGGAAGGGTGGCGAGGCACCTGTGGCGTCCGCTTCGAAGGCACGGAGGGGTGGGTATCCGTGGCCGACGCTTATGAGAAACCGGATGTTGAACCCGCTTCGCTGTTGTCGGAATTCGACAAGATCGTGAATGCGTATAAAGCTCGAACCGGTCGCCCCACAAGCCGGGAGGGCGGTCTGTCCGCGATGGGCCACATGAGAGACCTCCTCGACTGTGTGAAGTCGCGCCGTCAGGCGGTCGCCAACCCCGTGGTGATGCACCGCTCGATGTCCACGGTTCACGCGGCGAACATCTGCATGTGGCTCAAACGCGATATGCGATACGACCCCGTCAAAGAAGAATTTGTCAACGATCCCGAAGCGAATCGGCTGCGTTCACGCGCCATGCGCGAGCCGTGGATCATCTAAGGATTAGCGTTCACGCGAAAGGATACCAAGCCATGACAAAGTCGAAACTGAACCTCGTTGTCGTTAGCGCTTTGCTCCTTGCCGGGTCCGTGCAAACGTTCGGACAGACGGTCCCGCCTTCCACGCCCGAGCAGGTGAACAAACTGATCGCCGTCATCAAGTCGGACGCTCCGCAAAAAGACAAAGTGGATGCCTGCCGTCAACTCTCGGTCATCGGCACAAAAGACGCCGTGGCGCCGTTGGCGGCTCTTCTCGGTGACGAGAAACTCTCTCACATGGCCCGCTATGCCCTCGAGCCCAACCCTGACCCTTCCGTGGACGAGGCGCTGCGCGATGCCCTCGGCACACTGAAAGGTCTCCCGCTCGTCGGTGTCGTGGGCAGCATCGGCGTCCGCCGCGACCCCAGGGCGGTCAGACCGCTGTCCGGAATGCTGACAGACGCCGACGCTGACGTAGCCCAGGCAGCCGCGAGAGCGCTCGGCAGCATCGGCAATCAGCGCGCCGCCAGAGTGCTTCAACGCGCTCTGCCGAACGTGCCCGCCGGCAACCAGCTTGCGTTTTGTGAAGGATTGCTTCGCTGCGCTGAGTCGCTTGCCGCTCAAGGCCAGCGCGACCGCGCCATCGAGATTTACGACCAACTGCGAAGCATGGAAGCCGCGCACCAGGTTCGAGGCGGAGCCCTCCGCGGCGCCATTCTCGCACGCGGCGACGACGGTCTTGCGTTGCTGAAACAGCATCTGGGAAGCGACGACTACATCCTGTTCTCCGCTGCCGTCCAGACAAGCCAGGAGATTCCGGGCAGCAACGTTACCGAGGCCCTGACCTCCGCCCTCAAAGGACAGCCCGCAGACAATCAAGTCCTGATTATCTCGGCGCTCGGGAAGCGCGCTGACCCGGCTGCATTACCGGCGCTATTTGCTGCGGCCAAGGAAGGAGAAAAGCCCGTCCGAATCGCTGCCATTCAGGCTCTGCCGCAGGTCGGCTATGCGTCGGTCGTGCCCGTTCTCAAGGCACTGTCCGCCGATGCCGACAAGGAGATTTCGCAGGCTGCCCAGCAAAGCTTGGCTGCCTTCTAAGTACAGCCTTTCGTGAATACGGTTACGAATTGCAGACGACAGCCCGCAAGGGGACGGCCGATGCTGACCCCTGCCGTGGTCTGCCGGGCTTTAGCCGGCAGGCACCCCCTTTAGCCACCGTCTTCAGGCGGTGGTACCAGGCACCGCAGGTTTCTCACAGCAGCCGGCTTTAGCCGGGCTTCTCGACTAATGGATTCATCCAAAAACATGTTACGCAACTTATGAATCAGAGCACTTAGTAACGAGCACGCACGACGATCGGCTCCGACGCTGGCTTCAGTCTCACGCACTCCTTCTCCGGATCGAAGTCCTCGTGGGACATGCCGTTGATGGTGACATCGCGCATCCGTTTGCCGTCAGGATGACGCAGGCGGACGACGATGCGCTCGGGAGCCGAACGAGTGGGCGGCTCGATCACGGCCTCGATGGTTCCATCGTCAGCGGAAGATGTGATCGTGTAACCGACTTCGCCGAAGCGCGTCGGCGCGTTCTTCACAACGATCTTCATGCCATGCTTGAGCCAGTGAGCTGGGACAAATGGGGCAAGCCACAGTTCCTCCCCTCGCTCCTCCACAAGCATGATACGGCTCTGGCATAAAAACCATCCGGTTTCATGCGTCTTGTTCCATCCCCCTTGATTGTGAAAATGCTCCCAGAACGAGAGGGTCTCAAGGCTCAGGAGGGACGGTATGGCGTTGAAGTAGGATCGCACGAACGGCTTCACGTCGTCGCGCAGGGCATAGACCTCAGCGATCCTCGCATAATACGGCTGAAGCTTGGCAAATCCGCCGAGATTGAAGAAATCCGCGCGGTTTTTCTGTTCCGGGTAATCTCCCATCCCCGAACGGAGGAATTGGAAATCCTCCAAATACTCGGTCATCCAGGTCGCGTCGTCCGACCCGGCATCGAGGATTTGATTGGCGACCAGGTGGTGAGACCCCAGCTCGACACCATAAGCCCAACTCCGATTCCCATCCTCTCCCGGTATGAATTCCTCAACGTTCCCAAAGCAATAGAGCATGGCAGGCGACGCGGGTACGAACGTTCCATCCTGCAACTTCACAACAGGCGACCGGGCCTGAGTCCAGCGGTAAGCGCGAATGATATCCTCTTGGTAGTCCCTTGCTTCTGCCAAAAGCGGCTGCGCGGCCTTGCCATCAATCGCGGCAAGAACAGAGGCCGCCTTCTGTAGGCCTGCGCAATACTGGGCGTCATTGAAGAAACGATAGGCGTAGCGATTCCAATCGGCAGCGACGCCCGGAGGCATCAATCCGTACTCCGGAACTCTTTCCCCGGACGCATCCAGCCGTTTCGTCTTGCCCCGTTGGCGCACAATCCACGCGCAGAGCCTCGTCACTTCAGGAGCGATCCTCCTCAACCAGGCAAAATCCTGCGTCCGCTCGACGTGTTCAGCGAGCGCCCAGAGGTGCTCTCCGGTGCCCACGAGCGTATAGCCCGTGGTCAAAAAGCCCGCCTGATTGTATCGCTTAATGAAAAACTCAAGACTCCGCCGGGCAAAATCCTCGTGCCCCATGAAGTCCATCCCGCGAATAATGGAATTGCTTTCGCTCTCCAGCGGCCCGTACCGATCGGAGCTGATCCACGGAGAAACGCGAGCGCCATGGTCTTCGTTTCGAGCCGCCAACATGCAATGCACTTGCGACGCGCGGATCACATCGCCCAACAGACGGTCTGGCAACTCGACCTGAATGGCCCCCGCGAAAAGACCGTTCCAATAGGCTTCAAGTCGCTCAGCCCACCCGCCGCCAACGCTGAAAATGCTGTAGTCTCTTGGATTCACACTCCACGCTGGCAGATGGACCGCGAAGCGTTCGATACCGTGAGCAGGCAGAACGCCCGTAACGGCGACGGAGCCCGATTCCGGTAGGACCGTCAGCAACCTCACCTCTCCCGCGTCAAGAAACGCAACAAGCCGCTTGCCCGCGGTGACAATCAAACCTTCCTTGACTCGCTGCCAGGCGGCAGGTTGATTTCCCTCAAGGAGCGTTAATGTCAGCGAAGCCCTTGCGCTCCGCTCGCCCGTATTC
Organism: bacterium; assembly: GCA_030691545.1. Taxonomy (GTDB): domain Bacteria; phylum Auribacterota; class JABMQX01; order JABMQX01; family JABMQX01; genus JAUYEE01. The sequence goes on along the minus strand of JAUYEE010000102.1, from coordinate 1,770 downwards.
TCGACGGTGAACTCGGCGACGCACAATGCCTCCTCTCGCAGCCAATCCGGCGCTTCGGGTGGAGGTTCGTTTTCGATCGGAACAACAAACGTTCTCTGGCGATAGCCTATTCCGTTCTCGCTCGCGGCCGTCACCGGCATCGGCAACCATTCGCCGCCGAGGTGCCGCCGCATCTCGGCGTTCCCTCCCTCGCCAAATCGTGGAACAAGACGATAGCGTTGAGGAATCGGTTTAGGCTCGTCGTCCGGTTTTTCGTATAGCTCGAAGACGATTGTCCCGTCGCGATGCACGACAAACTTGCGGTTGTCACACGCCAGCGACAGCATCATGGGCCCCATGTCCTGCACGGGATTGTGCACTGCCGCAATGGCCTGCTCAAAGGTTTGGTCCGGCATCCCTCGCACCCGGGATAGGACGGTCTTTTGCTCAGCGATTCGCTTCCGGTATTCGCTCAATGTGACGGGCGACGGATCGCGCACCACGAAAAGACATGCGTGGGGGACATAGACGCAGTCGTTGAGCAGGAGGTCCTCGATGCCGACGCCGAACGCCGTGTCCGGTAGTTCAAAACGCAGCACCGTGCGGTCGCCTTTGTGAGGCTTAGGACTGCTGTATCGAACCTTGAGCTTCAACTCTCGCACAAGGTCCCATGGGCATTGGAAGGAACCTCCCCCGTCCGTCGAGGACAGAATCGCGCCATTGCAAATCTCGGCTCGACCGCACTTGCCTGGCAGGGGATGCTCCAACTCCGCGCGGAGACTCAAAGTCCTCCACGCCGACCGCGAGAGGACCATGAAGCTCCTCAAGCCGATCGGTGCCTTCACGTTGCGGAAGACCCAGCGGACCTTTTCGGTTCCTCGCGGAATTTCCTGATAGCCAACAACCCATGTCCAGCGACCGGAATCGTTCTGTAAGGTGCCGGTCAAAGGCTTCCACGCACCCTGCCACCTGGACTCGCCGATCCAGCACTCCGCCTGAACTTCCTTCGACCGTGGCGTGCTCGCCGATGCCGAAAATTCGACTGTGAGCTCGCGAGGATAACGAAGTTCATCCCATTGCAGGCCGATGTTGCCCGTACCGTCTTCGCTCAGAGGCACCGTATAGGTTCCATCCGGGTTAGGCCGAACCTCCTTTGAAAGAAACACGTCTTCCCCCGGGAACTCCTCCGTGCGTCCTGCCTTTGTGCCCTCCATGAGCTCCGTTTCCCAGGCAACAATGCGACCAAAACTCGCAATGTTTACCGGAGGCTCCGCCTCCTTCTGGGCCGCGCGGGGGCTTCGAGTCAGACTCGCCTCCACCCAATTCGCGCAATCGCAGGTGATGCCATCGCCCCCGTCGGTAACGACCAGGCGAAGCTCCTCTGCCCCCTCCACCGACACGCTGACTTTGCAGGGAGGGTCATTCTCCCTGATAATTCCGTTGTCAAAGCACTTCTTGCCATCAACAAACACCTGGAATACGACGCTCCCGACGTTTGCTCCCCCTTGCCACTGGATTCCGACTTCCGCTTGGAACCACTCGTATTCGCGCGACAACTCGACCACAATCTCCCCATTGGCGTGGTGACCAAGCCCGCTATCGTATGTCTTCTCGCCGATACGGAGCTTTTCGGGAGGACGATTCGAAGGCTTCACGGCGGTGTTAATGCCAAGCTCACCCCAGTCCTGAACTGCATAGATGATGCGTTCCGACAGCATGTCGGCGAGGTATTCGCGTTGCGGCGCGGCAGTGCTCTCGTCTGCCGCGTATGTCCAGGCCAGAACTCCCAGG
>JAUYEE010000022.1 GCA_030691545.1 bacterium | reverse complement strand
CTACGTCCCGCCGCTTCTCCTGTCCCTGCATTTTCATCCTCCTCGATGCGTTCTGTCTCCATACCACACATACGCTCTATCTGCCGAGGAGTATGGCTCACATCGTTCTCACAGGGAACATGGGTTGGCCGGGCGCTTACTCAATATCTTCCTTTTTAATTTTTCTGTCACCTATCGATTTTTTACCAGCAGGTATTACAAAGAATGCATACTCATGTGTGTATGAGAAATTTGTTCCCTGAATGCCGCGAGGATTGTGAACTATTGTGATGCAATGAACTTCATGCTCACTGAACAGCTCATTGAGCATCGCGCCTAGATAAAATTGCTCATTATCATCAATTGCGACAATAAGAACGCCCTCTTTTGTCAGCAACTCTTTGGCTACTTCCAGTCTGTTTTTCATGAAAGTGAGCCATGTTGAATGATTAAAGTTATTGTTATAAGCGAAAGTGTTTGTTTGGGTATCAGGGTTATACGGCGGGTCAATGTAAATCAGTTTGACCCGTCCGCGAAACTGGGTTTTGAGCGTATGGAGGGCGAGCAGGTTGTTGCCCTTGATAATCAGGTTTTCCCGAATCACGCCGTTCTCATCGCGCTTGAAGTCTTTCACGGCTTGCTTGCCCTTTGCTGTCCAGCGCGCAAAATTGGCCAACACTTTGGGGTCAAGCAAGCGGTTGATTTCATCCTGCGCCAGCACTTCGTTGAAAAAGATCTCCTTGCGCTTTTCTTCTTCGTTTGTCTGCCCGCCTTCAAGAACCGTGTCCTTGTAAGGCCAAACAAGCGACACTTCGCCGCCCTCGCGCAGGAATTTGCCGCCAATTGTCAAGCCGATGCGGTTCTTGAAGCGCGTGTAGGAGTTGTCCAGAAAGTTCTTTTGGGCAGTGTAGTCAATGAAGCGGTTACCGTCGAAAATCCAGTACCCATCAATCTCTTCAAAGAATTTGGCTTTGATGTCCGCGTCCGAAAGCAGGAGCTTGACGAGGGCGCGGTCAATCTTCCAGGCGCGGTCATGCACGGCGGCGAGGACGAGTTCGCCGTTATCGTCCACAAAGCGCGGGTCGGTTCTCAGCAGGTCCGTAAGTTTGGCATTGAATGACATGAATTGCTCCTATTGTGTTCGCTCGGCGTGAATTGGGCCCCTTTCGTTCACGGTTAAGCTACTCCCGCAGATGCAAAAGCCTTGAGTTTTCTGAGGCATGAGGGAGGCTCTGGATATCCGGTCCAACAGGCATGCGGCAGTTGCCTGCCCGATGGCCGGGGCCAGGGAGGACTCCCCAGGACGGATTTCTGTCGCCACCCAGCCGGCTATCCCTCTCCCGCCTGTGGCCGAATCTCCAGTCCCGCGAAAACGCGGGATTCCATCAGCCCAAGCAAGTGTTCTCCCCTGCATTGCGGTTGTCAAGCGAAATTGGCCTGCTTAGGTTCTTGACAAATGGATGATAATCCTGTATAATCCTGCCAAAAATGGGAAACGTGAACTGTACGCTATCGCACGGGGCAAAACGCCGTTCCACTCCGTCTCCATCGGCATTCATCTGCGGTTAAGGCTTTTACAGGGGCGTTCCAGTATGGCTCCTCGTCGAGAAGATACTGGAAAATACTGGAAAAATCGCCGCTTTTCCCTTTAAAGAGAGCACGGCCGAGTGCCTCTCCCGTAGCGGTTCGTGGAACTCCCGGCGCAGGAATAGGAAATGCTCTCGGCACAAATCTCAGTCTGGATTTCACCTCACGTTCACCCAACATCTTATCTTCTCACGACCGGGAACCGCCAGGCCCCCTCAATTCCCCTTGTCACCTGGGCCTTTTCCCGTCTTCCTGAACCAGAGCCTATCTCCTTCTCCATAAGCGTATTATATCGCAGGTCATCACCCTCAAAAGGCCCGAAAAGGCCCACTTTTTCGCCCTGCCGTATTTTTACACACATACGCCTCCGTTCCGCAATCTTCGCTCCGGTCGGAAGTGAACGCCTGACGCTTCTTGACTACCTGTCCGGACTTTTCGTCCAGCGTTCCTGGGCAGCAGGAGCTCACTCAGCCGCCGCAATAACGGCTGACTTCGGTGGACACGATGACCCTCTTATGGTTATCGTGGGGGCGATGGTGATGATTTGTTTCCTCAAGAGGAATTGTACCACCGACTGGCCTGTGAAGCCATATTCTCTCGCCGGTTTTTTGGAACGGAATCACCACGAAGGGCACGAAGGACACGAAGGGGCATTGGCGATTTCTGATTTCGGTTTTCTGATTTCGGATTCTTTGCGCCTTGGCGGCTTTGCGAGAGGTCTTCCCTGCCTCACTCTGGCGCGGCAGCGCCTATTTTCAGAGCAGTCGCTCATGAGCTACGCAGACCCGGAGACGATGAAAATGCGTTTGCCGCGTGGCTTCGGAGAGCCCAACCACCAAGACACAGAGGCACAAAGGCGTCATCAGGCAGGAGCAGCGGGCTTCTTAGTGTCTTTGTGTCTTAGTGGTAAATCCTGCCCTCTGCCGCGTTCGTCGAGTAGCGCCTATTTTCAGAGCAGGGAACGCAGAGGCCGTGAGGAAAGACCGATTCGTATTGCTCCGGAGAATGTTCCCTGGTATCATCCGAGTGTGACAAGGAGGTTTGTGTGAGACGGCCTACGGCGAAAGGCGAGACGCGCTCGGGCAAAACTGTTGGTGTGATTCTCGGCGCCGGCAAGGGAACGAGAATGCCCCCCGGACGAGAATGGAAGCAGTTCCTCTGCCTCGAAGGAAAGCCGATTTTCCTCTACTCCATCGAGGCGTTTGCTGCGTCGCCGTCGGTGGACGAGATCGTGGCCGTTGTGCCGCCGGGGATGGTCGAAAGGACCAAGATGCTTTTGCTCCGAGCATCCCTCGACCTCCCGTGGCGAGTCATGGTCGGGGGGAGAAAGCGACAGGATTCGGCGTTCAAGGCGCTGCAGTGGTTGTCGGCGAGAGGAGACGTCGCTTATGTGGCGATTCACGATGCCGCGCGCCCGCTTGTCACGGTTGAGATCTTAGAGAAGGCAATTGCCGAAGCGAAACAATATGGAGCTGCCGCCGTCGCTGCGAAGACCACGGATACGGTTCTTGAAATCGAGGGCGGATTTATCCGCTCCATCCCGAACCGAAGCGTTTTGTTCAACGCGCAGACGCCGCAAGCTTTCTCGCTCGACCTCATCTGGAAGGCACACGAACTCGCCCGGCGAGACGGAGTCATTGACGCGACCGACGACGTGCAGCTTGTCCTCAGAGCGGGAGGGAAAGTCAGGCTGGTTGAATCGCCTCCGGAGAACATGAAAATAACGGTCGAACGGGACCTGGACTTTGCGTCCCTGATTCTGAAAGAGAGACTGTGGCATGGGCATCTTGCCCATGATTCACGGGCTGGAAGCCCGTGCCACCTCGTCTGCGAACCTGTCCGACAAAGGAGAACGAGGAGAGATGGAAAATGAGATGACGTACGCACAAGCGGGTGTGGAGACAGACCTGGAAGACTCGCTCATGAAAGGGCTGCTGCGGCATGTTACCGAAACGTTTTCCTTGAGAGAAGGTCGGCTCGGAAAGCCGCTACTCGGTCTGGGGTATTTCGCGAACGTGCTCGACTTGGGCGAGGGGAAAGGGCTTGCGATTTCGACCGATGGGGTGGGGACAAAGATGCTCGTGGCGGAGATGATGGGCAAGTACGACACCGTCGGCATAGACTGCGTGGCAATGAACGTGAACGACGTTCTGTGTGTGGGTGCGGAGCCGATCGCGATGGTCAACTACGTCGCCGCCGAAAAGCTGGACGAGAAAGTGCTCGCCGAGATTGGCAAGGGGCTGGCGGAAGGGGCGAGACAGGCTCGCATCACGATTCCCGGAGGTGAGACGGCACAGCTCAAGGAGATGATTCGCGGGAAAGAAGAAGGAAAAGGAATTGACCTCGCGGGGACAGCGGTGGGGCTGGTTGCCCTGGACAGAATAATCATCGGCAAGGACATTCGAGAAGGGGATGTCGTGATCGGACTGGCGAGCAGCGGCATCCACAGCAACGGGCTGACCCTCGCGCGAAAGGTCTTTTTCGAGAAACTCGGATTCTCCCCGGATAAGCACGTGCCGGAGTTGGGCCGAACAATCGGCGAAGAGCTGCTCGAGCCGACTCGCATCTACGTCCCGCACGTCTTAGAGATGCTTCGGTCGGGGGTGAACGTCAAGGCGCTCAGCCACATCACAGGGAGTGGACTGCTGAATCTCCCGAGGGTGGAGGCGAAGGTTGGCTTTGCACTCGGGTCCCTGCCGGAGCCGCCGCCCGTTTTCCGGCTGATTCAGAAACACGGTAACGTAGGCATTGACGAGATGTACCGGGTGTTCAACATGGGAATCGGCTTCTGCGTGGTCTGCCCGGAAAAGGACGCGGATGCTGTCATCGAGATCGCCGCGAAGCACAACACGAAGGCCCGCTGCCTCGGCTACGCTGTCCGTGATGCTGAGCGCAAAATCACTCTTCCGGAAATCCGACTCGTCTCGAAGGGAAAGCGATTCGTCAAGGCATAAAAACACTCTGCGCCCTCCGCGCTTTCAGCGGTTATCTTTTCTACCGCGGGCAGCGTGGAGAGCGCAGAGGCATTCCGTGGCGGGCGGGACGCGTCGGCTAAATCGTGCCGATCTTGATTTTGACTCCTTGTTCTTCTTCCTTTTCGGGTGCGGCTTTCTCCCTGGGGACGATGATGGTCAAGACGCCATTTTCGTAAGACGTCTTGATGTCCTCAGGTTTCACGCCTTTGGGGACTGTGAAGCTCCTGGCGAGGCTGCCGAACCGTCTCTCCTGGCGAACAACTTTTCCCTCTTCGTCCTTCGTTTCCTCTTCGACCTTTCGCTCGCCCTTGATCGTCAGGACGTTTCCCTTCAGCTTGACGTCAATGTCATCCTTCTGCATTCCGGGCATGTCGCACTTGATGGTGATGGCGTCATCCGTTTCAGTGACGTCCATTTCCATGCGGAGTTGGTCCTTTGGGCCGGGCCATTCGAACCTCGGCATCTGCTCGGGGACGCCGAACGGCGTGAACACGCCAGGGGGAAGCTGTGGGTCAGAGCCCGGGCCCGGTAGGGACTGCCACAGCTTCTTGCGAGCTTCTTCAAGTTTGCGAAGGGCGTCGCGGTACTGCTTGATCGCCTCTTTGTCGGCGCCGGGCCAGGTGAAGCCCGAATCTTCATCGAACGGCGAGAACTCCTCCGGCGTCCACTCCCTGATTTGGGGGCCCCTCCGCTCGATGACCCTGAACCTCGGCTCGGGCGGCTTAATTTCGGCCCTCTTTATCGTGAAGGTCTTCGTCTCCTCTCCCCGCTTGACGGCGATAGAGACCTCCGTGCCCGCCTGCCCGCGGAGCTTGGCGACGACATCCTCGATATTCGGGTCCTCGCCGACCGGCTCCCCGTTGATTTCCGCGATACGGTCGCCCGGTTCAACCCCTACTTCCTGGGCGGGTGTGCCCTTGATGGCCTCCACCACGACGATAGCTCCTTCCTTTTTCGCTATCTCTAACCCAACGCCGCCGAAACTACCCTCCTGCGGATTCTCGGCCGCATAGCCGAGAGAGGTGCCCACGAGGGTCCCCTTGAACGACAAGAAACCCCACGTGAGCAGGGCGAGGACCGATGCCAGAACTGCGACGAAGGCAACTGGTTTTCTCAACGATACACTTTCCGTACTGACCATACCGAGACCCTCCTTTTTTCTGTTGTTGATGTTCCGGGACGGCAAGCGCTTTCACTCTCTTCGGAAGTTCGGGCGAGGCCGTCGCAAAAGCACATTTTGAATGAGAATCGTCTCACTGCGGCGAATGTGCCTTCCGTGTTGTTTTTCCGCGCATTTATACGCACTCTGAATGGCGCCGGTTCCTGTTTTTCTGGGGCTATGCGTCAGCGCCACTGCGCGGCGAGATGAGCCGAGGCGGGAGTTCTTCGATCACCTGCGGAAGGGAATCCTTGGTCGCAACCCAGACGTGCGCTCCTCTTGGAGCCCAAACCTTCGGATTGCTCGCACGGAACACGGCGATTGTGGGGACGCCCACGGCGGCGGCGAGATGAGCGATGCCGGAATCGTTCCCGAGGAAAAGAGAGGCATGGCTGAGGAGAGACGCTACTTCGACGAGGTTCCTGTTTTTCACGTTCAGGTGCGGGGCACCGAGCTCTCGCAGAAAAACGGAGACGCATTCCTCATCCGCTTCACCCTCGACCACCAGAACGTGCGCTCCCGGGAGCCTCCGTTGAAGTTGCCTGACCGCCCGGCAGAACGTAGCCGGCGCGACGATTTTGTCTCGGCTTCCACTGCCCGGATGGACCGCGATCAAAGGACCCGAGGAGCTTACGCCGGAGGCCCGAAGGAATCCTCTGGCCCATTCTTTCGCGTCCGTGGGGATTGTGATGGACGGAAAAGGCGGAGAAGAGGTGTCAATGAGTTGAGAAAGAGGTTCGAGAAGATACTCCGTGATGTGGCGGGAGTAATCCGGGGGTGGTATGACGTCTGCGTTGACCACCCGCGGATGGGGCAAGGAAAGAAGATTGGCGGAGATTATCCCGCCGGAACCAAGGTAGGAGATGATGAGGTCGAAGGTATTGAGATAACGGAATTCCTCGCAGACGGGGTCTGGTCGCTCGCCGAAGAATGGAAGCAGCAGCGTACCATCAATGTCAACGAACTCGTCAACAACGCCCTGAACGAGGGGGCGGACTCGGCTTTTTGCGACGAGCGACAACCAACCCCCGGGAAACGCCCGCCGAAGGAGCTGAATGACCGGCAGCGTAATAATGAAATCGCCGATGGCGCCGGAGCGGATAACGAGGATTCTCTCAATTCCTTCTTTCATGGCATCGCGGGTAACCATTTCTGTGCGCGATTACCGTGAGCAAACGAAGATGGCCCTTCTTTGTCCCCCTCAGGAGAACAGGCGAACGACGCTCACGGGGAAACAAACGTCATCTTCAGGCAGACAGGCATCGGAACGTGGGCAACGTTTCCGGTTGGGGAGAGTTTCCCTGTTGTCTGGTCAATTCGAAACGTAACGATGGTGTCCGAATTCTGATTCGCAGCCAGGAGGAAGTCTCCCGTTGGGTCGATGCCGAAGTTGCGTGGTGTCTTGCCCTGTGTCGATTCATGGCCGACATTCGTGAGCTTGCCGGTATCCTCGTTGATGGCGAAGACCACGATGCTGTCGTGACCGCGATTGGAC
>JAUYEE010000297.1 GCA_030691545.1 bacterium | reverse complement strand
TGACCCTCAACTCGAAAGGAGGGGCGCCATGAAAAAAAGTAAAATCAAGAAGACTGGTATTGGGCTTTCCATTCTCCTATACGCACCCGCAATTCTCATCCTGCAACTCTCTGGGGGGGGGGGCGACTTACGGCGAGCGATTCAGATGAGCCAATGACTGAAGACCTCCAGAGTGGCACGGGCTTCCAGCCCGTGAGCGACGGGGAAAATGGCCATGGCGCTTCCCCGTCTTCCCGCGTCATCGCAGAGCATCCGCCGGTTGAAATTGTCGAAAACAGGGACGACCACACCCGAGTATGGGAGATCTCGCGCGAAGTCGAGACGACACATCCCGATGGCAGCACCACCGTGGACACGATCAAATCGTATATCCACGAGAAAGCCTCGGGGTTGTGCTACAAGGACGCCTCCGGCGCCTATGTTCCCTCCCTCGCCGAATGGCGAGAGACTCCCGACGGCTTCGTCATTGACCGCTGCCCTTACCGCCTCGTCATGGGAAAGACAATAGGCACTTCGGCTCGATATACCGTCGAGGGCAACGACCTCCTCCTCCGCCCCGCTTACCTCATCATCTCCGACGGCGTGAACGAAGCTGACCCCCGACTCCTGACCCCTCAAACCCCAGGCTCCATCTCTCCCGATAACCCATCCATCCTCCGCTTCCCCTCCGCCTTCGGTGAAGGCTACGACCTCGAATACGTCGCCGAGAAAGGCGGATTCCACCAGAACCTCATCATCGCGGGTCCCCCTCAACTCCCCCACGGTTTCAACTCCCCCACCGCGTCGATTCACCTCTACACCGAACTCAACCTCGACCAATACCTCTTCTCCTCCGGCGCGCAAGTCATGGTCGAAGGCGAACCGGTCAACACTTCCGCCGCCGACCTTGTCACCGAACCTTCTCGGAACGGCTGCATCTCCTTCACCAAAGACGGTCGCCTTCTCCACGCGTTCTCCGTCTCGCAGGTCAGCGATTCCTCCGGTCCCGGCGCCCTCGACAAACAGACCGCCGCCGAAAAGCGCCTCATGAAAGACTCCGCCTCAGGCAAAAGCTACCTCGTCGAATCCCTCCCCATCTCCTACTTCACCGACAACTCCCCCACCTACCCCATCACCTGGGATTACCACCAGAAATCGGGCGCGCTGAATAATGATGAAACGTGGTGTCCGCGTTACACATATTACGTCAGCAGCACCCTCACCATAGCCACAGGCAGGACTCTCACCATCGAGCCGGGCACCGTCGTCAAACTGAAGGGCCAGTCCACACAGATCGCCGTGAGCGGAAAACTGATCGCCGTTGGAGAGCCATACAATTACGTGAGCTTTACGAGCGCGCACGATGACGATTGCGGGGAGGACCTCGATGGCCCCGGGAAACCACTGCCCGAGGCCAGCCCCCAGGAAGGCGACTACTATGCCGCGTTCGTTCTGGCCAGCGGCGAGGTCACATTGCGGGACTCCCAGGCCCAGTACTGCAAGGTCGGCTATGGCACATCCGGCGCAGTGGCCACAGTTTCGCCGTACGAGATGGGCCACGACATACGCGACTGCATATTCCGCAAATGCGTGTATGGGCTCGTCCTCTGCGCTCCAACCGACTCCGAGGGCCCAGCCGCCGTCAGGAACAACCTCTTTTTTGACGTGGGGGTTGCCATAACCCTGTACGGGGCCAGCTACCTCGGTATCTACAACAACACCTTCGACGGGCCGGGCAAGGCTTCCGATATCGGCGTATGGTTCTGGGCCGCCGCCAACGGTGTCCAAATAAAATACAACATCTTCACGAACCTCAACGATGCAATAGACAACGGCACGATTTCGGAGCCGACCATTGACTACAACGCCTTCTACCAAACTCCCTCCGAAGACTACAACGCCGTTTTACTGGGAGCCACGCCCTTCGAAAGCTCCCCGGGATTGGGCGACCACTACCTCAACAAGGGGGGCGCCGGACAGGCCTGCCGGGTAGGAGGTTGGACCGCGCGACCTCACGATGTTGGCCTCGGGGACCGGCGCTACACCGTCAACAAGCCCATCCCGGCGAATGCCAACATCACGGAATCTGTAAGCTGGAATATCATTGACAACGCCCTCAACGAGTCGGCCGTGGCCCTCGGCTACCACCACAATCGCGTGGACTATAACGTCACGACTGACGTCACGGTCTCCCCGCACCCGGAGACGGGAGCGAAAACCGTCTTGACTATTTGTCCCGCTGTAGTCGTCTGTGTGGGCGACACGTCAATCCAGCGCACCCTGAAAGCCCATCAGGGGTGCACAATCACCTGCGTCGGCAATCCCCAGCAGCAAGGGTACAACGTCATAACGACGTGCCCCACGGCCTCCATGAAGCTCCTCAGCAAGACCTTATCCACCGGCTATCCCGGCGTCGTGAAGGTGGACAGCACGGCAAGCGCGGGCTGCCGGTTTGCCTACACGCGGTTTCTCCGCAAGAGCCGCCTTTACTTGAACGGCAAGTGCAGCTCCCCGATTGACTCGAACCGGTTCGAGTACGCCTACTACGGTCTCTACAAAACGGTTCCAGCCGAGATACGCAACAATCTCTTCTACGCGTGTCTCTACGGCGTCTATAGCTCGGGCGACGCTGACGGACACACGCTCTCCTGTAGCAATACATTCGATCATTGCGACTTGGGGTACGCCTGGTCCACAGGCGCCTCGAGTCCCAGCACCACAGTGCGCGATTGTCTTTTCAGCAAATGCCTCTATGGGATATATGCCTCGGTACTCGGCGGGGCTGCCCTCGAAGAGTCCTATAACGGGTTCTGGAAGATTGATTCGGCGAAGTATTGGAAGAACGGCCAGACCCAGCCGCTCCACCTGACGGACGTGTCCCTGGACCCCCTCGAATGCCCCTACGACAGACCACCTGGCAACTACGGTGACGGACCTAAGGAAAACGACGCGAGCTGGTACCTCGACCAGACCGCGGATTGGAAAATCGTGGACGACGGTTCCTGCGACTCGATAGATGCTGGTCTCGACATCTTCACAACGGCTGCCAACTACAAGCCCGATTTCGGCATCGGCGACGCCAGGACCCTCGACATCGGTTACCACTACCCCATTGACGCTTCCCACACCATCCTCCATCCTGGCTACCGCCAGACCGACATCGCGCTCCGATGGAACAATATGACCGATGGCTGCCTCCGCGCCTTCTCGTTCGACGGCCACACAGGGGACGAGATCGGGAACGCCGATGCGTACGGTTCCGACCTGAGATACGGGTACTACCGTTACGCGTACGGGTATCCGGGCGGCATCAAGTTCGACTACAACAAAGCGGCTCAATTCTACTACAACAGCCTGCCGAGCGATGCGGACATGGGCAACGCCCCCGACATCCGGAGCATGCAGACCGGCACTATAAGCGTGTGGGTGTGCCCGCACACGATGGGGGACAACGGGGATCCCACGCTTTACTACAAACGGGCAAACTCTGGCGAGACAGAGGCGAAGTGGCTGCGCCTAAGCACCGTCGAGGGACCCCGGCGGCTACAAGGCACAGTGGCCCCGGCGGCAACGGTCACATCGGATGCGGCCGTGTCCCTCAACGCCTGGCACCACGCGGCCATGACCTGGGATTTCATCGGGAGCGACAGGAAGGTCAGGCTCTACCTGGACGGCGAGTTCCGCGGCTCCTCTGACGCCAACGGAGGTGCGGCCCAGGATTCCGAGAACCACGCCTACATCGGTGCCCGCAAATATGAACAGCAACCAGGCCAGTTCTACGAAGATAACCACTTCGACGGCTTCATCGCCGATGTATTCATCTACAACAGGCCTTTGGAGCTTGACGAGATCAGGTGGCTCGCCTGCAAAACGCACGATGGATGGCTTGTCACCCCCAACTTCGGGGCCATGGGCGAGTTCCCACAGTCCCCGCCCAACCCGCCCGGTCCCGAGTTCCCGCTCGGTCAATTCCAGAGCGCGGACTGGGCGGTGCAGTCCAATGACTCCGATCCGCACGGCAAGAGTATCTGGGTCAACGAGCACGGCGCCCAGAGAGTCACGAAACTGAGCCTTGACGGCGTGGTAATCGGGAAAATCGGTGGCAGCAAAGGGAGGGGCAACGACCAGCTATGGGACCCCTACGGCATAGCAATTGACAGCGAGAATAACGTATACGTAGTGAATAACGGCACGAGCGATCCCAACTACCCAGACGCCACAAGGGTCAGCGTTTTCAGCCCGCAAGGCGCCTTCCTGCGCAGCTGGGGCGGACGCGGAAGCGGCGACGGCCAATTTATATTCCCGTACTTCATGGCCGTTGATTCGACGTACGCCTACGTCGGAGACAACGGCAACCACCGCGTCCAGAAGTTCAACAAGAATACTGGCGCCTACGTGTGTCAGTGGGGCCAGGCCCCATCGGACCCATACAACCGCGGGCCTTACGAATTCTACGAACTGCGAGGAATCGCCATTGACAGCCAGGGCTACGTCTGGGTGTGCGACAGGGGCCCGACAGGCAACGTCAGTTACTTGAAAAAGTTCGATTCCAACGGCAATTTCCAGAGCAAGATCAGGGTTGACCGTTTAAGCCCCTACGGCACCTACAACGATTACTGCTCGGGGATAGGTATCCTGAACGAGGGCGGAACGGATTATATTTACAGCTCCGGGGGCGAAATGGTGTACTGCGACCACATCGCTAAGTGGTGGGTGGGCACCCAGGAGGATGGCGACCCCGTCAGCACCTTCAACTTCTTTGGCGCCGGCAACGACCAATCTTACGCGCCGTGGGGCGGATACCCGGCGCCAGACACTCCGCCCGGAACCGACCATAGGATCCTCAGCACGTGCTGGTTCGCCTGCAAACTTGAGCTCTGGAAGCCGGACGGCACCTGGCTGAACACATTCCGTTCTGGCATGCGGAGCGACGCGTACAGCATCAAGTGCAAGAACACCTCCGCCGCCGTCAAGTACCTCTACCAGCAAGTGAACCTCGAACAGAGCACCTATACGGTCCAGTTCCTCGCATTCACGAATGGGTCCGACCTTTCGCAAAATCAAGATGTCCTCCCCTACGCCGAGAGGGCTGTGGGCAACGAACCTACCAACAACAATGCAATTACCAGTCCCTCGTATGCAGAAGGCGTCCTGACCTACGTCGACATTCCGCCGGGAAACCGCCTCTACTACTTCGTGAGTGGCGCGTTCCAGGTTCAAGAGGGCCAATCTGGCGACTGGTTTGTGGGCATTCAGGTAAAAGCAGGCACGACGACATACGTGGCCTCGCTCTCGTGCCTGAAACAGTAGGCCTGCTACCGTGGTGTGCAAAGGAGCAGCAAGATGGACACAAACTTCCTAACCGCCGTCGCGATCATCGCGCTGTATGCCGGCCGCCTCGCCGGAGGCGCGACGTGGTATGTGGATGGCTCCGTCCCCCAGACGGGGGACGGAAAATCGTGGCAGACTGCCATGAAAACGATCGAGCAGGCGTTAAACATGGCGCGCGGCGGCCAGGACACTATCTTGGTTGCTGAGGGCAGGTACACGGAGAACGTGCAGATACGCATGCACCCGAACCTGCGCCTCAGCAGCAGGGACCCGCTCGACCCGCTCGTCGTCGCCAACACGATACTGGATGGGGCCACCAGGAGGTCGGTGGTGACTTTCTCTGGCTACGAGGGAGAGAGCTGCGTCCTCGAGGGATTCACAATCACCAACGGTGCGGCTCCTCACGGCGGGGGAATCAATGGCAACGGAACGGCGGCAACCATAAGGAACAATATCATTACGGGAAACGTGGCCTACTGGGCCGAGGACGCAGGTCCATGGGGCGGCGGCCTTGACGGCTGCAACGGCCTCATCGAAAACAACGTTATCTCGGACAACGTCGCAGAGGGGTACTTCATCCGGGATGACATGTACCCGGGAGGTGTTCGCTACGCGGAGGGGCACGGGGGGGGGCTATCCGGTTGCGCCGGCACCATCCGGAATAACGCAATCGTCCGCAACGGGGCGACCGGTTTTCCCAACAGTGGGTACTCGGGCCTCGGCACCGGCCTCTCCGCGTGCCACGGGACCATCGAGAACAATCTGATCGCTGACAATGGGGACGAAACCGGCGTGTTCGCAGTAGCGTTCTGCGAGGGAACCATCCGGGGAAACACAATCACCGGTAATGTCGGGGGGGCCTGGAGCTGCGGGGGCCGTATCGTTGCGAACTTCATCTTCGAGAATGGCGGCAGCGGCCTGGACAGTTGCTCGGGCGCGGTCGAGAATAACGTAATCTACCGTAACTCAGGCAGAGGCATCTCGTGGGCCACCGGAATCATGCGGAACAATACTATATTCGCCAATGCGGGCGGCGGAGTCGAGGGGCCGGACTACTCCGGGCCCTACGATTCTCTGCTCGAGAACTGCATCATCTGGGGGAACGGTGGAGTTGGCCAGCTCCACCGCTATCGCCCGCAACCCACCTATTCCTGCATTCAGGACTGGACGGGGGGAGGGGAGGGGAATGTCAGTGAGGATCCGAGGTTTGTGGATGAGGGGAGGGGGGATGTTCGGCTGAGGGCGGATTCGCCATGTATTGACGCGGGGTTCAATAGTCCGGAGTTGCCGGAGTTCGACATTGCCGGCATGCACCGAATCATGTTTGGCGGAAAGAGCCTCACGGTGGACATGGGGGCCTACGAGTTCTACATCAACAAACTCGAGCCTGTGCCCGGCACAAATGAAGCCATCTTCACCTGGAGCTCCCTTGCGGACAAGACCTACTCCATCTTCTACTCGGACGACCTGTTCAATTGGCACACTGCCGTCGCCAACTTCCCCTCCTCCGGCAATCAAACCACCTCCTGGCTCGACGACGGCTCTCTCACGGGCATCCCTCCCCTGCTCGCCCCTCGCCGCTTCTACCGCCTTCTTGAAAACCCCTAAGAAGAACTTTACCACAGCCTGCCCGTGTGCGGCGAAAGACCCATAGAGGCACGCGCCATCCCGTCCCCCCGTCCAGGGCGCCGCTGACGCCCACGGCCACGGAGCACGCAGAGGGCATCAGGAGAGGCAGGAACGGGCGTGGGATGCCTTCGGCGGAGAGACGCAGCTCAACGAATTGATGTTGGGGATGGGAGGAGAAGCGCGATGCCTCAGTCTTGGGCGGAGGTGCGGGTATCGTTTGGAAACAACGGGGCTACGAGTTTTGTGGTGGCATGGGCATCTTGCCCATGATCCCACGGGTCCCGCCAAAGGCGGGATGCCACATTGCCCCACGAAGGGCCTTGGGTCCTTCCAACGTGGCCGCCTCCGCCGATAAGTGAGGGATCAGGGAAAAGCGTATATTTACCTTGCTTATGGGAACGATTATCTGCTAAATATAGTGACAGCAGCGGCAGGGAATCCGGGGGGCGGTCCTCCTTCGGGCTGCGGAACCGATTGAGGGCGCCGGGACAACGGCTTAGCAGCGAGGGGTGGGAGACATGGCCCACCGCACAAACAGCCCCGGACGCCTGGCGCAAGCTTCTGGGATTTCCGAAAAGCTGAACGGTTTCGGCTTGACGGATTCAAGTCTCTTAGTGTGCCGAAGGGTTGGCGAACGTCGGCCGGCGGTCAGAGTGAGTCAAAGGCTCGGAATCAGCCGGGGTCGGGACCTTCTGCGAAGGTATTCGATACCGGGCGACCCATTCGTATCGGTCAAGGCGCGCCACTGAAGCGTGGGTGTCTTTATTTCTAATCAACTCCTGGACCGGATACTGGCGGAGACGGACCTCGTCGAGCTGGTATCGTCCTATTTTCCCCTCAAGAAGGCGGGCCGCAACTTCAGGGCGCTGTGCCCATTCCATCCGGAAAAGACCCCGTCGTTCATGGTCAACCGCGAGAAGCAGATTTATAAATGCTTCGGTTGTGGGAAGGGTGGAAACGCCTTCCACTTCCTGATGGAGAAAGAAGGGATTCCGTTTCAGGAGGCGGTAGAGACACTCGCGCGGAAGGCGAATATTGTCCTCCCGGAACGGAAAGGGACGCCGCGCGAGAAGGAGAACCGCGAGGAGATGTTCGCGGCGATGGCGTTTGCCGTGGCGTACTACCGGGAGCAGTTGAGTAAGCCAGCGGGAGAGGGAGCGCTGGCTTACTTGCGGAAGCGGAATATCACTGACGCCACGGCGGAGAAGTTCTGTTTGGGGTATGCCCCGAAGGGGTGGGAGTCGTTTTACGAACGAGGAAGCCGGAAGTTCAAACCGTCGCTGCTGGAGAAACTGGGATTGATTGTGCCTCGGGAGAAAGCAACGGGCTACTACGATCGGTTTCGTAATCGGGTCATGTTTCCGATTTTCGATCCGCGAGGGCGTGCGATCGGGTTCAGCGGGCGAGCAATGCCGGAGGAGGAGGGACCCGATACCCCAAAGTACGTGAACTCGCCGGAGTCGCCGCTCTTCAACAAAAGCGAAATTCTGTATGGGTTGAACTTCTCACGGGGGGAGATAGCAAGGCAGAACCGAGCGATCGTGTGCGAGGGGCACATGGACATGATCGCGATTGACCAGGCGGGCTTCGGGAACGGCGCGGCGGCGCAAGGCACCTCCTTCACACCGGCGCAGGCGAGGTTGCTGAAAAGATATTGCTCGGAAGTGGTGTTCGCCTTTGACGCGGACTCCGCGGGGCAAGAGGCGACATTGCGGAGTTTCGAGCCGCTGTTGGAAACCGGACTGGACGTTCGCGTCGTTGTGGTTCCGGAGGGATATGACCCGGACCTGCTCATCCGCGAGAAAGGAGCTGAGGCGTTTCGGCAACTCCTCGACGGAGCCGTGGAACTGGTTGATTTTCAATACGAGGTTTTGAGAAAGAAAAACGACCTGGGCACGCTGGCGGGACGGCGCGCCGTCGCTTCGCAGATGTTGTTGACGGCACAGAAAAGCCCAAGCGACATTGTGCGGGACGCGTGGATTCAGAAGATTGCGAAGACTCTGGACATTCCGGAGGCGACGCTGAGGGCGGAAATGAGGAGAATTCGCGGGGCGTACCGGCCGTTTGCGTCGGGGGACGCCGGGTCCCGAGTGAGGGAGGGCGTGCGCGAGGGTTTTGCGCTGAAGGAAACCCAGAGGGCGATAGTCGGATACATGCTTCAGTCAGAGGAGGTGCGAGAGCTTGTGAACGAGCACCTGACCCCGGACGATTTCGACGATACGGTGTGCCGGGTAGTTGTGGGAAAAATTCTGTCGCTTCATCAACGAGGGCACAAGGTGAAGGGGGAATCGCTTTTGAGGGAGGTAACAGAAGGGAACGAAGCGGAGTTGATTGCCCAGTTTGTGATGGAGCCGCTGGAAGCGGGGAGGTGCGTGGAAGCGACAAAGGGGTTGATTCAAAGGATGCTGAAAGAGAAGCAACTTCGCAGACGGAAGGAACTTCAGGAGAAAATCGCTCAGACGCAGAAAGAGGGAGGCGACTGGCAGTCGCTTCTGGCCGAATACCACGCGTTGACTCGCGCGGGATGAGTCGGTCTGAGCGGAACCAGAAAGGTCTTGACTGCACGAAGAGTCCAACGTATGGAAGTGCTCCGTTTCGGACAGCGATTCACTAAGTTCATTCAGTGAGAGAGTGTATGGTCAATGGGCGAGCAGGATAAGAATAAAAGAATTCGAGAGCTAATCCACCTCAGCTCCGAGAAGGGCTACATTACCTACGACGATATTAACGAGATCCTTCCGGAGGACATCGTCTCGGCGGAGGAAATTGACTCCATCATGATCTTCCTGCGGGGAATGGATATCGAGATCATGGACACGTCCGAGGCGGAAAAGCAATCCTCGCGATTGAAGAAGGCGGAAGTGGAAGCAGCCCGGAAACGGGAAGAACTCCGGACGGAAGTATTGGACGACCCGGTGCGGATGTACCTGAAGCAGATGGGACAGGTTCCGCTTCTGACCCGGGAGCAGGAGGTCGAAATCTCGAAGAGAATCGAGAAGGCAGAGGGGGAAATCCGTGAGCGCATCGTCATCTTCCGCCAGACGCCGAAGGAGGTCATCGCCCTGGCGAAGAAGCTGGAGGCAGGCAAGGAGCGGTTCGACCGGATCATCCAGGAAAGAGGGGTGAAGGATCGCGAGAGGTTGATAGGGCAGCTACCGAAATTCTGCGAGCGTTTGCAGCGAGCGGACGAACGGCTGACGGAGTACTTAGAGAAAAGCCGGAGAAAGAGGCTTTCGGCGGCGCAAAAAAGGAAGCTCGATCCACAGATCAAGCGGACTAAGACCATCATCCGGGACCTGGTCGGGAAGTTCCGTTTCAAGCAGAAGGCCGTGGACACGTTCTGCGACGCGGTTGTGGCCATCTACGAGAAGATTTGTGACTCGAAGCGGCGGATTGCGAACCTCCACGCAAAGAGGAAAAAAGCCTCCGTTCAGGACGAAATCCAGAATGAGAAGATGAAGCTGGCGCGGATTGAAGCGTCCGTGGGGAGCGGTCTGGACGAATTCTGCAACGAGGTTCTGGAGCTTCAGAAATGGATGGACGAGGCCCGGGCGGCGAAGAGCGAGATGGTGGAGGCCAACCTGCGGCTGGTCATCAGCATCGCTAAGAAGTACACGAACCGGGGATTGTCGTTCTTAGACCTGATCCAGGAAGGCAACATTGGCTTGATGAAAGCGGTAGAGAAGTTCGAGTACCGCCGAGGATACAAATTCAGCACGTACGCGACGTGGTGGATTCGACAGGCGATCACCCGGTCCATTGCAGACCAGGCCCGGACAATCCGCATCCCCGTGCACATGATCGAGACCATCAACAAGCTGGTTCGGGCATCGAAGAAACTCGTTCAGGAGCACGGGCGAGAACCGACCCCGGATGACCTCGCGGAGGAAATGAATCTGCCGTCGGAAAAGGTCCGGGGGATTCTGAAGATTGCCCAGCACCCGATTTCCCTACAGACTCCCATCGGGGACAGCGACGACAGTCATTTCGGCGACTTCATCGAGGACAAAGGCGCGGAATCTCCGGCGGAGGCGACAGGGTACAGCCTCTTGAAGGAGAAGATTCAGGAGGTTCTGTCCTCCTTGACGGACCGAGAGAGGCGGGTTTTGACGCTCCGATTCGGACTGGATGACGGCTGCCAGAGGACGTTGGAGGAGGTCGGCAACGAGTTCAATGTGACGCGAGAGCGCGTCCGACAGATTGAGGCGAAGGCCCTTCGAAAGATGCGTCATCCGACGCGTGCAGCAAAGCTGTCCGGTTTCTTAGAATCATACGGGGTGAGCACCTCGCAAGGCCGGCGGGGACTCGGTCCGTTGGAGTAAGAAGGTTCGACAGGACTTCTCCGCCGAAGGAGGCGAGAAGACGGCAGGATGGGCGCCTTGGGTGGGGTGTGGGGGTTGGGGTTTGGGGTGGAGGATTGTGGGGCTGTCGGATGGCTTTTGTGTGGGGTGACGTCAAAAGGATTCCTCGAGGAATTGCTTCAGCTCGGTAATGAGCGGGTCGTCCGGGGAAAGCATACCCGCGGCCCTCAGCGCCTCCTTTCCTGAAGGGTCGAGTCTCCTGAGCTCGCTCAACTGTTCGCGACTTTCCCTGTCATGCCCCGCCTGGGAGAGGTAGTACGCATAGACAAGCCTGCGAAACGGGCTGACGGGAGATCGTGTGACAGCATCGCGGAAGTGGCTAAGGATTTCTTTCCAGCGAACCTCCCCTACCCTACTCATTCTGGCGAGCTTTGCCCGCGCGATATCGTGCGCGATGCCGGGGCTGAGGCCGCTGAGTAGCCGGTCCGCCGTAGCGTATTCGCGAACGGCGTCATCGTACCTGCCGAGACGGGAGTAAATCCGACCGAGGACGACGTGGAGGTTTTGGCTTCCTCCGTCCCACCAGAGAGCTTTTTTCATCTCACTGATGGCGTCTTCGTAGTCACCCAAAGTGGGCGGCGGATCGGTCTGACGCAGGGTGGCATCTGCTACGGCGAAGTGGGCGGTGGCGTTCAGGGTTTTCGCGGACAAATAGACGACGAACGCACAAGCGAGAGTGAACGAAATGGTGAGGCCTGTCCTCCATCGTTCCGTGAGCTGGAGGGTGCGCTCTTTGAAAGAAGGCGCATTCCGGGCGATCAGCCCCAAGTACAGCCAGATGGTCATGGCGATGCCGGGGACATAGAGGTCAAAGTCGGCGAAGCTGTGAACGAGAAAGCAGGCCGTGCCGAGGAGACCGGAGAGGATCAGTGCGTCCGCCGAGCTGAGCCTGTTCTCAGAGGCAAAATATTCCCGGGCGTGGCGAAACGCGGCGGCAAGCCCGAAGACCCAGATACCCAGGAAACAGATGAAACCGAGAATGCCTGTCTCCACGAGGATTTGCAGGTAGTTGTTGTGGGCGCTCTTGGCTTCATGGGGCCCCGGCAACTGGTAGCGAGGGTACAACAACCCGAACGAGTTGAGTCCGCTGCCGATGATGGGGTTTCGCGGGATCATCTTGAGTCCGGCTCTCCAATAAGCGATCCTGGCTTCGAACGTGTAAGCTCCTTTCTCAAGAATGAGCCGGCGTCCGGGAGGGGTAAGGAGAATCGCGGAGAGAATCACAATTAGGGCAATCAACCCGGTCAGCAGGATACGGGGTCTGAGTCGAATTTTCCTTCTTGCTGCGATCACAGCAGCAACCGCGACCAGAAACAGCGTGAGATAGCCAGCCTTCGACTGGGTCAGGAAAAACGAAATGAGGCAAGGGAGCGGCAGGAGAAGGACGAAGAGAATGCCCTTGTGCCGGTTCGGCTTCCTGAACCAGTCTGAGTGAAGAAAGCCGCACAACACAGTCAGCGGGAGAACCGCCAGAAGAAAGCCCGCGAAGGAGTTGGGGTAAACAAAGACGGAATAGACTCTCCCGCGGGCAAGCCTCGCAAGATAAGCATCCTGCAAGTGGGGGACAATCTGTTCGCGCACAGCCCTCGCCTGTTCCTCGAATCCGAGAGCAAACTGGTAAAGCCCCAGCAAAGCCACCGTGGAAGTGGAAATGAGGAGGTACTTCGTGATTCTCTGCTGCCGGGCTGAAGAATCAACAGCGTGAACGATAAGGAAATAAAGGAGGGCGTAACTAAGAAATTGCCTCCAAACGACAAAACTCGAATGGACGGCAGGAGAAAAAAGAGTCGTGACCGAGCCGACCAGCACGAAGAGCCACATCATCAGGTCGGTCTTGCCAACACGAAGGATCAGGCGCCGCTGGGAGAGGCTTTTCACACCCCAGAGAAAAAGGCCAAGGACGACGAGGATCTGAGCGATTTCCTCGGGCCAGGGCGAAGAAAGGGCGTTGGCAATGATACTCAGGGCAGTTCGCAGCCGCAGCGTGAAAACAGCCGATAGGAAATCCGCCGTATTGGGGACAATTCTCGCCAAATCTTCCGGAAGCACCGGAGAAGCAACGTCGAGGTTTGGAAGCCCGAATTTGAGGGGAATGAGAAAAGCGAGGAGATAGAGAAGGAGGGAGAGCAGGCGGTCGTAGAGCTGTGTCGGTAGAGGCGCGGGTTTTGGATCGGGTGTTTGCTTGTGTTTCAAGGTTTCCGTGCCTCAACCGGTGCTGCCAGGGTCAACCATGGGCAAGATGCCCATGCCACCTCGGGCGGAGTTCGTAAGGCGCGAGTCAAGAGAACAGACGATGACCGATAGGGCGGCGACGGCGGCTGTCTCGGTGCGCAAGGTGTTCTCGCAGAGTGACGCCAGGCGAAATCCGGCGTCCCGGGCCGCGGCGGTCTCCTCGGGGGTGAAGCCCCCCTCGGGCCCGATGTAAGCTCGGATTTCTCGTGCCGAATCTGGAACATCCCGAAGGACGCTTTGAATGGGAAGCGAGTCGCGGTCCAAGCAGGCGAGGACGGGAAAAACGGCGTCGGGTGGGGTCGCGGCAGCGTCGAGAAAGCGCACCGGCCAGTTCAACAGAGGCAGAGTTGGACGGCGGCACTGCTTGGCCGCGGCAATTGTGATTCGTTTCCAGCGCTCAAGCCTCGCAGAGATGTCGCGCTCCGCGAGTGTTACGACGCCCCGCTCCGTGAACAGGGGCGTTATCGTGTCGGCGCCGAGCTCGGTGGCTGCCTCGACGACGAGGTCGAATTTCCTTCCTTTCGGGACGGCGGCGTACAGAGCGACGCTGGGGCGGTCGGCTCGTTGATAAGCCTCGGTCCGTTCGATTTTTGCCACGACGGCATCACGGTCAATCCGCAGCACTCTGGCAAGGCACTCCGTCCCTTTCCCGTCGAAGAGGACGACCTCATCTCCGGCTTTCTTTCGCAGGACCGACACGAGATGGTGCGCCTGGTCACCCTTGATGATGGCGCAGTCCCCATAGAATGCTTCTGAGGGGACATAGAATCTTCTTTTCTGCATGAAAACGCTCCACCGCGGCCGACATGACGCGTCTGTAAGTAGAAGCGGTTTTCTGCCACTCAAATACGCGGCAAGATGCCGCGTCTACTCACTTGTTCGTTAGCTTGCTGACCTTCGCGTTGAATTCGGCGGTCCGAGGATACTGTTTTTCGCCGAGTTCTTCTGAGACTCTCTCGAGGAGTTCGCGCTGGTGACGGCTGAGTTTCTGCGGGGTTTCGACGATGACTCGGACGTGCTGATCGCCTCTCCCGTGTCCCCTGCGATTGACGATGCCTTTCCCTTTCAGGCGGAAAATCTGCCCACTCATTGTGCCGGGTGGGATTTTGAGACGGGCTTTGCCATCGAGGGTCGGGACTTCAATCTCTCCTCCCAGGGCGGCGACGCCGAAAGGAATGGGGACTTCGCAGAGCACTTCGTCACCGTGTCTGTCGAAAATCGGGTGAGGCTCGACCCCAATGACGACATAGAGATTGCCGGGGGGGCCGCCGCGTTCGCCCGCTTCTCCTTCACCCTGGACACGCAAGGTGTCGCCGTGCTCGATGCCACCGGGAATTGTGATCGAGATGGTTTTTCTTTTGCGAACTCTTCCGGCGCCCGCGCAAACGGGACAGGGGTGGGAGATGATGGAGCCCATTCCCTGGCAGTAGTTGCACGTCCTCTGGATGCTGAAAAAACCTTGCACGGACCGCATTTGGCCGGAGCCGCCACACTGAGGACAAACCCTTCTCTGCGTGCCCGGAGCGCTGCCTGACCCGCGGCACCCCTCACAAAGGTCGGCCTTGGGGAGGGCGATTTCCTTCTTGGTCCCAAAAGCCGCCTCCTCGAAGGTGATCGTCAGGTCGTAACGAAGGTCGGAGCCGCGCGCTCCAGAAGTTCCCCTTCTGCGGCCGAAGATGTCACCGAAGAACGAGTCGAAGATGCTGTCGCCAAAAACCCCGCTGAAGGTGCGGAGAGCCTCGTCCATGTCGAAATGCGCGAAACCGCCGTATCCCGCCCCGATTCCGGAAAGGCCGGCGTGGCCGAAGCGGTCGTAGGTCTGCCGCTTCTGAGGATCGGAGAGAACGTCGTACGCCTCCGCGACCTCCTTGAAGCGCTCTTCGGCGTTTTTGTCGCCGGCGTTCTTGTCAGGATGGTGCTTCATCGCCAGCTTGCGGTAGGCTTTCTTGATGTCCTCCGCAGCGGCATCCTTCCCGACACCCAGAACCTCGTAGTAGTCTTTCTTCTCCGCCACGGTCAACCCGATTTCGCGGTTCAGGCGAGCACGTTAGAACGGGCCCGCAAGCCACCTGATCAGTCTTTGGCCGAGGCAACTCGCGGGTCATAGCCACAACGGATGAGGAGAAAGCGCGGGGGCGATCAGGTCTCCGCGTCCTCCCCTCTCACAAACAAGTTTGCCCTTTCGACACCGAAATGGCAAGAGGACTACTTTCCCTCGTCCACGACCTCGTAGTCGGCGTCAACGATGTCTTCGTCTTTTCTCGGGCGCCCTTTCGCCTCGCGCTTTTCGCCGGTTTGGTGATTTGCAGGCGGGACGCCTGCGCTACTATCCTGCTGCTGGGCGGTTTGACGGTACATAGCCTCTGCGATTTTGTGAGAGGCTTGCTGGAGCTCTTCCATGCCCTTTTTCATGCCCTCGACGGACCCGGCCTCCATCGCTTTTTTGAGTGTTTCGATGGCGGCCTCGGCCTTTGCCTTCTCGCCGGACTCGATCTTATCGGCGTGCTCTTTGAGGAGCTTCTCGACGCTATAGACGGACATATCGGCCTGGTTGCGGACCTCGGCTTGTTCTCTTTTCTGCTTGTCTTCGGAGGCGTGGACTTCGGCATCCTTGACCATCCCCTGGATTTCCTCCTCGGTCAAGCCGCTGGAGGACTCGATGCGGATTTTCTGTTCTTTCCCGGTTCCGAGGTCCTTGGCGGAGACGTGGACGATGCCGTTGGCGTCAATGTCGAAGGTCACCTCGATCTGCGGGACGCCGCGAGGAGCCGGGGGAATGCCGACCAAGTCGAAACGGCCGAGGGTTCGGTTGTAAGCAGCCATCTCGCGCTCACCCTGGAGGACGTGGATGCTGACGGCGGTCTGGCTGTCATCGGCGGTGGAGAAAATCTGGCTTTTCCGCGTCGGGATGGTCGTGTTCTTCTCGATGAGCTTGGTGAATACGCCGCCCAAGGTCTCAATGCCGAGGGAAAGGGGCGTCACGTCAAGGAGCAGCACGTCCTTCACCTCGCCCTTGAGCACACCCCCCTGAATGGCGGCGCCGACAGCGACCACCTCGTCAGGGTTGACACCCTTATGCGGCTCTTTGTTAAAGAGCTCCCTAACGAGTTTCTGGACCGCGGGCATGCGCGTCTGCCCGCCCACGAGGATGACTTCGTCAATCTCCTCGGTTTTCAGGCCGGCGTCTTTCAGAGCCTCGATGCAGGGGCCTTTTGTCTTCTCGACGAGATCGGCGACCAGTTGCTCGAGTTTGGCGCGCGTGAGGGTGATGACGAGATGAAGGGGCGAACCGGAGGCGTCCATGGACACGAATGGCAGGTTGATCTCGGTCTGCTGTGAAGTGGAAAGCTCGCACTTGGCTTTTTCGCCGGCTTCCTTGAGGCGCTGGAGCGTCCGGCGGTCCTTGCTGAGGTCAATGCCGTGCTGCTTCTTGAACTCCGCTACAAGCCACTCGATGATTCTCTGGTCGAAATCGTCGCCGCCGAGGTGGCCATTTCCATTGGTGGATTTCACCTCAAAGACACCCTCGCCGATCTCGAGGATGGAGATGTCGAAGGTGCCTCCGCCGAGGTCGTAAACGGCGATTTTTTCATCCTTTTTCTTGTCGAGTCCGTACGCGAGCGACGCTGCGGTTGGCTCGTTGATGATTCGCAGGACGTTGAGTCCGGTGATTCGCCCAGCGTCTTTGGTGGCTTGTCGCTGGCTGTCGTTGAAGTACGCGGGGACGGTGATGACGGCGTCGGTGACCTTCTCACCGAGGTAGTCTTCAGCCGTCTGCTTCATTTTCTGAAGAATCATGGCGGAGATTTCCGGGGGTGAGTATTCCTTCCCTGCTGCCTGGACGACTACATCGCTGTCCTTACCTGGCGCGACTTTGTAGGGCACCAGCTTGATTTCCTGGCCGACTTCGCTGTACCTCCGGCCCATGAACCTCTTGATGGAAAAGACGGTGTTTTCGGGGTTCATAATGGCCTGGTTTTTGGCGGTAATGCCGACGAGTCGCTCGCCGGTCTTGGTGAACGCGACGACGGACGGGGTGGTCCGGGAACCTTCGGCATTGGCTATGACTTTGGGTTCCCCGCCCTCCATGATGGCAACGCAGGAATTTGTGGTGCCAAGGTCAATTCCGATTACTTTTGCCATGTTGTGTTTCCCTCCTCTGGTCTATCCGGAGACGCCTCGGTCTCAGGTTGTTTTTCAGCGTTATCCTTTTCGCCCGGGGAAGAGGTTCCGCTCTTCTCCGTGGCGGCGGTGGCAACCTTCACGGCAGCTGGCAGAAGGACGCGGTCGTTGAGAGCGTAGCCAGTCCGAAGGACCTCGAGGATGTGCCCTTCAGGGTGTTCGTCGGTCAGCACCTTCTCGACCGCTTCGTGCCGGTAGGGGTCGAAGGGGGACTGGATCGGGCAGATTTCCTCGATCCCATGTTCCGTAAGAACCTTCTTCAGTTGCTTGAGGATAAGTTCGACGCCCTCGACAAAACCTTTCACGTGCGGGAGCTTTT
>JAUYEE010000298.1 GCA_030691545.1 bacterium | reverse complement strand
AAAGAAGTAGCAGGGCGACCTTCGGAGGGAACGGTAGTTTCCTGAGCAGCCCCGCGGCACCGGTCGCGGGGTCACTTTTTTCTGCGAGAAGAAGCCATGGAGTCCATCATCTCCGCATCAAATCTTTGCAGTGGTTACGCCGGCCGAATCGTTCTGCACGACGTTACACTGACGATTGGACCGGGCGATTTCTATGGAGTGATCGGACCCAACGGCTCCGGCAAGAGCACCCTCCTGAAAACTCTCACGGGCATCCTCAAACCGATTCGCGGACGCGTGACTCTTTTCGGGAGGGACATCGCACAGTTGTCCCCGCGAGACATCGCCCGGAAGGTCGCGGTCATCCCCCAGGAAGTCTCCACCCTGTTCCCCTTCACCGCGAGGGAAATCGTCGCCATGGGCCGACATCCCCACATCCGGCGATTCCGAAGAGAGGGTCCCGCGGATTTCCAAGCGATGGAGCTCGCCATGCGGGAGACGGATACCGCTGCTTTCGCCGACCGCTATGTAGATGAACTCAGCGGAGGGGAGAGACAGCGGGTCATCATCGCTCGCGCCATGTGCCAGCAGCCGGAGGCGTTGCTGCTCGACGAGCCAACCTCTCACCTCGATATCAACCACCAGGTCGAAATCTTCGAACTTCTTGCCGACTTGAACCGGAAGAAGTCCGTGGCTGTTTTCGTCATCTCCCAGGACCTCAACCTCTGTGCGGAGTATTGCCGCGAACTCATTATCATCAAGGACGGACGGATTCACCGGCGCGGCGACCCCCGTGAAATTCTGACAATGGAGACGGTGAAAGAGGTTTTTGGAGCGGACGTCTCCATCCTGCGCAATCCAAAGAGCGACGCGCCGGTCATCGCGGCGATTTCACGAGGGGACGAATGACAACGGAATGCTTCGGCCATCGAGCTGTCCGGCGGAATCGCACCTTTTCCTGCGGCGGCGCACCGGAGAAGCCCCCGCGAAGCAAATACAGTCAACCATGATGTCCGCCGTCCTCTCCAGCTCCCAACGCCGTATCGTCCTCACGTTCTGCATCGCCGGATTCACGTATTTCTTCTCGACATGGGCGGTCGCCGTCTATCTTCCCATCTACCTCGAGAAAAGCATCGGCCTGAGCCGAATGGCCATCGGCTCCCTCATCTCCCTTTACACCGTCACCCTCCTTCTCCTGGTGGCCCCCTTCGGGCATCTGTCGGACAGGGCTTCTCCGAAGCGAATCATTCAGACGGGGATGTTGTTGTTCACCGTGCACGCCCTCGTCCTGGCGAGCGCGAAACAACTCCCCGCGTTCGTCGTCGCCCAGGTCATCGGCGGCATCGGCAACTCCCTCGTGGTGATTGGACTGCCCTCCCTGTACTACAAACACCTGAGTCCCTCTCGTCGAGGGCAGAAAGTTGGCATCTATATCTTCGCCACGTTTGTCGGTTTTGGCTTCGGCCCCCTGGTCGGCGGGTTTCTCATCAACTATTGCGCGCTGTCCTACCGCGAAATCTTCTTGGTGCTCGCCGCCCTGATGCTCGGTCTTCTTCTGTTCAGCAAGTCCCTGAAGGACTCCGCCCCCTTCAAGATGCGCCTGTTCGAGTACCGCGAGGACCTCTTTCGCAAAGAGGTGTTCCTGCTCATGTGCATGCTCGTGGCCATGGGAATCCACTACGGGAACGAACGGACCAGCCTGCCGCTTTACATGACGGATGTGATTCACCTCGACGATTTCGACGTGGGAATGGTGTTCGCGGTGCTCGGTTTCTGGATCGCTGTCCTATCGGCAGTGGCGGGGACCCTCTGGGACCGCAACAAAAAGGTCCTTCTCTTCATCTGCCTCGGATTGGTTGTGTCTGGCTTATCTCACATGGGGACCGCCTTCACCAACAGTTATGCCTCCGTTCTCCTCGTTCGCTTGTTTCACACCACCGGCGACGCCCTCGTCATCTTCTCCATCCACGCCATCATCGCTTCCATCTTCCCTTCGGCGCGAATGGGCGGCAACGTCGGCTTCACTTACTTCTTCCAGATGCTTGGGGGATTCTTCGGTGCCTTTGTGAGCGGCTACCTCGACGGCCACTCCACGTACCGCGCTTCCTTCCTCGTCGCAGGGTCCGGCACAATCGTTGTCGGGCTGCTCCTCGCCGCGAACTGGAAGACCATGCTCAGCCTCTCCAGGCAGTTGTCGAAATGACCCTCGTGTCGCGCCACTCGCTCACCTCTTTCCTCGGCGGGGACGACCGGCGCGCGAGCTGCAGATACACTTTGCCCACGGTCTGCGCCATCTTCCGGACGCTGAAGCGCTCGGTCACGCTTGTCCGCCCGACGCGAGCTATCTCGCGGCGCATGCTCGGCTGGTCGAGCATCAGAATGACCGCCTCCGCCAGGGGACCCGGGCGACCCGGAGGAACCAGAAGACCATTCATCCCGTCCTCGACGATTTCTGGGATTCCCCCCACCCGCGATGCGACGACCGGCACGCCGCACGCCATCGCCTCGATAATCGCCGTGCCGAATCCCTCCCACAGCGACGGCAGAACGAACACGTCAAAACAATTCAACACGACGGAAATGTCCGGCCGAATCCCGGCAAAACGGCTTCTCTGCTCCACGCCCAATGCCCTTGCCTGCTTCTCGATCCTCCCGCGCAGCAGTCCTCTCCCGACGAAGACGAACTTCGCCCTCGGATGCTTCCGCAGAATCCGTGGAATCGCCGCGACCAGCACGTCGTATCCCTTTTGCCGCGTCATGTGTCCGACGGTTCCAATGACCGTATCCCCCTCCTCAATCCCCAATTGCTTTCGCACGTTCTCCACGCTTCGATACAACCGAGTCCTTTTCTTTATCGGGAAAAACACATCCGTATCCACGCCATTGGGCACAACAACAACCCGCAGAGGATTGACGCCCACCTTCTCGATGAGATGCTCCCGCACTTTGTTGGAGCAGGCGATGACGCGGTCCGTCCAGCGGCTGAGCCGCCGCTCAACCCACGAAAACGGCGGACGAGCCTTGAAGTCGTACACGTTCTGCTCGGAACTCACAATGCAGCGCGTCCTCGCCGCAGCCGCTGCGAGCCGCCCATAAACCTGACTGTAAATGAGGTGCGTGTGAACCACGTCGAAATGCCCCCTGAGAATGACACGGATCAACCGCGGTAGAACGCTCACGTCCCAGTTCCCACCAACCCGAAGAACCTTGATGGGCGTACCAAGCCTCTGGCACGCCGCCTCGAGGTCTCGCGTCGCATCCTTGCCGCGGTCTGGAACGCAGACCTCCTGCGAGAACGTCTCCCTCGGAAGGTGCTCGAGCAGTTGAAGCAAAAACCGCTCATTCCCTCCGATGTCCAGACTGTTGATAATGTGCAGAACTTTTATCTTTCTCACAGCGACTCGCCACAATGTTCTTCTGTCTGTGCCATGATAACCTCGCCCCACGGATTGTCAATCCTTCCCCATTGCTGTGGACCGGGTGTACCGCTGGCATCTTGTCCCGCCATGGCGGGAGGGGGAGAAACCGCGGAGAGGATAGGATACAATGGACGGCGGTGCGGCAAGGGGGTGCGGTTGCTAAAAATACGCAATGTGAAAAACTGGGCCTTTTCGGGCCTTTTGGACTTGGGGATTCCCACGGTAACATGCGTGAAATGAGGGAGATAGAGTGAATGGGCGGTTTTCTAAAAAGGCCCAGGCGCCGGGTTTGACGAGCGGCATTGTCGCGCGTCCCAAGAACCGCCAAAAAGTCGGGTTGAGGCAAAGGCCCAGGGGATGCTGTAGGAAGCGCGTTTTGCTGCGGCATTCTGGTCCCTCTGACTGTGTTTTGTTCTCTCGCTCTTTTGGTAGGATTATAGCAGATTTATGATGATATGTCAAAGAGACAGAGAGAGGGGGTCGCCACGTATGTGGGGTATGGATGAACCCTTTCATCGAGAAGCCAGGCTGGAGCCCGGCGGGGAAGGAGTGGCACGGGCGTCCAGCGTGTCTGGTCCGTCTGCTGCTGCGGAGGTTGGCGTCGCACAGGGAGGCCGGTAGAGGTATGCAGGCGGGGACGCCTGCGGTACACTCAACATGTGCAAGATGCCCATGCCACCTCATCGGAGCGGTCCAGAGATGCCCTTCGAGGGTGCCGGGATGAACCACTAAAACGTAGCCACACTTGCCCTTTCTGGGCGCTTGTCAAAAACTGCGCTATTTGGTAAGAAGGGGCATTGTCAGGAAAGGGGGCTTCCTTCTCATGAAGCCGGAAGAAGAGGCACGACAGAAGATTGATGAACTGCTCGTGGCAGCGGGCTGACGCGGGAGCGTGCTGCCCTCACAACGCGAAGAGTCCAAACAGGTCATGCGGGGGTAACGCAACCAATGAAGAATAACCCAAGAAGGTCCGGAAGCGAGCTCAGGGCTGCGGAATGGAGAATTTGTCGCGTTGGGGGAGGGGAAAGTGGGCGGACTGGAAAGGGCGTAGTGTGAGGGGGAAGTGCGGGGGTTGAGTTGCCTGATTGCTCTGTTACTCTGGCCGTTGCCGAAAAATTTTCCTCTTTTTGGTTTTTTTGTTGACAAGATATTATATGTATATATACTGATAGGATAAAAGGAGGTGGTTTCTATGTCCCGGTTTGAGAAGCGTCGAGAGGCGAAACTGAAGGAACTTTCCCGGTGCAAGCCCTTGGTGGCTTCTTCGCTGTG
>JAUYEE010000239.1 GCA_030691545.1 bacterium | reverse complement strand
ATTCGCGATGATTGTGTGCCCATTATGGATTCGGATGCCAGGGTGGTTCCGCTCCCCGCAGCCTGGGAGCCTATCGGCAGCCACGGCTCCGCCGGCGCCGTGTTCTACCAGGCGGGATCGCTGAAGATTAAGGGAGACGGCGGGACAACCGTCGAGGATGGCGAGCTTTGGTCGGCCGGTAAGCTCTTAGTCTGGAAACCGACCAAGAAAGGAGACAAGGTGTCCTTGACTCTGAATGTGGCCGCTGCCGGACGTTACGCAATAGTGATGACCTGCGCCATGACACCGCAGTCCGGCAGCTTCGCAGCAACGTGCGACGGTAATTCCTTACTCTGGGGAGACAATGAGCGAATCGTCAATCTGCGCTCCCCTCACCAGACAATGCTGCGGAATTTCTTCTGGAATCCGGTGAGCCTGAAACCGGGCGAGCACGTCCTCGAGCTCGAGGCGACAGATGAAGGTCTCCCCGGCTCCACAATTGGACTCGATTTCATCTGGCTGCATCCTCGGAGGTAGTTTTCCAGTACCCGCGGCGTGTTTGGGAGAGAGTGAGAAGCAAAGGAAAGAATGCAGGCGAGACGCCTGCGGTACAATGAAGATATTCCTCGCAGGCATCATTCAAGGCTCGGAGCTTGGCAACTCGATTCACGACCAGAGCTACCGGAAGCGAATCCGCGCGGTCCTGAAGGAGGCTTTTCCCGACGCCGTCATCTACTCCCCTCAGGAGGAACATCCCAACTCCGTGATGTATCCTGACAGCAAGGGGCAAGAGGTATTCCGGGAAATCATGGAGAAGGCCGGGAAGACCGATCTCTTGATCGCCTACCTGCCCGAGGCAAGCATGGGTACGGCGATAGAGATGTGGATCGCCTTTAACGCCAACAGAAAGGTCGTCGCGATCACTCCCATGGGGAACAACTGGTGCGTGAAATATTTGTCACACCATGTCTGCGAGAACCTGGAAGACTTCGAGGATTTTGCCCGCTCGGGGAAACTGAGGTCTCTACTTCAAGATGCCCGCGGAGTCAAGAAGTAACATGGAAATGAAGCGCCCCCAGCCGCCCAGGTCCTTTCTCGATCTCACCCTCCTCGAGGCCGAGCGACTCTTTGCGGATATGGGCCAACCGAAGTATCGCGCCAGCCAGGTCCTCTCCTGGATTTTCAAGAAGCACGTCGTCCGCTGGGAGGACATGTCAAACCTCCCCGCCCCACTCCGGGAGCAGTTGGCGGCCCAGTGGAGCCTCCTGACCTCGCGAGTCGAGACCGTCCAGAAAAGCGCCGACGGGACAATCAAACTTCTGGTGAAGCTCCACGATGGTCGCGCTGTCGAATGCGTCTGCATCCCCGAAGAGAAGGCAAACACCATCTGTCTCTCGACTCAGGTCGGGTGCCCCGTCGGCTGCCGCTTCTGCGCCAGCGGCAGGTGGGGTCTTCTCCGCAATCTCTCCGCTGGCGAAATTCTCGAACAGATTCTTCACATCTTTTCGGCGATTCCTTCGGGAGAGACAATCCGAAATGTCGTCCTGATGGGGATGGGGGAACCGATGAGGAATTACGACAACGTCCTGCGAGCCGTGCGGTCAATGAATGCCCCCTGGGGGTTCGGGATCGGCGCGAGGAGAATCACCCTATCCACTGTCGGCGATGTCAAGGGAATCGAGCGATTGTCCGAGGAGAACCTTCAGGTCAACCTCGCCATCTCGCTCCATGCGGCGGATGACGCGACTCGCGGGAAGATTGTTCCGGGAAAGAAGATGCCGCCGGTTTCGAGCGTTGTGGAGGCAGCCAGAGACTACTTTGCGAAGACCCGCCGAAAAGTGACCTTCGAGTACGTCCTCATTGACGGCGTCAACTCCTCGGTTCTCGAGGCGCGAAAACTCGCCCGCCTGCTGCGTGGATTCCCCTGTTTTGTCAACCTCATCCCGCTGAATCCGGTGGAAGGTCTGCCCTGGAATCCGCCCGACAAAAAGACCGTGCGAGGATTCCTTTCGCAACTCGAGCAGTCCGGGATTCCTGCGGCGATTCGCGCGAGCCGCGGCGGCGATATCGCGGCGGCTTGCGGTCAGCTCGCCGGAGAGAAGCGTGGCCGTTCTCCAGTTTTCTCGCGGAGTGCTTCGGAGAAAAACAGGAACTGACCATCGCAGAAACGGCACCCCCTGAACCCAGAGCCGACGAGCCAACAGGACAAGCAGCAGTGTCGGATGCCCTCAACGCTTTTCCTCGCCGCCGGGGAGGACCTCCACCTCGATAGGAAGGGTATCTTCTCCTCCTTTCCCGTCGCTGACCTTGAATATGATTTTGTGAGAACCGACCTGATCCGGCGTTGGCTGCCAGAAGAGCCCGGCGCGTCCCAGCGGTGACTGAGAGAGTACCGCTCCCTTTGGGAGAGGCGCCTCAGAAGAAAACGTTAACACGTCCTCATCAGTGTCCTCTGCCTTTAGCTCGATGTACGCAACGCGGCCGAGGGTAACGGTCAGCTTCTTTGAACTGGTCAGGAATTTCGGGGGATGGGAGCCCGCCTGTTTGACCGTTGCGCTCACAGTCTCCTCGCCAACAGCAAAGCCGTCTGTCGCCCGGAATACGAACTCGTACATCCCCGCCTGGTCAAAGTCCGGTTTCCACTGGAAATCCCCTGTCCGCTCATTGAGCTTCACATTGCGAGCCACCCCGCCACGCACCGTGAAGGAGTAGGTCAATTCATCGTTGTCGTCGTCGCTGCCTTTCAAGGTCAGCGTCACAACCCTGCCTTCGTCAACCTCCATCGGCGGGATGCGTTCCAGACGAGGCGGACTGTTCACCCAGTGAACGGTGACGACCTTGCAGGTCAGATTGCCTGAGGTATCGGCGGCGCGCAGGATGATGGGAAGGTCGGCTTCCTTCGTCTCCACCGACCCGATAGATCGGATGTACCTGAATCGCCCGTTCTCGACGGGGTGAGCGTCCTCGAGCATGGAGATCGCTGGATCGTCGAGCGTTCCCTCCACGAGAGTTTTCGTTCCGCGAACCGTCTGGCCCCCCGACGGAGAAGTCACTGTAATCGTGGGAGGCGTTCGGTCGAGCTTCCGCGCCTCGGCGGGGTAAGGAGCGTAAAGCGGATCGCCAATCATGACCATTTGCCCGCTGGAAGAGTAGTTCGCCATGTACGCCGCTTCGGCGAAGCTGAATCCGTGGAAAAAGTACCGGAAAAACCAGTCAATCTGCGGCACGCCTCCGAATCCGGGCTCGTGGACGGGTCCCATGGTCGCCGTGATCCCGTCGCGGATCATCCCGGGCACCCAAAGCCACCCGGATTGCTCCCGAAACTTCGATTCGGTGCGGAGGTTCAAGGCGGTCCAGGACTCAATGTGAAATCCTATTGCCCCCTTTTGCCACTCGAACGCATCCGCGTAGAAATGCGAATACCATCCTGCGTACCACAGCGCATCGTCGCACACCAGCGGATTTCTTCCGCCGGAATTCGTCGGCTTGGTCCCGAACAACTGGGGATTTGTATCCAGAACAGCCGCGAAACCCATGCTCCGCCAACAGTCATAAGCGCCGCTAATATACAAGTCGCCTCTCCCCGCAAACAGTTTCCATGGTTCCTTGTATCGCCGATCATAATACCCCTTCCCTGAAAGCTCCTCTGGGTGCTGCTCTGCCCACAGCGCATAATCTACCATGTTCTTGAGGTACTGGAGCGGGTCGTCAGGGTGAAGCGTGTCCTTGTTGTAGCGCGTGTCTTCGGACTTCGCGAGGGGGCCGTCCAGCCGCGTCACCAAGTATCCCCTGTTGCCATTCGCCCGGCTGAAGTGGCTTCCTGCGAGGTAATACGGGTTTCTGTACCGTGCGTCGGTTCCGCCCATCCCTAAGTTCGGGTCGCTCTTGCACTCGTCGAACAGGTCTGCGAGGTAGGCATCGAGCGAATCCGTGGCTCTCCCCCCGCGAGTGTAGATTTTGTATGGAATGCCATACGTCATAACAATGTGAAGGACCTTGTCCTTGAGGCCGCTTGACGTGAGATAACTTCGGAGAGGCGTCTTCACCTGTTCCTCGAACACTTTCAGAGAAGTCACCTCCGGATTTCCGGAATACGACAAATAGGCGACGTTTCCCTCCGGTATCCCTCTTTGTCTTCGGTAATACTCCCCGAGCTCCAATGATTCCGGTGACGAGCGGTTCACGACCACCAGCACGTTGGCGGGGCCAGCTACCGGGTCCGCCGCTGGGTCCGTGCAGATGCGCGCTTCACTGAGACCCTCATTCCCCGCGGAATCAAAAGCCGTCACCTTATACCGATATTCAACTCCGGGCTGCACATCGCGGTCTGTGTAGGAATAGGTGTACCTTGTCGGGAGGTCCTGACTGACGCTCGTATTCCTTTCTTCCCCGCTTTTCGGAATGGTTGTTTTCAGGCGATAGTCTCCCTGCCCCTCGCGGCGGTGAATCCGAAACCCAGCAACATTCGAGACTGCCCCATAGAAATGATATTCCCACCGGAGGACGACCTGCATATCGGTCGCATCCCTCAAACAATGAATGTACAGCTTCTGCGGGGACATGGCGGTAAGAGCGGAACCGTCCTCGCAATATCCCCGGCTGAGGAAAACTATCGTGCACAATACCAGAGTGGCCCCCCAAAGTCGCCGCCCGTTCCTTCCACGTTCGAAATTCCCTGGCATTTCGTGAACTCCTCGGGAGACTGCCTCCCTTTCACCCGCGCTCGAAAAGCGCTTTCGCAATCAATCCTGCAAGCAGAGGGAAGATGCATGTTGAAATCAGCCGAATCACCGTAAAACGCAATCCCATGACCCCAATCTCCATAGGAAGCCTCCCCACAGCCCAAAGCGACCATGCCGTAAGGAACGCGACCGCTGTGCTGATTCCCGCTCCTGACTTAAGAATCGCCGCCGCCAGGGGGAGATTCACGTAGGGTCCCCCCGGCATCATGCCCCCCGCCATTGCCCCGATGATTATGCCCCGAACGCCGCTCTCCTTTCCCACCCAGTGCGACACAGTCGCTCGCGGCACCAGCACCTGAACCATGCCCGCAACGATGAATGCGAACAAAAGGAGCGGCAGGACAGGAACCACCATGTCCTTTGTCCGCTTCAGCCCCTCGATGTGCTCGCCCTTGCCCCTGACGTACCCGAACACAAGAAGTCCGATGGCAAGGACGCCCATCACAATGATTGGAAACAGCATTTCATTCCCGCCTCGTGGGGCGGTCGGCGCACCATTCATCTGAGCCATTGACTCGTCTCCTATGGAAGCTCCTCATGGTTCGCATTACCGAGGCGCCGCGCGCTCTGGCGCACCACCCGATGTGCGATGGAACAGCGTTGCGTAGTTGTGTAACTGGATTCTTGCCCAACGCTTCTCCAGCGTCAAGAACAAAGGACATCTTCCCGTGCAGGCGCGGGGCACGGGCCCACACCGGCCAGGACACACCGGGTCCTTTGCCACGGTCTCGCCAGGTGGAAGAATATGCTATTCTTCCGGCGGATCGCATATTCGCAGTCAGGACACTCGCGTGAGTGGAGGTGGCATGGCCATCCCCGGAGGAGCGCGCTCTCGGGCCTCGGTATGCGAGCGCGGTCGGATTCCCACCACGGGATGCCGACCGATCCCACGGGCAGGCCTGGCCGTGATTCACGGGTCCCGCCACGCCACCGCGTGGGATGCCACTTTTAGGTTCTCTCGCTTTCAGGAAAGACCTTTTGTTTGCGACGGAAGGAGCAACAAAATGAACAACACCATTCCGGTAACCAGACGTCAGTTCCTGAAGCACTCCGGCGCCGCGGCGCTCGCTCTCGGGGCGCCGGCATTGCTTTCGGAAGAATCACGCGGGGCCAATGAAAAAGTGACTCTCGGATTCATTGGTGTCGGGGGGAGGGGAACCGCGCTGCTCAGGCAATTCAAGACTTACGAGGATGTCCTTGTTGCAGGGGTCTGCGATGTTTATGCGGACCACCGCGACCGGGCCGCCAAGATCGCGGGGCCCCAGGCGAAAACCTATCGTGATTTCCGCGACCTCCTCGGGCAGAAAGACATTAACGCCGTGGTCGTTGCCAGCCCCACTCACTGGCATGGGCTGCATACCGTGCACGCCTGCAAAGCCGGCAAGGACGTCTATGTTGAGAAACCCCTTTCCCACAACATCGCCGAAGGGGAAGCCATGGTGAAAACCGCTCGGCACAATGAGCGAATTGTCCAGATTGGGACTCAAATCCACGGCGGCTCAAACTACAAGCGCGTCGCGGAGATCGTCCGCTCTGGCGCCCTCGGCGAAATCAGCGTCGTTCGCACGTGGCTCACCTGCAACCAGTTCCCCGATGGCATCGGAAGACCCGAAAATGCATCTCCTCCGGAGGGTCTGGATTGGGATATGTGGCTCGGGCCGGCTCCGCTGTCGCCCTACAATCCGGCGAAGTTCTATGGAGGGCAATTTCGCTACTTCTGGGACTACGGCGGCGGTTGGATGACCGGCATGGGCCCTCACATCCTCGACCTCGCGTTCTGGGCGATGAACCTCGAGCCCCCTCTTGCCGCCGCCTCCTCCGGCGGGCGGTACGTCATTCGCGACATCGCCGAAACTCCCGACACGCACGAGGTCGTCTTTGACTTCCCAGGCTTAACGATGACCTGGTCGCAGATGGAGGCGTGCAGTTATGGTTTCGAGCTGAGAGCCGGAAGCGAAATGAGACGACGGCTCGGCGTCATGTTCCACGGTACGAATGGCACCCTTGTGGCCGATTATGACCAACTGGAGATATTTCCGGAGGGGGACAGAATGAAGGGATTCGAGCTACCTTCTTCACC
>JAUYEE010000229.1 GCA_030691545.1 bacterium | reverse complement strand
CGTCCACCAGGTCGTCGGCGTGGACCCGGTCATCGCCGAGGCGACCGGACAGGAGTACCGCAACGCCTCTTCTTGGGACCCCTTCTCCGGGCTATACAACGACGTGCCTTTAGCCCAGAACAACATCGCCCCTCCGGAGGACACCGTCAATGTCTCCGATACCGTTGGGGAATACAAGGAATGGACCATCACGAAAATGGCGTCGGGATGGGTCTCCTCGCCGAGGGACAACCACGGACTCCTCATCAACCCCGACCCCAACGCCTCGGAAGGAAGCGCCCGCTATTTCCGCTCCTCGTCGCATACCGACCCCGCGCAGCGACCGCGACTCGTCATAACCTGCCGCACTGACCGAGGACAGAAACTCTCCTGGGAAGACGGCTCCCTCGTCATCTGGACGGACCCGTCTGTGACCGAACACTACGTCGTGCAGTCAGCAAAAGACCTTGGCGAAGTGTGGAAAGAGGAGTCAAGCGTTCTGTCCACGCCGACGTGGAGAAGCAGCAGTCGGGATAGGTCACGAAGAAGGTTTTTCAGGCTGCAAACGGAACTGTGATGATGGTTTCTCTGGATTGACGGGCCTTATCATCACTTGCGAGGGGAGTGCGCGCCGTGCAGGCAAACACCGACGCGATCAGGGAACGGCTTGCTGTGACGGCGGGCGCGGGGATGATTCAATCACACGGAGGACGAACGTTACGGTCTCCTGCCCTCGCGCTCGACGCCGTTCGACTTGTCCGCTCATGCCGTGTTCGTATTCCACAAGGACGCCGCCTCGCGAGGCGGGACGGATGGGGAATTTGTCCTGAAATTTCTCATAGCCGGCGCGGGGCAGAATGATGACGAGTCCTTCGTCTTTTTGAAGGGCGACCCCGCGCGCAAGAACCTGTTGCGGAGAGATGCTTTTCGTCTCACCCCCCAGGTCAACCACGAAGCGGCTGATTTCCTCCAGGGCCTTTCGGCGATTTTGGACAGTCAAGAGAAACTCCGGCACGGTATCTCCAGAAGCACCTTCATCCTGACGCTCCAGAAGTCCTGTGAGGTCTGAGACGTCGTCGTCGTCGTCCACAGCGGGGGCGTAGCGCAGCCCAAGGTGCGCGCCGCCAGTTTCATCCGGCAGGCCCTCAAAGTGTCTGCCAAGCTCGGGCCGGTTAGGCTGGACATACTCGCCGGCTGTCACCCCCGTCCCGGCTTGATTCATCGTTTCCGGCAGGGCCCGTTCTTCCTGCGGCAGTGCAAGTCGGTATTCGTCTCCGGCTGTTCTAACTTCTGAAGATATGGCGGGGGCTTCCGGCGGCGATTCGCCTCCCTTTGGCATATCTCTGTACAAGAACTTGGCCCGAGCTTCTGGCGATGGGGGACTCTCGACCGAGAGAGGGGGAACAGTCTCTTGAGTCTCGGGGAGGGGGGCGCCGGGCGTCGCGGGTGCGGGTTGACCGGCTATATACCCTTCCGCGTGAGGCGTCGGCTCCAGTTCCTGGCGGACGAGGCTGCCAGCAGAGGACAGTCTTTCGGAAGCTGGTCCGCCCTGAGTGGCCAATTGGTCCTTCTGGTCGGCATTCGGGTCCAGAGACAACAGGGCGCCAACTTCCACGTTTTTTTTCTTCAGAGCAACCTCCTCGCCGGTGAAGAGCAGTTGTTTCTGCTCGGCAGGGGATTCCTCGGGAGCGAGGGCCACCCGCCCCGCCTTCTCGTTCAGCGCAACCATAGCGTCATACGCCCGACCATTGGTGTACGAGTAGCCGGAGACGACATCCAGATTTGCCTTGCCGCGCACTTCGCCCCAGTCTTGTTCGTGAGGAGCAGAAGGTGTGGCGGTTTCGCGAGCTCGCGAGTCCGCCTTCCCGAATGCCGTGCGGCTTAGGATTTCTCCCTCTTTTTCGCCCTCCGCAACATCGGGTTCATTCACCGTTTCGTGGAGCGGTTCCTCTGATTTACTGCGGACAAGAGCGATTACCTCGGGCTTTTGAGAGGGTCGAGGCTTTCGCTCGGCCACCGATGGAGGAAGGTTTGGGGACAACTGCCTGTACACCAACAACGCTCCGAGTGCGACAAGCATCAAGCAGCCGACGGTAGCGAGCGCTCGGGCGATGAGCGGCCGTTCGGTCAGCCTCGCGAGAAGCGAGCGCCTTGCCGGAGCCTCAATGCGTTGCCTGACACGCTGCAGGAAATCGGACGGTTCGTTCACCTCGCCGAATTCCGCGATCAAGCGCATGGTCCGCCGCAACGCCGAGACCTCCTCCCGGCACGACGGACAGTCTTCGAGATGCTTCTCGACAGTCTCCTTTTCGGGTGAGCTCAGCTCACCTTCAACAAACTCATCGAGAAGCGGTTTTACCTGATCGCACTCCATGCGTCGTAATTCCTCCGCCTTCCCGCCCGGGAAGGCGGTCGCTTACCGCTGATCGAGCAAAGAAACAACCATGCCGAAGCCGACCTGCCGCGACCATCAGCACTCGATCATGTCGGCGAGCAACTTCCGAATCTCAGTCCTTGCTCTGTGTAGCCGCGATTTTATCGTCCCTTCCGCACAGCCGAGCAATGAGCCGATTTCAGCGTAAGACAGTCCCTCCATGTGTCGCAGCACGACGATCTCGCGGTGCTTGGGAGGGAGTCGTTTCAGGGCCTGCTGAACGCTCACCTGGATTTCCTTTCTGCGGATTTCGCGGGCGACCGAGAATGTCATGTCCGCGATCTCCAGGGGATTGCCGGGATTGTTGCCATCCGGATTGTCCATCGAAATGCGTCCGAACTCACCCCTGCGGCGTTTCCAGCGATATTTGTTCCGCGAGAGGTTCAGAACAATTTTATAGAACCAGGTCTTGAAAGAACACTGTCCGCGAAATCGCCTCAGGTGCGTGTGCACGCGGACGAAAGCCTCCTGAGCGACATCGCAGGCATCCTCGTAGTTCCCGAGAAAGCGATAGGCTAAATTCACCGCTCGCCGCTGGTGCCTCAGGACCAGCCGGTTGAACGCCTCCTCGCTTCCGGCGAGGTACCTTTCGATAAGCCCGGAGTCGCACTCTCCACCGGGTGCGCTATCCTCTACCACGAGTTTTTCGACATCCGCTACGTTAGACACCGGCACTTCCGCCATGTTCCATGAAATGAAGGGTGCTGCTGGAGACTCTCGTCTCCCAATCCGCCTGTCGCGCAATACCCTCTGTGGTTCAACCCCCTTTCGGGAAGTCTACAGGGAAGACTGGAATAGTTCTATGGACGTAAAAAGCGTCAAGGCGGTTCCCCAGCGGAGCGCGCCCAGCGGGACAGCATGAATGTCGCCGCAGAGAGGTCAAGAAAGGCGCATTCGAGCGACTATTTTCGCTACACCTTCGCCCATGCCGCGCGTCGTCTTCCGTTGCGCAGTTATCCTTTCTTTTCGACGGCTCTTGCGTACCGGCTGTTCAAAAGAATCCTTCCGGGGTTTCGCGGCGGAACGCCGCAGTGGATACGGCAGGCTCCGATATGGGGCGTAACAACCGCCATCCGCCGAAAACATTTCTCTGATGAGCTGATCCAAAAACACGGCATCCTCAGGCGCCTGCGTAAGGGGAGACTTCTTTCTCTGTGAGATTGTTCAGGAGATTTGGTATGATGGTTGACAATTCGGAGAATGGACGAGCGCGAGAAGGAGCGACGTTTGACAAGAACTAAAGAGATTGTGGAAAGGGCGACCAAAGGAGAGCTTCTGTCAAGGGAGGAGGGGCTTGCCCTGTGCTCTGACCGGGTTGACCTTCTTTCGTT
Source organism: bacterium (assembly GCA_030691545.1). Taxonomy (GTDB): domain Bacteria; phylum Auribacterota; class JABMQX01; order JABMQX01; family JABMQX01; genus JAUYEE01. Next base: position 9,588 of record JAUYEE010000229.1, on the reverse strand, counting down.
GATGGGGGCGGCGAATCGGGTGCGGGAGCATTTTTTCGGTCGGAATGTGAGCTTCTGCTCGATTATTAACGCGAAGTCCGGGAGGTGTCCGGGTGACTGTGTTTTCTGCGCGCAGTCGGCGAGGCATTCGTCGCAAGTGAAGGTCTATCCGATGATGGGAAAGGGTGAGCTTCTGGATTCGATCCAGCGTACCGCTCGTGAGGGCGCATCCCACGTGGGAATTGTGACGAGCGGTGTGAAGGCCCCGCAGGGAGAGGAGTTCGAGACGCTGCTCGAGTGCGTTCGAGAAGTCGCCCAGTGGGAAAGTGTGAAGATATGCTGTTCAATGGGGCAGATTACTGAAGGGGACGCGCGACGGCTGAAAGAAGCCGGGGTCGTGCGATACCATCACAACCTGGAGAGTTCGCTGGCGTTTTATGGAAACATATCGAGGACGATCCGGTACGCAGACAAACTGGCGACGGTTCGTGCAGCCAAGAAGGCGGGACTGGAGACGTGCTGCGGGGGCATCTTCGGATTAGGAGAGAGCTGGGAGGACCGGGTGGAGTTGGCCGTGACGATTCGGGAACTGGGTGTAGATTCGGTGCCGCTGAATTTTCTGAGGCCGGTGGAGGGAACGCCTCTGGAGAAAGCAACGCCGCTCAGTCCGCGCGAGGCGCTGCGCATTGTCGCGCTGTTCCGACTTATGCTGCCCGACAAGACGATCAAGGTCTGCGGCGGACGGGAGTACGTTCTGCGCGACATGCAGAGCTGGATGTACCACGCGGGGGCGAACGGCGCCATTCTGGGCAACTATCTCACAACAACAGGCAGGCCTCCGCAGGAAGATTTGCAGATGGTGGCAGATTTGGGATTGGAGGCCGTGTGAGGTGACGAAGGCACTGAGCGGTTCGACGGTGATTGTGACAGGCGGTTCTCGGGGACTCGGCAAAGCCATTGCGCTGGCGTTCGCCGCAGAGGGGGCGAAAGTTGGGCTGCTCTGTCGCAGGAGCTACGAGACGGCGCGCGAGGTTGCTCGGCAAATCGAGAGGGAGGGTGGCATCGCGTGGGCGTACCCGTGCGATGTGGCAGATTGCGGAGCGGTGAATTCCACCATCGGGGATGTGTTTCGGAAGGCTGGCTCGCTGGACCTCATAGTGAATAATGCGGGGGTGTCTCATTCGTCGCTTCTCCTGAAGACGGACGAGGGGACGTGGGATGCCGTGCTTGCGACGAATCTGACAGGAGCCTTCAATCTCACCCGGGCGGCTCTGCCTTATATGTTGCGACAGAGGCGAGGGCACATTGTGAACATCGGGTCGCTTTCGGCCATTCAAGGGATCGCGGGGTCGGTTGCCTACTGCGCCTCAAAGGCGGGGCTGATTGGCTTAACGCTGTCGTCGGCGAGGGAATACGGAAGCCGAGGCATTGCGGTGAATGCGGTTCTCCCCGGATATATGCCGACGGAGATGGGGAAGGCGATGCCCCGTGCCTCGAGAGAGGCAATTCTCTCGGAAAACGTTCTTGGGCGTGGCTCGACCCCCGAAGATGTCGCTCGGTTTATCGTGCGGCTCGTGCATATGGAAGGCGTTTCCGGTCAGGTGTTCAATCTCGATAGCCGCCCGTGGTGGTAAATGAGGATTAACCGCAGAGAGCGCAGAGGAATAGGTCCGGTTAGATTGTTTTCCTCTCTGCGTACTCGGCGTTCTCTGCGGTTAAAGCAAAAATGGGAGAGAAGAAGCGGGTCGTTGTGACAGGAATTGGAGCCGTGACGGGTCTGGGAAGTTCCGTCCCGGAGATGTGGCCGAAGCTCGCTTCAGGGCAAAGCGGCGTGCGTTACGTTGGCGACGATTCGCTGTGCGTGCCGCTCGGCGCGACACCCGACTATCAGTCTATCGAGAAGTTCGGGAGCATGGACGCGTGCTCTGGGTTTTCGCTTCTTGCAGCGGAAGAGGCGGTGCGGGATGCCGGGCTTTCGGAGGATGCACTTCGCGAGATGGACATCGTGTTCGGGACGAGCAAGGGGGGCCTTCGCAGCTTCGAGCGGGCGAGTGCCGCCTTGAGGCGGCATGGGCCAATCGGGCTGCCGCCGTCGTTCCTGAAGGATTTCGTGACGAACGCGGCATCCGACCGAATCGCGGCTCATCTCGGTTCTATGGGTAGCCGACTGAATTTCGTGTCCGCATGCGCGACCGGGACGCACTCCATCATCATGGCGGCGAGGCGGATCGCAGCGGGGAAATCGAGGATCACACTGGCGGGGAGCGGCGAGGCGTCTCTGACGCCGTTGGTCGTCGCGGCGTTCGACAGAATGGGAGTTTTGTCGCACAGGACGGCAGAGCCAACAACAGCGATGCGACCGTACCATCGGCGCCGGGACGGATTTGTGATTGGTGAAGGAAGCGGGGCAATGGTCTTGGAATCGCTGGAATCGGCGATGGCGAGAGGGGCGAGGATTCGCGCGGAGATCAGGGGCTGGGCGCTCGGCGGCGAGGCGCACCATCTCTCGGCCATGGACCCGAGCGGGCAGAGCATCGCCTCCAGAATCCGGTATGCGCTGGATATGGCGCGGACCGAGGCGCGGGACCTCGACTATATCAACAGTCACGGAACGGCCACTCAACAAAACGATGTCGTCGAGACGCGGGCCTTCAAGCTCGCCCTCGGAGACAACGCCCGCAACGTTCCGATCAGCTCGACCAAGCCCATGACCGGCCACCTGCTCGGCGCCACCGGCAGCGTCGAGGCAGTCATCACCGTCCTCGCCATTCAGAACAACTTCGTCCCGCCAACCATCAACCTCGACGAACCGGACCCCGAATGCGACCTCAACTACACGCCGAACATTGGCGTGAGCCGCTCTCTCCAAACTGCCCTCACCCTCAACTACGGCTTCGGCGGCCAAATCGCCGCGGTTGTGCTGGCAAAATTCAACGCATAATGAGGTGACGCCTATCCAGAGACTCCCTCCGCTGACCTATCCCCGTCGGAGGCCGCGAAACGTGCGAGGAACTCAGGAAGGTGGCAAACTCATGGTAGATTTGGTATCGTAGCCCGGTAGAGAAAATTGGGGGTGTGGCGTGGCCCCATAGCATAAGAAAGCCCGATACTTCAGCAAGGGAAGTGGTTGAGATGCACACGATGAAGATCAAAGTCATCGCGATCCTGGTCGGTTTGCTCGTTTGCTTAGCGGTGTACTTCGCAGTAGAGAAGGTGTCGAAGAAAAGCCGCGAGCCGGACGTTTACTTCATCCCTACACCCCAAGAGGTGGTGGACAAGATGCTCGATATGGCAAAAGTCACGAAGGACGATTTGCTCTATGACCTGGGCTGCGGGGACGGCCGGATCGTAGTGACGGCGGCGAAGAGGTACGGCTGTAAGGCCGTCGGTTACGACATAGACCCGCAGCGTGTGAAAGACTCGCTTGAGAATGTCAGGAGGAACAAAGTTGGTCACCTCATTAGAATTGAAGAGAGGGACATCTTCACTCTCGACCTCAGCAAGGCAGACGTAATCACCCTCTACCTCCTTCCGCGTCTGAATGTGAAACTGATCCCGCAGTTGGAGAAGCTCAAGCCCGGCTCGCGGATTGTCTCCCACGACTTCGACATAGAAGGAGTCAAGTCAGACGAGGTGGTCAAGCTTACTACCGAGAACGACCCCGAAGAACACAAGGTCTATCTGTGGACGACTCCGCTCAAGAAAATAGAGGAAGATGCTTCTGACAAGGCTCCAAAGACGGAGGGAGATTCGCGGACGTCACCCGGGGAGTGAGGCGAAGTAATCATGCAGGTCGCAGCGGAGTTCGTTGAACGGAAGACTTTCTCTTGACTATTGGCTTCGGCGCGTGTAAATTTATCTATGGATGTGGGAGAGTCGTGGTGTGCAGAAAAAACAGGAGAAAACGAGATGAAGCGGTCTAACCTCCGTTCAAAAAGGTTCTTGCGAGGAGTCAAGCCCCGCTTCCTGGCGAAACCGGTGTGCTTCGGCTTCACGTTGATCGAATTGCTCGTGGTGATTGCCATCGTGGCGATTCTCGCAGCACTTCTTCTACCCGCAATCAAACAGGGAAAAGATAAGGCACGGCAGGCTCACTGCATCAACAACCTGAAGCAGTTTGCTCTCGCCTACGAGATGTATGGGAACGACTTCGGTGGCTGGTACATGCCGGGCGGGGCGCGAGACAATGAGGCGAATGGCTGGCTCTGGTCGGGCCACATTTCTTACGATGGCGCGGGAAGCGTGATCGGCGGTGCGGCCGCTTCCTTGAAGGACTGGCAGAGAGACCAGGAGGCGCGGAGTCTTCTGTATCCCTACCTGAACAAAAACTACGAGGTCTATCAGTGCCCCGGCGATAAGAACCGGAGCATCCGCTTCTACAGCTACTCGCAAAACGCCGCGTACCAGGACAGGAACAGAGCACAACTCGAGAAATATCTCAGCAAAGTCGCTCTGATGGTCGAGGAACAGCGGCCGGATGACGGGTGTTTCTGGTACCAAAACTCTGGGGCCGTGGACAGCCGGGACTGCCTCTCCTATGACCGGCACGTCGCCTGCACAAACCTCTTGTTCGGCGACGGGCACGTCAAGGGAATCGCCTTCAAGAATGCCAACCAGGTGGCCAGATTGCAGGACATAGGGTGCTTCCCCGGCGAGGAGGACCGCTTCTAATCGCTGCCGTCGGGAGAATCACCACAAAGACACGAAGGCACAAAAAACCTCGCCCCTGACGTCCAGGGGAGTCTGCGTGCCTTCGTCGTTCATGGAATCCTCAGTCCGAAATCGGCAATCCGAAATCCGCTTCCTTCGCGCTTCAATCCGTCTTCAGATTCTCGAGGAATTTCTGCAAGAAGGGAAATTTCTGCCCAAGCTCCCCCGCGAAAAGGAGGATGACGATTGCCAGAATGACGAGGATAATGAGGATGACGATGACGATGCTCAAGATTTTTGTGCCGGTCCTCCCGAGGACCTTCTCAAGGGCGAGCTTCTTATGGGGCACGGCTGGAGCGGCGGCCTGCCCGGCCAGCGCCGCTTCGCCGGAAGCTGCCGTCTCGAGACCCGCCGCTGCGCGCCCCTTGCCGCCGCCCTTGACGAGAGAGACGATGTAGCCCGCGAGAATTCCCACGAACCCTAATCCCAGCACTCCGAGAAAAATGTCCAGCAGCTTGATCCCGAGGAACTCCTTCGCGGCGAGAGTCTTGACCTCCTCCACTTTGTCGTACTCGGACTCCTTCTTCAGGTTGAAAATGAGCAGGGCTATGACGACAATCGCCGCCAGGAACACAACCACTTTCAGGTGCTTCATGTTGCCTCCTCTCTGAAGAAACAAGAACGCGGGCGGACTCTCGTAGTTGACCGCCCTCCGAAACGCACTGCGCTTTTTCTGTTTATCACGACAGGCCTGCGCCCGCCTCCTTGCCGCAAAGGGAACAGCCGGGGTCTTTCGCAATCCGAACCTCTCGGAACGTCATTGCCAGCATATCATAGAGAACCATTCTGCCGACGAGCAGGTCGCCTTCACCGAGTAACAGCTTGAGTACCTCGGCGACCTGGATCATCCCGATCAGTCCGGGAACGGGCGACGCAATGCCCGCCTCCGCTCCGCTCGGCAGGAACCCCGGCGGAGGAGAAGACGGATAGATGCAACGATAGCAAGGCGTCCCAGGGTCATACGTGAACGTCGTCGCCCGTCCTTCATACCGGAAAATGCTGCCATGTACAAAGGGTTTTTTTGCCGAATAGCAGGCGGCGTTCAGCACGTACCGGGTCTCAGGGTTGTCGCAGCCGTCCACGACCACATCGTAATCGGCGACGAGATTGTGGACATTCTCCGCAGTGACGCGCTCGTGGAAGGTTTCCACTGTCACGTCGGGATTGAGCTCTCGCAGCCTCTTCTTCGCAGTCTCAACCTTAGGCTTCCCGACATCTCCGGAGGAATGGACGACTTGCCGCTGGAGGTTCGGGAGCTCGAGGACATCGCTGTCCGCGATGCCGAGGGTGCCAACGCCTGCCCCCGCCAGGTAAAGCACGACCGGCGAGCCGAGTCCCCCAACTCCCACGCAGAGGACGCGAGACTCCAGAATCTTCCTCTGCCCTTTCTCACCAAAGTTCGGAAGGGCAATGTGCCTGGCGTACCGTTGGCGTTGTTCTTTGCTAAGCCTGTCCATGCCGCTGTTCTCAACTTCACTCTTGTACTGCGCGCCATGCCCATCTTGCCCGTGATCCTGCCCGGGCCAGACGCCCTCGAGGCTGCCGCCCCTGTCAGAGAGGATTTCTCTCGCGAAGACGCCAAGAGCGCGAAGAGTGTCCCCTGGCTCCCTTTGTGTCCGTTCAAGAGAACTCTCAGAGGGAGTTGCGCCAGGAGGCTGTGTCTTCTATTATCCACCGGCAATCATGGGAAGAATCGTCAGGACATCTCCCTCTTTCAGTGGCGTGTTCAGCCTATCGAGGAAGCGGACATCTTCATCGTTCACGTAGAGATTGACGAAGCCCTGGAGCGAAGCGTCCTTGCGGCAGATGCGAGCACGAATGCCCGGGTATCGTTCCTCGAGCCGTTCAAGGGCTTCGCCTGCCGTGCTCGCATCAACGGAAAGCGCGTCCTTGCCTTCGGTCAATTCTCTCAAGAGATGAGGAATCCGTATCGTCACTGCCATTCTTGATTCTTCCTTTTAGGACGTGAGCCTCCGCGCCCGACTATTTTGCCCCCTCCTTCGGCGGGGAAACCACGTCAGCCGTTCGCTCCTTGACGCCCGGCATCGGCGGCAGCTTCTCGCTGGGGACCGGCTCGTACCAGAACGTCGCGCACGACCAATCATCCTGCCGCTCGTACAAGCCCTGCCGCCAGCCAATTTGCTGAATCGTCACGCGGCAGTCCTTCTTCCAGAAAATCGGGTCGGGGAGATGCCAGCGGTACATGCACACATAACCGTCCTTGTCCAGACTGCACCCGTTATACAGGAACGGCGTCTGCTGCATCCCCCACGAAAGCCCGACGTAGTCCTCGCTTCCCGTTCCGCAAATGGTGGGGAATTCCGTGTCGCCATCCAGATAAACTTTCACTTCTCCCTCCCCCCACCAATTCTCGGAAAGAGGGCGTATGCCGATGATGGAGCCGACGAACCGGCCGCTTCCATTTCGCTTCGGCAGCAGCTCGAAGTCTTCTTTGAGGGTCGTCGGGTTCCCGCGGCGGAAAAGGACGTGAAGTCTCCCAAAAAAGCGGTCCGGCAATTTGTCCTTGATCGTATAGTCAACCTGGTAGAAGAGAACCGAGGTCTTCTCGCCGTCGTTCGTCATCGTCATGCGAGCCCTCTCTGCAAAGGGCATCGGAAGCCAGAAGTTCATGCCGGCTCGCTCGCCGACAGAATGAACCGCGGATTGATATCCGACAACCCGCCCGTGGGCAATGCCCATGAAATCGCCGAGAGGGCATTCGATACTCGGGTGCTCCTGCCCGTCCCAGTAGGCGCGAATCACCATGCTTCGGAGATTGATCGGCTCGCCTCGAGTTGTCATCCAGATGTGCCGGATGACACCCGGTCCCTCAATGTTGCACAACTCGAAAGTCTGCCCCGCTTCGATATTGACCGCCGGGGAGCCTTTTCGCCCGACGCCGAGGTTGCTGGCTGCCTTGCCGCCGGCCCCCTTTTCGCCAGTTCGGTTCTCGTAAGAAATGGACCGCGATTCGACCGGGCTGTCCACAAGGTACGGTTTATGCAACACGTCGTCCGTGACGGCTTGTGCGCGGGCCACAACAACAGTGTGAAATCCGAGAAAGAAGATACATAGTGCTGCAAATGCTCTTTTCGTCATCTGTTGACCTCCCTTCCGAATTACGTTCGGCGATTCCGCACTTACTTTCCTTAGGGGCAACCACCGCGAGGGGACCTTCGCTGACGAACATTCCTCGCTGTGCGGCGGTCGCCTGATTTATGCTGACATAATAACACGTGCGGGTAGCTTCTGTCTCTTTTTGAGGGCGGCGGCCGGTGGCACGGGCTTCCAGCCCGTGAAATTCTTGTACCGCAGGCGTCCCGCCTGCATCTTGTCCGGCCGTACCGCAGGCGTCCCTCGCCTGCATCCCTTCCACATGAGCAGGATGGTCCTGAACAATTCAACTCGGCCCGCAGACGAAACACCACGTCCCTCGCAACGTGGGGCGTGGCCCGAGGAAGGTCTCACCACGAAGAACACGAAGAATCGTATCGCAGGGGGATGATTTGGGCGCGCGGGACCCGCGCTGCCGCGAGGAGACGCTGATGCAAGCCCCAGTAGTCCATGGCCGGGAAATCGTTGGAGTGCCGCAGCCATGCTACCGCCTTGCAGTTAGGGAGCGAAGCTCCCGCATCTCGATGCCTTCGACAGGTGTTCAGGGACCCGGGGCAAATTCGCCCGTGTCCACATATAATTGATTGATGACCTCCCAGCCGTTCCGAACCGACGCGGCGAGATGCCGCATCTACCCATGATCCACAGAGGTGGCATGGGCATCTTGCCCATGGGGCGAAGGTATGCAGGCACGCAGGGCGTGCCTGCGGTACGCTCATGGTCCGGGAGCCCCGCCACCCTTACTTCTTCACATCTGATCCCTCCAAGCCGGCCTTCAGCCGGCGTCTCTTCTTTAGCCACGGGCTTCAGTCCGTGGAACCCCAATGCCGCAGGTTCCCTCTGAGCCGGCTTCAGCCGGGCTTCTCGATGAATGGATTCATCCGTGCCCCCCATACGTAGCCACCCCCTTCAAATTTCATTCTTTGCACTCTGCTCAAGCGAAGTGGTACAATTCGTCAGAAGAGTGGGAGCACGGGAGGGTCTTCCGCGTCCGACCCGCTGGCGTCTTCACAACCCTCATTCGGGGAGGGCAGAACATGAAACGCAGACAATGGTTGATCCTGGGGATTGGCTCGCTTGTTGTCTTAGTTTTGCTGATGTTTTTGTTCCAGAGGCGAGATAGCGACGAAGGCAAGAGCTTGTCCCGCCGTCCGGCAGTTTCAAAGCCCGTTCGTGAACACACCGCGCCTGGCCCATCTGTGCGGGTGACTCCAGCCCCGCCACAGCCAGTCCCCGTCGAGCGAGGAACGGGCGTTGCCGTCGTCGCTTCTTCCCGAATGGTTGAGCAACGGCCGGTCGAGTTCAGCAACCTCGTGAACGTCATCTGGTCTGCTGAGCTTGGGACAGTCTTCGCTGCGGAAGACGCCGGCTCAGCAAGCGTCAAGGTTCCGGCAGGAATGGACGTCAACACGCTTCAACAAGCGCTTCTCAGGTGCGCGATGTCTCTTTTGCTCTGGGACGAAGATGTCAATCAAGACACGATCAAGGCTCTGAAAGGTTATTGCGAGACCGGCGGCTGGCTTGTGTTTGTCTCCTGTCCCTGGATTGGGTCGCCTCCGAAATCCTCGCCAGCGGAGCTACTGGGCCCCCGGAGCTTTGAGGGCATCGCCCATGTCGGAGCAGCCAGTCAGAACCGAAAAGCATTTGCCCTTCTCAAACATCCTTCGCTTCCTGAGCTTCCCGTCGGCGAGCGGCTTCGCGTGTACCTCCAGTCGAGCAAGGCTCTCAGCGGAGGAGAAGGTCGGAAGATTCCCTTGATTCGCTTCGAGGACCCGGCTCTTCGCG
>JAUYEE010000171.1 GCA_030691545.1 bacterium | reverse complement strand
CGAAGGAATTGCTCAAGGGTGTAACGTGGTTCATGCAGGCGGCCGTGCGCATCGAGGGAGAGAGACTCGTCTATGTGGACCCGTACAGGCTGGGCTCCGTCAAACAGGACGCGGACATCATCCTCCTCACGCATTCGCACGGCGACCACCTCTCACCCCCTGACATCGCGAAGATCACCAAAGACAACACGGTGTTCGTGTGCCCCAAAGACGAGCGATGCTTATCTGCTCTCAAGGGGAAGAACGTGAAAACCGTGGCTCCCGGCGATAAGCTGGAAATCGGCGGCGTAAAGATTGCTGCTGTACCAGCCTACAATCCGGAGAAGCCGTATCATCCGAAATCGAATCGTTGGGTGGGATACGTGGTCCAGATTGGCAATCGCCGTTTCTACTTCGCGGGGGACACCGATTTGATCCCCGAAATGAAGGATATCGAGGCAGACATTGCCTTCCTTCCCTGTGGCGGCAAGTACACCATGAACGCGACGGAGGCGGCCGAGGCGGCGAAAGTTATCAAGGCCAAATACTTCGTCCCGTACCACGGCGGCGGCACGACCGTGGGAAGCAAAGAGGACATCGAGACATTCTCTGCGTCCTGCCCGAAGGCGGTCGTCCTGCAGCCCCAGGGTTCGAAATAGAACGCGCAATCCAGACTTATCGGGTGTCTCGAGAGGGCACGAGAATAGCTCTGGAGCCCGGCGGGCAGGCACGTTGCTCTTGACACTGCTCCGGGGTCCGGCATAATGACAGCCGCATAGAAGGAGACGACCCTTTCGGAACGAGCAGTCAAAGCGAGCATCGTCAGTGAGGTTAGGCCGACTGACCGGATTGGGAAGTGTGACGGCGCCCAGACCATCTTGACGGCCGCCGGAAAGTGCTCTGATTCAACATACGGAAATTGCGTTCTTTTGGGCCCGGCGGGTACTGGATTCCCCCGGCGTCCTATACGACAATCCAACGGCGCCCGGTGGTTTATGCGGGTCAACATAAACAATGTTATGTTTGGGAGATGATCGGATGAGAACATGCTTGTGCGCTGCGCTCGTGCTCGTAGTAGCCGCCGCGGGCTGTTTGCGGAGCGGAGGTGGCTCCAAAGACTCAAACCAGACCTATGAGGTCGTTGCCACCGAGCTGAAGGGGGGGAAGATACAAGCCATCAAGGAGGTGCGCGAGGTCACCGGTCTTGAGCTTAAAGAGGCAAAAGATCTCGTTGAGAGCCTTCCCAAGAGCATAAAAAGCGGTCTCACCAAGGAGGAGGCCGACTCAATCGCTAAGAGGCTCAGAGACGCCGGCCTTGCAGTAGAGGTCAAGTCGAAACCAAAAACATAACAGGCTCGTCAACGCCGACCGGGTATTGCTATCCGGTTCCGGCGTGCCTGAATCCCCCGGCGTTACGTGCAGCGTTGGCCGGACGGATAGTCTTGGCTCGCAGAAGATCCGCAGGCCATACCGATCGAAAGCTTCATTTTCCGACGCCCGGCCGGCGCAGGGTGGCCGGTGGGCTGTTTCGTCTGTCGAAGGGTTCGCTACGTCGCACAGAGACTCTCGCTTGGCAGGTATTTCTTGCACCTTGTTCGCGCTCTTCCCGCCACATCCACGCTCCGTGGCTCGAGTTGGGCTTGACACCGGCTGTGCGGTCTGCCATAATGAGAACCGCATAGAAAGACACAACGCTTTCGGAGGAACCAGTCAAACGTTTGGGGACAAAGCAATGAGCGGGCCGAGAGGGTTGCTCCAGGGAGAAATGTCCATGATTCTTTCGGCATTCACCTTTCACCGTTCACACTCCATGCCCTGCCACGCCTTCCGTCATTCCCCTGCGGGGCACATCCTCGAAGCCAGCTGCGACACGCACGGTTCAGGAGTCGCTGGGGCACAGCGACGTGAAAACCACCATGAGCTATACCCATGTTGGAGTGAACCGTGGCCGCTGCGCGACCCCAGTCCGACTGTGCTGTCAAACGTTCACTCAAGGAATGAACGCTTCACTGAACCGGCTCCGATGTCCAGTGAACAGGCTCCGATGCTCAGCGAACGGGTCGCGCATGCTCAGTGAACCGGCTCCGATGCTCAGTGAACCGGCTCCGATGCTCAGTGAACCGGCTCCGATGCTCTGTGAACGGCATCCACTGTGGAATGAACCAGCTCCACTGCACTGTGAACGACATCCTCCGTTCTGTCAAACCTTCACTGGAAGGAATGAAAGACCTACTGGTTGGTGTCAAAAGGCGCCTAACTGACGAAGAATCAGTATGTTAGGACAGATTCAGGTGCTTATGATAGAACCGCCGACGGAAACGCCCTCAAAACCCCCGGGATGCCCAGTGAAGCAAGAAAAAAGGAAGGTTATATACCGGCTTGAGCCTCGCCCTGGCGATGTGCTCCGACATCATTGTGGAGGATTCTATGCCGACCCGCATAAGACGCCCCGATAAAACGCTCAGTGCAACGCAAGTAGGCGAACGTTCAAGGCTTAGGACGCCTCTCTCAGATAATCGAGCGGCGTGTTATACGGAGAGAAAAACGCCCCCGCGCATCTTATGCGGATCAATCTGATTAACGTTATGCTTAGGGCGCAACGATGAAACTCTGCTACTGCGATGAAACGGGAACAGGCGAAGAACCATTTGCGGTACTCCTTGGCGTCGTAGTCGATGCGTCCCGGATGCACGTAACCAAACATGATTGGGCGAGTTTCTTGGCGCAGCTATCTGAAATGGTAGGTCAAGAGTTTCAGGAACTTCACACTCGGAACTTCTATTCGGGCTCTGGCATCTGGAGCAGACTGTCTGGCCAACAGCGATCTGACGCGATCGATTTTTTCATTGATTGGTTTGCGGCACGAAAGCATCACGTTGTATTCAGTGCAATTGACAAACAGCGGCATAAGGCAATGCAAGACGCTGGTGCCATTCCAGAGGAAATCGATACCGTCTGGAAGGCAATGGGGTTCCACGTTGCACTAGCAATGCAAAAGAACTTCCAGGGGCGGGGAAAAAAGAAGGGAAATACGATTTTCGTGTTTGACGAGGAAGTCAAAGAGGAAACCAGATTCCAAAAACTTCTATTAAAACCTCCCGTATGGAGCGATAGTTATTACGGAAAGCAGAAGAACCAAGAACGTCTTTCGCAGCTCGTCGACGCTCCATATTTTGCAGATTCACACAACGTTGGCTTGTTGCAGGTCGCCGATTTCTTGGCCTATTTCGTCAGGCGGTATATTGAAATATCTGAGAATGCCCCTCCAGAGAAGTACAAAGGTGAAGCTGAAAAAGTATGTGCTTGGTTCAAGAAGATTAAAGCCAGGACAATTTCCTATCAAAGTATGTATCCAAAGCGGCAGCGCTGCCAAACGGCAGAGTTGTTCTGGAGTCTGGCTCCTGCCTGCATCAGAAACGCATAACAATTCGTTCCAGCGGACCGTCAAAAGCTGCGCTTTTGCCGTCCGTTAAACTCAAACGTTAGAACACGTTCGAGAGGAGGACACATGGCTAAGAAAACGGTTGACCTGAACAAGACTGGGATTGGCAAGCTTCCGGACGACAAGCCCGTCGCTTACAGGGTGCTGACCCCCCGGTGGTAAGAACAACTACACCGGCGTCGCGCAACGAGGGCGTGTGCAGCACCGACTGCAGGAGCATCTTGCCGGTGGAAAGGATCCGGTTCCTGGAGCGAAAGTTCAGATAGAGCAGTTTTCGAGTATCGATGAGGCCAGGAAACGGGAAGAGCAGATCATTTCTCGTGAGCAGCCGAAATACAATAAACAGGGCACGTAGGCGACTTCCAACCCGCGGCTGAAGCGCATGGCGTTACCACCATCCCTTCCAGTGACACCTGTGTAGAAATCCCTCCACGACCGGCAGGCGGCCGTCAGCCGGATGGCCCTTGACACCGCTGCCGGGCGTGGTATAATCACACCCGCATAGAAAGACATAGCGCTTTCGCTGAAAGCAGTCAAACGTTTGGGGACATAGTAATGAGCGGGCCGAGACCGCCGCTCCGACTTTTCATTGGCCGTCACTTGGACACATCCATCGCGCAGAAGGCAGTTGCTTGCGCAGTTAGGAAGGCCGGTTTGGCCAAGCGCCACGTACCACACCCTCAGGCATTGGTTTGCGACGCACTCGCTGCAGGTGGGCTACGACATCCGGATCGTCTGGGACTTGGTGGTCCACAGGGAGGTGAAAACCGCCATGACCTATACCCATGTTTTGAATCGTGGTGAGCATGGCGTGCGTGGTCAGGTTAAGGGCCTGTGAGGCCGGGGAGCCAACGGATCCTATGCATAATCGAGATGACAGCCCGAAGATAGTAGCCAATCGCGGCTGTCATCCTGAACATAAAGCACTTGGAGCTGCAAAGGACCGGGGGTGTTATAACGCAGTGCCACTGGTTAAAGATCCTATGAAGGAAGGACATAAGGAATAGTTTTGCCGTAGGAGCACGGGGCAGGACGATGGGCTGGAGGTCCGCAACCGTGTTTGATGCGATCAGAGACATCTCTACGCAGTTGATCGGTAAGCGCCCGGCCAACCCATGTTCC
>JAUYEE010000159.1 GCA_030691545.1 bacterium | reverse complement strand
AGCCATCCTGAACTGCATCATCTGGGGGAACACCGCAGGTCAACAGGGATCGCAGCTTTTCAGCTCAAGCTCTCCGACGTACTCGTGCATCCAGTTCTGGACAGGGGGAGGCGAAGGGAACGTGGCGAAGGACCCGCGGTTTGTTGACCTGGACGGAGCGGATGATGATCCCGCCACCTTTGACGACAACGACTACCATGTGAACGATCGTTCTCCGTGCGTGGACACTGGCAAGAACGAGGCCTGGATGACTGGCACCGTTGACCTCGATGGCAATCCCCGCATCGCCTTCGGGGTGAACTCTGCAACCGTGGACATGGGGGCCTACGAATACAGTGCCTTTGTGTTCGAAATCGTCGCAATAGCACCAGCTCTCGGCGGAACGGAGGTGACGTGGGCAAGCGCACCCGATGCCTCTTACGGCGTCTGGTCCTGCGTTGACCTTGTGTCAGGCCCCTGGAGCGAGGAGGCGACAGTGCCGTCCGCAGGGGACTCAACCGCATGGACCGACCCGGACACCACGTCGCCGCGCAAATTCTATCGGGTCGAGTTGAAGTGAATGCGGGGGGCCTTGTGCGAAAGGGCACGGCAACGGATGCCTTTCTGCCGAGCGCTTGGGCGTCTCTTGCCGCCTCGATGATTAGACTGAGCCTCTCCTTGTCGAAGTTCAGGGTGCCGCTCTGCTCTTGGTTCACCCTTGCCGGTTAGCTGGCGATCTGGCTCGACTACGGGCCTTGCCAATGCGCGAACGCTGTGGCATGGTGTAGCCAGACGCTGGAGGTAGTCATGAGACCGATAAATCCACAGTACGTGGTTGATGAGAACGACAACAAGAAGGCGGTTGTGTTGCCGCTCTCGGAATGGGAACAGATTCTTTCAGACCTGGAGGAGCTTGACGATATCCGGGCGTATGACCAGGCGAAGTCCACCCCGGATGAGGCCATCCCGTTCGACCAGGCGGTCCGCGAAATCCGCAACGGATATTGCGAGTGACGTACTCGATATTTATCCGCAGATCGGCCCAGAAGGCCCTATCCCGAATTGCCAAGCCCGACCAGGATCGCATCATTGCCGCCATCCGTGGGCTCGCAAAGGACCCTCCACCAACTGGGGTCACGAAACTGAGCGGGCGGGACGCATGGCGCCTTCGTGCGGGACACTATCGGGTGATCTACGAAATCCACGACGACCGACTTGTGATTCTCGTCATCGCAATTGGGCACCGCCGGGAGGTCTATCGGTGAGGCAGACAAAGCGCACCGGGGACGCGACAAGGCGGCCGATGCCCCCATTTTCGCAAGAGTCCTTCCCTCAACGCGAAGCAGCGGTTGTTGTGGTTCAAGCTTTCCTTGCGGGTAGCCTTGGGGGAGCACTCCGGCCACGCCGAGGCGGCTTGAGGACGCCTTCAGCGCTCTTTTTCCTGTACACCAACTCCGGCTTGGAGATGGTTACCGTCGTCCCTGGGGGGACGGACTCGGTGAGCCACACGTTTCCCCCGATGACCGTATTCTCCCCGATAACCACGTCCCCGCCTAAGATGGTCGCCTCGGCGTATATCGTCACGTTGTCCTTTATCGTCGGATGTCTCTTCCCGCCCTTGATGATTCGCCCCTTGGCATCTTTCCGAAAACTCAGCGCCCCCAGCGTCACCCCCTGGTAAATCTTCGCGTTATCCCCGATCTCCGTCGTCTCGCCGCCTACGTTTGTGGTTGGCCGCGACTGAACAGGTCAAAAAAGAACTTGACAGGGCGTATATTCCTATAACATACATATTGCATGGACCTGGGTAAGCGTTTGCTCGGTTGCACCGGTTTCCAGTGGGACGAGGGAAACCTGATTAAGATATGGGAGAAGCACCGAGTATCTCCATCGGAATGCGAGGAAGCATTCTTCAATCGCCCACTGCTCGCCGCGGCAGACGAGAAGCACTCAGCGGCAGAACCTCGCTATTACCTGCTCGGACATACGGACAGGGGGAGACGCATTTTTGTGGTCTTCACCATTCGGGGAACGCTAATCCGGGTGATAACGGCTCGGGACATGAACCGGCGTGAGAGGAGGCTTTACAAGAGCTTATGAAAAAGCGGATTCCAAAATTTTCTAAAGAGGATGAAGAGCGCGAGTTCTGGGGGCGAGAAGACTCCAGCGACTACGTTGATTGGGGCAAGGGTCGCAGGGTGATACTGCCAAATCTGAAGCCCTCACTCAAAACGATCTCGCTACGATTGCCCGAGCACCTTCTCGCGCAGCTCAAATTGCTTGCCAACAAGCGCGATGTGCCCTACCAGTCACTGCTCAAGATGTTCCTTGCAGAGCGTGTCCGCCAGGAGTTGCACAGCACTGAGTCAAAGGGATCGAGGTCAAACTCCTCGCTTCAGAAATCGACCCGCTCTGGGTCCGGCCGATGAGAGCAGTCCTTGCCGCACAGGTCCGACTCCGGGGGATCAAGCTGCCCTCGCGCGGGTTTAAGTTCTCCTCATCGGCGGGGCGCCGGGTCCTCTTTTCCCACGCGGGGCGGACTTCTTGGCGCCTTCGCCCGCCTTTTTTCTATACACCAACTCCGGCTTCGAAATCGTTACCGTCGTCCCAGGAGGCACCGATTCCGTGAGCCACACGTTTCCGCCGATGACCGAATTCTCCCCGATCACCACGTCCCCGCCTAAGATGGTCGCCTCGGCGTATATCGTCACGTTGTCCCTGATCGTGGGGTGCCTCTTCCCGCCCTTGACGATTCGCCCGAACTTGTCTTTCCGGAAACTCAGGGCGCCTAACGTCACTCCCTGGTAAATCTTCACGTTATCCCCGATCTCGGTTGTTTCACCGATGACCACGCCCGTCCCGTGGTCAATGAAGAAGTTCTTCCCGATTGTTGCCCCGGGATGGATGTCAATTCCAGTTCTTCCGTGGGCGTATTCCGTCATGATCCTCGGAATCAAAGGCACATCCTTCACGTGAAGCTCGTGGGCAATCCGGTACGTCGCTATAGCCTCCAGGCAGGGGTAACTCACGATGATCTCGTCATGCGACTTGGCTGCCGGGTCGCCCTCATACGCCGCCGCAATGTCTCCCTTCAGCAGTTCTCTAATCTCAGGCAACCTCCTGAGAAGATGCTGCGTGACCTTCTCCGCCATTGTTCGGCAGTCGCAGCCCTCGCACTTCCGAATCCGGCACTGATGCCGAAACGCCTTCTCCGCCTGCTCCACGAGGTCATCGTGCACGCGATTGACCAGTTCGCCTATGACAAACCGCACGTTTGTTTTCGTGAACGTCAGCTTCCCCATGTATCCGGGGAAAAGAATGACAAATAGGGTACGAAGAATCTCAACAATCTTATCCTGGACGGGCAGATTTCGCCCCTCGATCCGGTTGACCCCTGTCCCGTCCTCATAGCTGTCGCAGACTGCGTCCACAATCTTCTCTGCTGTCTTCTCGCTCCAAATCTTCTTCATAGGCTATGTCCTCGAATTGCGGTCAGGGATTTCTCAGGTACATTTCCGCACTCACATGAAACGCCTCCTCGGGCGCGCCAAAGAAGTCACCCGACGGGAAAATTGACAACTCATATTGGTTGTTGGCATAACTGAAAAATGCAAAACCCCACCGATCATCGCCGCAATATGTCAACCGACAAAGGTGCGTTGGTGTGTTCCTCATGCGCTCGAGATATTGTTCCCGACTCTCCGGCCAGTCCGCGGGGGGCCATCCTTCATCCAGGGCACCCGGTTCCGTGTACGCGTCAATGTAGCAAAACTGGCCTCGGAACCGGATTTCGAGCCGCGTATAACGCCCGGCAAAGTGCTCTTCGGCGTACCGTCGAATTCTCTGCTCCGTGCTGAACTTGACTCGGTCCGGAATCTTTTTTCCGCCCATGCTCGGGCCGAACGCCCACATCTTTGCTGGCATTTCGCAGGCCTCCCTCTCAGCGCTGCACTTCCAGAATCCCTAACAGCCTGTCTGTCCGTCTCTCTGCACTCTCTGCGGTTGAAATCCGACCCGCTGAACAGCCACGTCGTCGAATATCTCTCGCCCGTATCCGGCAGAATCACGACGGGCATCCGCTGCGTGGTTAGGGTTCCATTGTCAGGTAGCGACTATCGCCTTTGACCCAGCCGAGATATAGGTTGACGCCACCCAGTTCTTTCGCGAAATATAGTGCGTCGGGGTGCGCCTCTATGCCGTATAGCGCGGCAAATGCTCCATAATCGTCGAAGTGCTCGTTCTGTGGGCTGAACGAGTGGACCAACATCAACGCGCTCCTTGCGCCAAGCTCCCTTGCCATCAGTATTGCAGACACGGTGCGATGGAGAAGTTTGTAGCCCCTCTCCGGAACCTGGTCCGCCTGCAGGCCGAGTTGGTTACAGAGAAAGCTCAACCTTAGCTTTTTGCCCTGGGAATCCTTCGTGATCCACTCGCAAACGGGTTTGTCGAAAGGCTCTGAAACTTTCCCCTCCACCGCGATTGAGACCAGTTGTCCCTCCCCTTTGCCGACAACCAGCAGGTCGTTTTGGGACGCCCGGCCCTTAGTCGGCGGCAGAGACACTTTGTATTCCGGGAACGCGAACAGAAGTTGGACACTCCCGAAAAGCGGCAAACAGGACTCCCTGAACACGCGCTTCACGGAGTCCGGGAAATCGTCTGGGTTCTTGTGCCAGCAGTGCGCGATCGCCCACGCCGAATGACCGGGCTTCCAGTGCTTTTCTTTGGCGAGGAACTGCTTCCAGTCCTCTGGCTTCATCGCAGGAATGAATATTTTGCTCATATCTCCTCCCTTCCTCTTCTGCTCCAATAATTACGTATGCTACTCGCGTAACAGCGACCTCACCTTGTTCATACCCATCTCAAACGTCTCCAGAGCTCTGGCAAATGTCGGAGCGTTGAAGCCCTCCTGATAGATGCAGATGGAGAAATCCAGTTGCAGCTTGTTGCCCTCAACCGCCTGTGCGCCGCAGGCTATACCCTGGGTTGCACAGACATTCAAGACCCTGTCGCTTTTTCTCCTGAAGGCATCGAGGCTCTCTTCGTCCAGGACCATCATATCACCAATCCGAAAGCCCGGGTCTTCCCATCCCTTGGAAATGTAGGCAATAGTTCTGCCATCCTTGCCAATATCGTAGTATATCTCCAGGTCTTCGTTCGTCTGGAAACCCGAAAGCAACAACTCCATCTCGCTGGCGATATCCTCGATCATTTTCTTGTTTCTGACATACGACAAGCATCGCCAGAGAACCCCTGGGGTCTGTTCCGGGGGCAATCCTACCTGACCCAGGAAAGCGAGTATGTTCTGCACGAGCGCGTAAGCACTTTGTCCACTCACCATCTGTTTTTCCCCCTTCCATTGGAATCCTTGCTGCCTCAGTGCTCTGCTTGATGAATAATGTGACGTATTCTCGGATGAATCCTGTCATCGAGAAGCCCGGCTAAAGCCGGCTCCAGAGGACAGGTCGCGCGACTCTGATACCACCGCCTGAAGGCGGTGGCTAACGGAGACTGCCGGCTGAAGACCGGCAGAACAGGTGCCGCTCGAATGGGTTGTTCTGTGTCGCGCGGGCGCGCCTGGTTCGTCACTGCATTTGCGAAAACGTGTACTTAGGCGCATGTCCGCGCTGGTTGCACCAAGATTCACACGAAAAGCCGTCCACAGTGTTTTTGGATTGGCGAACATGAACATCGCGGGTTGAAAACCATGCCCTCTTGGGACAGCGGGGCGCGCATTCGCTGACGCGGCAGAAACCGCCCCACCCATCTCTGCGTCCTCCCTGGCCGTGCCTTCCGGAAACAGTCCGGACAGCCGCCTGACCACGACAAGCAGGATGGTGCCAGGGCGCCAGCGCGGGCAGGCTGCGTTCTCAGCGGTTAGCATCCTACCGGCTGAACAGCCACGTCGTCAAATACCTCTCGCCCGTATCCGGCAGAATCACAACGATGAGCTTGCCTTTGTTCTCATCCCTTTTGGCGACCTGTACCGCCGCCCACGTTGCCGCACCGCATGAGATTCCTCCCAGAATCCCTTCTTCCTTTGCAAGCCTCCTCGCCATCTCCCCGGCATCCTCGTCCGCGACCTGGATAATCTCATCAATCAGCGACACATCCAGCACATCCGGTATAAATCCCGCTCCAATCCCCTGTATCTTGTGGGGAGCCGGCCTGCCGCCCGAAAGCACCGGAGAATTCTTCGGCTCCACCGCCACCGCTTTGAACTCCGGCTTCCTTTTCTTGATGACCTCAGCAACCCCCGTCAGCGTCCCTCCCGTTCCGACACCCATCACCGCGATATCCACTTTTCCTTCGGTATCATTCCAGATCTCCTCAGCAGTTGTCTCCCGGTGAATCTGCGGATTCGCCGGATTCTTGAACTGCTGAGGCATGAACGCGTTGGGCGTGTCTTTCACGATTTGCTCCGCTCTCGCGACCGCCCCCGGCATTCCCTCTGGCCCGGGTGTCAGCACAAGCTCCGCGCCCAGGATCGCGAGGAGTTGCCTCCTCTCCATGCTCATCGTCTCCGGCATCGTCAGAATCAGCTTGTACCCTCTCGCCGCGCACACGAACCCCAGAGCAATCCCCGTGTTCCCGCTCGTCGGCTCCACAATCACCGTGTCCTTCTTGATCAGCCCCTTCTCCTCCGCGTCTCGGATCATGCTCACGCCGATTCTGTCCTTCACGCTCGAAAGCGGATTGAACGACTCCAACTTTGCCACGACCTCCGCAACCGCCCCCTCAACCACCCTGTTCAGCCGCACCAATGGCGTATTTCCTACCGTTTCAGTAATATCGTTGAATATCCTTCTCACTTTTCAGTCCTCCTCGCGCCGATTTCTGTGTGTCCGCTCCGTCCCTGCGACGAGTCTCCACGCGCATTCTCCGATCGGGAACGCGCTCCAGCGGTCCCGCATCGAACAAGCGCTGCAATGCAGGCTCGATGCCAACTGCGTCGGACACTTAGCATACCCTCTCAGACAACCCCTGTCAAGGATAGATGACTGTTTTTATCATCTAAGGGGGCCTCTCCGAGACGAGGTCTCCCCCCTCTGACGCGAGAACAAGCCCGCGGTCATGACAGCGGCAGATGTCGAGGCTTAGGAGGTGGGACGGCTGTGCCCAGAGAGCGGTACTGTGCCCAGGCAGCAGAAGGAGCGGGTAGCTCAGAGCCGAACGGCAGATCCAAATTCCTGATGATTCAAAGCACCCTGCTGCGGATTGGAGGCTGTCACTTCGGCTCGACGATTTTGGCGGAGATGATTGTCAACAGGCATTGCTGATTCTCCGGCCTCAGCCAGAGCTGGGTCGTCACGCCCACGAGGCTCTCGATGATGCGCGCGTTCTCACGGGTGTTCGTGACAACCATCACTCCTGTTTTTGGATTGCACTTGACAGCGCTTCCCTCCGGCCAGGAAAGGCCGCTGCCCATGAGGGCCTCTCTCACGCACTCGACCACAGCCGGCTCCAAGCTTGACGCGCCACCGTGGTCCACCACCTCTGCCAGCAGGCACAATTCGGGGTCCTGCCCACGCATGTCAATCGGCATAGCGCCACCCGAGCGCAGAAAGAAGAACAATGTGCTTTTCAGATCCTGAGGGGGCACGTAGTTCTCTGGCACAATTAGAAGCCTGTTATCTTCCACATCAATTATGTACTTGAGCTCCTTCTGCCGGAGAGCTTCGGTGAGTATGTCGCCTAAAGATACATCATGGAGGTTGAGGGATATATCCAGCGCGGGGCGGGAAGCGGGGCCCGTGGAAGATGTTCGTGTCTGTGACCGTGCATCCAAAATCGGCCGCGCGCTGGGGTCCACCTCCACCCTTATCCCCGCATCGCGCCTGATGAAATCCCGGATGGCCGTAAGCCTGGTACGCGGGAAATTGGGATCCTTTACGAGCTTGCCCAGCCTTGCCTCCATGTCCTCCCTTGATACGAGCTCGCCCAGCCTTGCCTCAATGTCCTCCCTTAAGAGGGCCTTCTCGCTTTCCTTCGGCGGCACCAGAGAGGCGAAAATCGCTTTTAGCAGCGGTTCTCGCACAACCACTGACGAGCCATCCTTCAGAACCACGCTTGTTGTTTTGCTCGTTGTGCTCACGGTGGTTTGGGGAAAGCTCTTTTTCCCCTCTTCTGGCTCGAATTTCATGCTTACGTTCGCCGTGACCGTCGCCACGATCCCCAGGGAACTGCCCATGAGTGTCGCGCGAACCGCGATGCGAGCGCTAACCTTCCCCGCCTCGGGAGCCTTGTCTTTGTCCGCGGAAGGCGTAGCGGCGGCCGCTTTCCGCGTCGCGGTCTTGGCTTGCGCCTTGCTATCCGACTCGCGCTTCAAGGGATGGAGAAGCACGCCCTGGAGCTCAACAACTGCCTCCTCGCCAACTGGAACTCTGGCGTCCCCGCGGGCAACGAGCCTCATGCCGTCTTTCTCTGCAATGAGGGACAACAGTTGCTCCTTTTGCTCCTCCGAAAGAACAACCTGGTCTCTCTCCCAGGTGAGCTTGATCCCCGTCGCGGCCTGAAGTTCCCGAACTCCACCTCCTTTCGCTTCGAGCAGAAGGACCTCGATTCGGACTTCCGGTGAAGGCCCGCTGGTATTGACCTCCTTCGCGTCGGCGCCGGCCTCGGGCCGTTCTCCCTCCGAAAGCTCACTCGAGGCAAA
Organism: bacterium; assembly: GCA_030691545.1. Lineage (GTDB taxonomy): Bacteria > Auribacterota > JABMQX01 > JABMQX01 > JABMQX01 > JAUYEE01. The sequence goes on along the minus strand of JAUYEE010000159.1, from coordinate 5,832 downwards.
GGACGGTCGAGGCGCGAACAAGACGACGCCTACGAGAAACAACAGGGCAACGGTCACCGTAGTTCTCATGTCTGATCGCCTCCTGGATAAGTTGAGCCTGCTGCCGCTCGGAACTCCCTCGGCCGGATTGCCTCACAGTGAAGCAGAAGCACACCCTGAATCCCAGGAGTGCCACTGTTCTGAGGGTCGCCGAATCGAGGCCACGGCCAGTTGCAGCTTCTCACTTCACCTCGACGATTTTGGCGGAGATGATGGTCAGGAGCGTTGTTTGGTCCTCGGGATCCACTTCCTGTCCCGGATTGCTCGCCTGGCTCATGTGAAACGGAAGGTAAGGCGAGTCCTTGAGGACGAAGGACGTTCCGTTTGGCAGATGCACGGTCGTCGTGGAGCTCCAGGTCTTGAAGATGGGCTGAGTAACGCCCGTGCCGTCAATCTCGAGCCACTCGGTGAGCACGGTGATCGCCGGCATCAGAACCAGCGTGATTAGCCCCTCATCGCCAATGCTCGGCGTTACGTTCAGAATGCCGCCGACACCCCGTGTTTCCCAGTTCCCCGGAATGATGGCGCCTTCCTTGTATTCGTACTCCGTCGCGTACGTTACCTCTTCAATCTGTTCCGCTTGTGCCTGCTGACCGGAGATAGTCAGGATGGTGAGCGAGGCAATGATCCGCGCCTCGTCAAGCTCTGCGACCGATGCGAGGATTTTCTCCTTTTCCTCTGCGTTGAGAATCGCTTTGCCGTCCGGGGGGCTGAGCTTGAATCCGATAGCCTTCTCAAAATCGCGGGTGCTCGCCCGGTCCATCTCGATAAAGATCGCCTCAACCCAGACGTTCCTCGGCGGACCGGGTTCAACGAAAGGCATGACAACCTCCGCCTGAGCTGGCCGAAGACCTTCCCCCACTCCCGGTTGCGGTCGCACGACTATGCCCGCCTGAGCATGGCAGCGCGTCACCCCAAGCCCAAACAGCACCGCGACGCACAAGCACACAGCCAGACACGCACCAATTCTCTTCATCTTCCCTGCCCTCCTGATTTGGAATTAATGGTTGCCCTGAACCGCCGCTGGTTTGACCACGAAGACACAAAGGCACAAAGCTTTCCCGATTTGCTTCTGATCGGTCTGCTCGCGCCTCCCTGATTCCCGCAATCCGAAATCGCCAATCCGAAATCTAAAATTGCGGCAGCGGGGACGGGCGGGGCCGCTATTCCTCGGGGACCAGCAGAGGAATAGCCTCCTCAGGAAAAACAGGGGAAGGGGTTTTCCCGCGCAGCCGCACCGTCCCCTACATTCTTAGTTACCACGTGAAAGACCATCGTGCAACGTCTTTTTTTCATTTGTGACGGTCGGCTCTTGTCCAATCAACATGCCGAAGGCGTCGGCGAGGAAGGTTGACCAAGACACCGTGGTCGATGTCCGGGCACGCTGTGAACAACAACGGAAGAAAACTGTCCGGCTCCGAACGGAGAGGTAACGCCGCCGTCTCGGCGGCTGTCCTGAGGGCGTCCCGCCCTCGGGAGGCGGCGGCCGTAGCCACTCGCCTGCCCCCGGAGCACCCCGATGGGGGGCAAGATGCCCCCCAGACAGCCGGCAGGATGCCGGCGGTACAAGGACTTACGGCCACACCTCCATAGCCGGGCTCCTTTCGATGTGGCAGGAGCGGACGGCCGCAGCTCGTACCATCGCGGGCATCTGACTCTTGAGGAAAATCGCGGGCTGTACACAACGCCCGTTTGGCAAGCCACTTGGCGTGCCTGGCAAGGGGCTGCCGTGGGTTGCGCCGAGTGCCGCCCGAGACGGACCGGTTACTCACCGAAATCGAGGCAAAGGTCAGTGGGATGATGTGGCTCAAGGACTTGTATCACGCCCACGACGCCGGCTCGAGGGCATCGCGGACTACCGCCTTGATGTAGGAAAGGTCGAAGGGCTTGGTGATGTAATCGTGAGCTCCGAGGCGAATTGCATCCCTTGCCTGGCTGATGTTTGGGAAACCAGTTATGATGATGACCCGGATCGTCTCGTCATGTTTCTTCATTTCTTGAAGTACCTGGAGGCCATCCATCTTCGGCATTCTCAGGTCGAGCAACACCAGGTGCGGCCGCTCCTTTCGGGCAATTCGCAAGCCCTCCACCGGATCGCAACACGACAGAACCGCGTAGCCCTCGTCAGTCAAGACAGCTTCCAGAAGGCTGCATAGTTCCACCTCATCGTCAATGACGAGGACGCGCTTTCTCTTACCGAATGCTTCGGGTTTGCGTTTCTTCAGGGGAAATCCTCCGCACACACTTCGCGCGAAATGACCGTTCGCCTTGCCCCATTCGCACCGTCCCGGCAGATGATGGTCTGGCGCCTTATCGCCCCTTCCTCTCTCCACGGGAGCACGCCGATACGGTGAATCCGTTCTCCAGGCCGCGTCGGCATGTGCCCGTCCCCGCGCGGCGCCCTCCCCGGCAGCTCCAGCTCAGTCATTCATGCAAAGACTCTATCTGGGTTAGAGCGATCGCACAGGAAGTCCCTCCGGATCGCGGGCAGCACGGCTTGCAGCAGTAGTTGTAGCACTCCTCAACGAATACCTTCGCCCATCTCGCGGCCACCTTTTCCATTAGGAGCGGCGCCCCGCACCGAGCGCACTTGCGTTTGCCAACAATCGCCAACTTGACCCCATCTTCCTCAAGAATCTCAAGCGGCCCAATAGCACTCTGCACGTGATCTGGCATGATTGCATTTCCTTCCGGGTATTTTGGCCAAAGCACTTATTCCAGACACGATAAGAAGTAGCCCCACATCAGGTACGGGAGAAAAGAAGCGAGAGTCAGTATCGTGCAAGCGACATGCCGAAAAGACGCTGAACATGGAACTCGCTACGGGCGTGTAACTTACAGCGTGGCAAAGCGATGGCATGCTCCTGGGGAGTGAGACATGGTGCGCCTCATCTGCGCCTCACACCTGTCTCAAATGAGACAGTCTTTAGGCCTCGTTTGCCCCGATCCCAAACTTCGCTAATCTCCGGTAGAGCGTCGCACGGCTGATTCCTAAGAGGCGAGCCGCTTCCGTTCGCCTGCCGCGGGTTCGCGCCAGAGCTTTTATGATTCGCCCCTTGTCGTCCAGCTCCGGTGCCCATGGCCCGGCGCCGGAACGGGCTGAACGTGCTATCTCCGGCGGGAGGTCCTCGGGACAGAGAACCGGTCCCTTGCAGTGGAGCGTCGCCACGTCAATCGCACTCTTCAACTCCCGAACATTTCCCGGCCAGTCGTACTCAAGCAGAATCCCGGTAGCATCGTCGCTGATCGTCTCGACCGGTTTGCCTGTGGCGGCGCGGCTCTGGTTCAGAAAGCTTGCCGCAAGAAGCGGTATGTCCTCGCGGCGTTCCCGAAGAGGCGGAAGGGTAATCCTTGCGACGCGAATCCGATAGAGAAGGTCCGGTCGAAAATTGCCCTTCTGGGCTTCCTCGCTCAGGTCGCGATGTGTGGACGCCAGAATCCGCACGTCAATCTTTTTCGCCTTGGAGTCCCCCAGTCGCGTGATCTCCTTTTCCTCGAGAACCCGTAGCAGGCTGCGCTGCATGTCCTTCGAAATGTCCCCAATTTCGTCGAGCAGCAGCGTCCCGCCGTGAGCCACCTGAAAAAGACCTTCGTGGTCTTCGATCGCCCCCGTGAACGAACCTCGCTTGTGTCCGAACAACTGGCTGGCGAGCAGCGAATCCGTCAATCCAGCGCAGTTGACTGCAATGAACGGCTTGTCTTTCCGGTGGCTCGAGTAATGAATCGCCCGCGCCACGAGTTCCTTCCCCGTCCCTGTCTCACCCTCGATCAGAACCGTCCAGTCCACCCCCGACACCTCCTGGATGCGCTGATAAACGAGTTGCATGGGCTTGCTCTTCCCGACAAGGTCGTGGAACTGGGCCTTCTTCTCCAGCATCCGGCGAAGGTCGTGTACCTCCGACATATCGTACAAAAAGAAGATTTTCCTCTTCGGATTCCGGGGGTCGTCCAGAACCTCCACATCCATCCAGTAGCCGCGTTCACCAGGAAATTCCACCCGTGCTTGAAACCTCTGCTCTGCCGCGGAGAGCCGTTTGGAAAGCTCCTCAGGCCACGCTTTGTCGTGGACCTTGAATGAAAAGAACCGTTCCCACCTCCGTCCCAGAACCGCCTTCTGGCTTTGCCCCATCAAGCCCTGCGCGGCCCGGTTCAGGAACGTGACGCAGCCGTCCTCGTCCACCATCACCACCGCCAGCCGCAGCATGTTCAGAATGGATAGAAGGTCTCCGTGGCTTTTCTTGATCTGCTCGAACATTTCATCGAGTTTTTGCTGCGCCAGGCGGCGAGCGGTGACATCCTCCGCCACCCCCTCGTAATAAAGAGTGCGACCCTCGTCGCCGCGCACCGCCCGCGCACTCTCCCGAATATACACCACCTTGCCGTCTTGCCTCGTCCAGGGCGACGTCAGCCCAATAATCTGCCCTTCTTTCTCAATCCGCTCCTTGAAAGCCGACCGCGGATACCCCGGCTCAAATCCCGAGTCCTCGAGACTCCTTTCGGCAAGCTTCTCGAAGGATGGGTAACCAAGCATCCGCACCATCGCGGGATTCGCCATGAGGATTCTCCCATCCGGAGTCGTTCGGTACAAGCCAATGGGAATGTTCTCGAACAGACTTCTGAACTGCTCCTGCGTGTGCCGCAGCGCCTCCTCCGCGCGCTTTCGCTCTGTAATGTCTCTGGCGATGACAAGGTCCGCCGGATGACCGCGCCAGGTGGTCCTCGATGCCGAAATCTCCGCAAGCCGCCTTTCCCCACTTTTCGTGATGACGAGCATCTCATACTGCTGGAGGAGCGGCTTCCCGTCGAGCCGCTCCCGGAGCCGCATCGCGGCTTCCTCATACTCCTCCGAAGGCACCACGTCCTTGAGCGTCATCCCGAGAAGCGCCTCCACGCTGTAACCGGTCAACTCGACTGCTCGTTCGTTCGCGTACGCAAACCTGCCATCCCCCAACAGAATGACTATCGAATCGAACGCCTTCTGCGCGAGGGTCCGGAAGTTGTGCTCACTCTCGCGTAATGCCTCCTCGGCCTGTTTCCGCTCGCTCACGTCCCGGACAACAATAACGAATCCAGCCGCATTCCCATCGCAGTCATTCATCGCGACGCCGCTCGCTTCGACCGGCGCCAGACTGCCATCCGCCACCAAAATGCGATACTCCAGCCGTTCGATACGCCCGTTCCGTTTCAGTTCCTCAAGTGCCGACGCGACTCTTTCCCGGTCCTCCCGAACCACGAACTCCAGGCTGTGCTTCCCCACAATGTCTTCCTTCCGGGAAAGGCCGTGCTTTCTCAGCACTGCCTCGTTCACGTCCATGACGCGCCCCTCCAGGTCCACAAGGATGACCCCTTCCACGCACGCGTTCATGGCCGCGGAAACGCACAGCAACTCCCGGGCGCGCTCCCGCATTGCCCGCAACTCCTCGACAAGCTGCTCCTTTGTTTTCTCCTGCTCACTCATCCTTCGCAAGCCTCTTGAGATGAAGGGGAATTGACGTCCTGGATTCCCGGCTGCCCCGCCTGGGCAGGGTTCAAGCTTCGTGTACTTCGTGCTCTTCGTGGTCGAAGGGGCGCCTTCGCTCACCACGAAGGACACGAAGGGTTCACCTCCACCCAGGATCGCAAACCTCCACCTGTGACAATCGGGTGTGCTCGCACTACTTTAGTTGCATGCGTCGCAACCGTCAATCGTGTTTCCGCCGGCCCACTATACGCCTGCCGATTTTTTTCTCTTGACAGGCGGGAGAACCGCGTTAGTATATTAGTAAGTGCTAATGTACTCAAATGAACGAATCT
>JAUYEE010000127.1 GCA_030691545.1 bacterium | reverse complement strand
GCCACTGGCGCTACGGTTACCGCGATGACCAGTTCTCGTTCTCGAGAACGAACTCCACCGGTCGGGTTGACGACTGGCAGATCTACCCCAACAACCCCCTGGGGCTGCAAGAGCAGCCGTACACTACACCCGTGGGATTCTTCAACGGGATTAATGTGGGACGAAACGGCCCAACCCAGGACAGCCCTTCGTACTACGGCTGCTACGACATGACAGGCAACAGTTGGGACTGGTGCAACGACTGGTATGATGCCAACTATTACTCCTATTCGCCAGCGACCGACCCCCTGGGCCCAGCAACCGGGTCGGTCCGTGGATTGCGCGGCGCGTCATGGTACTGCTACCCCTTTCAGTCGCGTTGCTCCTTCCGCTGGACATGGGACATCTGGGTCACTTACCACTTCAACGGCTTTCGTGTGGCGCGGCAGGAGCTGGCTATCCCTCAGCCGGCGGTCCACATCACAACCAACGAAACCGACATCACGATCAGTTGGCTCACCGTGGTCGGCAGGAGCTATCAGGTGCAGTACTGCGACGACCTTGTCCTTGGCCCCTGGGTGGACCTCGGTTTGCCCTTGGGAAGCACGGGGAACGAGGTGCAAATCAACGACCCCAGCGATAGCGGCCTTCGCCAGCGCTTTTACCGAATCGCTTCGTCCCCTTAGCACTCTAATTTATAAGTTCCGTAACGTATGACGGGCCGAAGGACTCCGCATCCTTATGCACCATGCCCTCACCGCCGCCAGGAAGCTCTCTGTCGTCCCTGATTTTCGATATCACGCCGGCGGCGATGGGATTAAATCAAACCTTGAAGGCTGCCAGACCCCATTCCACTTCCACCAACAGAAACCTCGCGCCGATCCTCAACTCCTCTTGCCCAGTTAGCCACATTTCTCGGGGAATCTCCTATTTCTTATTGTCTTGACCCTGACGCCATGGGAAGGTATCCTATCTAACAGATGTGCGTGTGAAAAACATGATGTTCGGTCTCTCCCGGCCCCCGGGACGCGAAAGCCGCCGGGGGGCAGGGGCTTGACGATGTTGGGATGTGCACTGACATATAGGTCGAACCACTTCCTTGCGGGACACCAACTGGGGGGCAGCGCCGTGAACGCCTCGTGCCCTTATGCGGGTGCTGCCATCCCCTGCGTTTCCCGCCGACGGACTCCCACAGCCAGGACGCTTTCACCTGCTTCTGGCTGAATTCGCTTTCCCTGGAAAGGAACAAGCAGACGACCGGTTCAGAAGAAACAACTACCGCCGAACTTGTCCTCGAGGAACATCACCGGGCGAGAGACCTTTTCGGCGCCCGGGAGGACCGGCTGCGAGCCATCGAGCAACGCTTCGGTGTGCGCGTCATCTCCCGCGGTGGAACTGTCAAAATCACCGGCGAAGCCCAGCCCGTCCAGCGCGCCAGAGCGGTGGTCAGTTACCTTCTCGATGAAGCGCGAAAGGGATATACGGTGGACCAATATCACTTTCTCGCCGTCCTCGAGAAATTCTCCGACGAACCGGCTGCCGGCGGGACGGCCTCACTCCCGGACAGAATCGAGGTTCCGTCGCGAAAACGCTACATTTTCCCCCGTACACCCGGCCAACGGGAGTACGTCGAAAGTATCAAGAAAAATGGCATCGTTTTCGCAATCGGACCCGCGGGAACCGGCAAGACTTACCTCGCGATGGCGGCTGCCGTCTCGGAATTGGTCAACGACCAGGTCAGCCGCTTGATCCTTGCCCGGCCCGCGGTCGAGGCGGGCGAGAAGCTCGGTTTTCTGCCGGGCGACATGGCTGAAAAGGTCTCCCCATACCTTCGTCCTTTGTACGATGCCCTCTATGACATGATGGAGATTCCGAGAATTCAGAAACTCATGGCCGACGGCGTCATCGAAGTCGCCCCCCTCGCCTTCATGCGAGGCAGAACCCTCAACGACGCCTTTATTATCCTCGATGAAGCGCAAAACACCACCCCCGAGCAGATGAAAATGTTTCTGACCCGGTTGGGTTTCAACTCCAAGGCTGTGGTGACTGGCGACATCACGCAGATTGACCTTCCCGAGAAGCGCGCCTCCGGGCTGATGGAGGTTCGCAGCATCCTCCAGGGGATCGAGGGGATTAAGTTCTGCTACTTGACCCAGCACGATGTCGTTCGCCACGAGCTCGTCCAGAAAATCGTCCGTGCTTATGATGAGAGAGACAGAAGAATGGCTGAAAAGACCCAGCCGGAACGCATGCCCGGCCTCCCCGGACACAACGACGTGTAAGGCGGGAGGCGTGAGTTCGCTCCTATGTCTATGAGAAAACCCTTTCAAATTCTTGGTCGCATCTTCAGAAGGCGTAAGCTCAAAAAGCAAGGGCTTTTGGCCGGCGTCAAGCGCAAGACCGGCCAGAAGAAAGCGATTCTTCATTACCTCGAAAGCTCCCCCTTCCCCAGGTTCGTGACAGGACTGGCCTTCGTTTCTCTGGCTGTCCTCATCATCTGGGCCGGGGGCTATTACTACTGGCCCCGATTGACCGTCGGGCAGCGCGCCATGGAGGACGTTTATGCCTCCATCGAATTCACATTCCGCGACGACGTCAAGACCGAACAATTGAAGCAGGAAGCCGCCCAGAGAGTCCCCACAATTTACAGGTTGGATGAAACCCATGTCGCTGCTGACCTCGACCTGCTCATTTCGCCCTTGAAGAGAGCTAAAGCCGTCAAAGACGACGCCGCCGCGCGCGCCAGCCTCTTCGAGTCTGTTAAGGAACAACTTCCTCTTCGCAGCGCCGATGAGATCACAGAACTTATCGAGACCCCCGATGCCGCCGCTCATCTCGAGAAGCTGCGCCCCACCATCTTGAAAATTTGCCAGTACAGGATCTCTCCGCTGCCCCTCCAGTTTTCCGCAGAACAGGCCGGTGTCCGCGTGCGCTTGGTGAGCGAAGTCCAGACGGAGCTTCGCAACACCATCCGCAAGGAATTGCCGCCGCCCGTGCAGGATTCCACCCTGCGGCTTCTCGAAGCGGTCGTCTCGGACTACACGAACATCTTCCAGGAGAAATACCGCCGCGAAGACATCCAGTCCGCCAGGAAACTCCAGGCTTTCGCCATAAAGGCTGTCTCTTTGCAGTTCACTTCCATTGCCCAGGGGACCAAAATCGTGGAGAGGGGCGAGGAAATCACCCCGCGGCATATCGTTCAGATCGAGGAGATGCGCAGAACCTTGTCCGCCAGACGCTCCCCCATGTCCCGATTGCTTAACCTCGCCGGGACCGCCCTCGCCGTTTCCGCGCTGGTGATCGGGTCCGCCTCTTTCCTCGCCAGGTTCCACACGAAAGTCTTCGTGAGCAATTCCCGCCTCCTCCTCGTCGCGTTTTCCATCCTCGCGAGCATCGGCGTGTCCAAGCTCCTGATTTACCTGCGTCCGGCCTCGGTATTTCTGGCTTATCCCATAGCGCTTCCTTTCGGCAGCTTTGTGCTCTCGTTGTTGCTGGGACTGCGCCTCGCGGTCTTCGCCACTGCTCCCATGGCTCTTTTCCTGGGGATGGGGCTTGGCAGCTCCCTATCGCCGGTCCTTGTCGGCATCCTGGGAGGTTGGGCTGCCGCCTTCCTCGCCGGAACCGTTCGGCATCGCAAGGATTTCATCCGAGCCGGCGCCGTCGTCGGTCTTGTGAATGGGACGATCATCGCCGCCATCGGCGTCCTCAGCAGCACCAAGCTCGTCACCCTCATGGTTCAGTCCGCAGGCGGAGTGGCCATGGCCATGGGGTCCATTCTCCTGGCCGCCGTCCTTCTCCCGGTGCTCGAATGGGCCTTCAAAATCCCCACCAATGTGACTCTTATGGAGCTGACCGATTCCACCCATCCCCTTCTCAAGCGCATGGTGATGGAGGCTCCCGGAACCTACTACCATTCCCTTATGGTGGGCAACCTCGCGGAAAGTGCCGCAGAGGCTGTCGGCGCCAATCCCCTTCTGGCTCGCGTCGCCTCCTATTACCACGACATCGGCAAGCTCAAAAAGCCTCTTTACTTCAGCGAGAACGAGGCCTTCGGCAGAAGCAAACACGATACCCTTCACCCCAGCATGAGCAACCTCATCATCCTGTCTCACGTCAAAGACGGCGTGGACCTCGCCTGCAACCATAAGCTCAACCGATTGCTCACAGACATCATTCGGGAGCACCATGGCACCAGTCTTGACTATTATTTCTACCGCCGCGCCGAGGAAATCAACGGCGGGGGCGCCCCCGTGGACGAGAAGGAGTACCGCTATCCCGGGCCGCATCCGCAGAGCCGCGAAAGCGCTATCATCATGCTCGCCGACTCCGCGGAAGCCGCCTCACGCTCCCTCGAAAAACCGACCACCGCCAGGATTTGCGCCACCGTCCGAAACATCATCCACGCCAAGTTTGAGGACGGACAACTCGATGAATGCGATTTGACTTTGAAAGACCTCCATAAGATCGAAGAAACGTTCAGTCGAATCTTGGTGAACACCCTCCACCCGCGGGTCAAGTATCCGAAGGAGTCCCGGCGGAGCCCCATTCCTCGGATAACCCCAGAAGAAAATACTCGGACATTGGATCAATGCAAGGAATGCGCTGCGCTGAGAAGGCAAAACCGATAGAGATGAGCGCGCTGTTCCGGAACTCGCAGAAGGCACTAAACATAGTGCCAGGTGACGTTGCCGCCCTGGCGGAATTCGTCCTGACCGAGGAAGGAGCCTCCAACAAGGAGGTGAGCATCCTGTTCGTCTCCAACCGCGAAATCACCGACCTGAACGCGAAGTATCTCTCTCGCGAGGGACCCACGGACGTGCTCGCGTTCCCCATGCACGCCGGAGAAAATGACGGTCCCCAACAGGCACTGCTCGGCGATGTCGTCGTTTCCGCCGAGCGCGCCGTCGAATACGCCCAAGAGCACCGCCTCGACCCCGCCGAGGAACTCTCGCTTTACCTTGTCCACGGCCTCCTTCACCTCCTTGGGTACGACGACGCGGACCCTCGCGACCGGAGGAAAATGAGAAGAAGAGAAAGGGAGCTTATGCAGGGCGCCCGTAGCCGGGGGATTCTTCTCCGCGTGGAGACCCCCGGAACCCGGGCAGACTCAACGCCCACTTCTTCGTCCCATTCGTCTCATTCTGGACTCCTCCTCCTCTTCGTGCCCTTCGTGTCCTTCGTGGTCCCCCCTCCTCGGTCCCCTCTCATTCTCGCTATGTCCGAAACAGGTCTGTTGACATCCTTTGTGTTGGTGGTCTTTCTCGCCGCTTTCTCAAACTGGGCGAGACTGTCTCTCCTTTCTCTTCGCCCTTCCCGTCTCAAGGAGTTGTTCGGACACGCTGGAACTGAAGAGCCTGACCCGGCGGGCATAAGGAAGGCCGAGGGCGTTCTCCTCAGCACCCTCGTGGCGAATAATGCCGCGAAGGTTGCAGCCCCACTGCTCTTGTTTGCCTGGTTGAGGCGCGGGGCGCCGGCGCTGGCTCCCGGCTGGACTTTTGCCTTGGCGTTTCTTGCCGCCATCGCATGTCTCCTGTTGTTTTCCGAGCTTGTCCCACGAATCATCGTCAACTCCCGCCGCGATGTGACCCTGCGTTTCGCGATCCTGCCGTTGTGGTTACTTAACTTTCTCCTTCTCCCCATAACTCTCGCCCTGCGTCGGACGTCGGTTTTTATGGCGAAAATCCTCCGACGGGATGTGCAGACCCTCGCGCCATGGCGACTCCGCGCCCCTGCCAATCTCATGTGGGACACCGAGGGAAGAGAAATCCAGCTCCAGGAGGACGAAAAGGTCCTCATATCGAGCATCTACGACATGACCGAGACAATCGTCCGCGAGGTCATGATTCCCCGCGCGGACATGCATTGTCTTGAACAGAACCTGACCCTCGCCGAGGCTTGCCGCGAGACCCTCCAGACCGCTCACTCAAGACTCCCCGTGTACGCGGACAACCTCGACAACATCGTTGGGCTTTTCTTAGTGAAGGACCTGTTGCGATGCTCTACTCCGGAGCAGCTCGCTAACACCAAAGTCAAGGAGCTCATGCGTCCGATCCATTTCGTTCCCGAGACGAAAAATGTCAGTGAGTTGTTGAGAGAGTTCCAGCGAACTCGGCAACACATGGCTGTTGTCGTGGATGAATATGGGAACACCGCCGGGCTGGTGACGATCCAAGACCTCCTCGAACAAATCGTCGGAGAAATCAAGGACGAGCACGACACCGAGCAGAAACTCTTCGTGGAGACAAAAGACGGCGGATTCATCGTGGACGCGAAGATGTCTGTCAGCGACCTTTCTGACGGAACGGGAATCGAACTCCCTGAGAACACGGAATACGATTCGGTTGGCGGTTTCGTTGTAGCGACTCTGGGGAAGGTCCCTCAGCAGGGGGATGCCTTTCAGTCGAACGGGGTGGCCGTGACGGTCCTGGAGGTGGATGACCGAAGGGTACATAGGGTGAAACTCGTGCCGTTATCCCAGGAAGAGTCGAGTCCATCGGAGAAGAAGGTAAGCGACCAATGAGCATGCGGAACTGGCTGAGGAACAACTTCGTTGCAGGGGTGCTGGTTATCGTGCCCGTGTTGGGGACGTTGGCATTGTTCTGGTGGCTGTTCGATGAAGTAACCGGTCCGGGGTATGGATGGCTATTGAAGCGATATGGCAAGGAGGACTACCTGGTGCGATTTTTGCAGGAGAGCCACCTTCTGTTTCGCCTCGTGGTTCTTTTTGCCATGTTGGGCGCGATACTCCTTGTGGGCGCGCTCGCAAGAAACTTTTTGGGAAGACGGGTGATTCGCGTGGGGGAAACGTTTCTGGCCAGAATCCCCGTCGTAAAGCGTGTCTACAAAGCATTCAAGCAGATGAGCGAGGCGTTCTGGGGTGAGCAAAAGACCGTGTTCAGCGGCGTTGTGGCAGTGGAATACCCGCGGGAGGGGTTGTATTCCGTCGGTTTTCTCATGTCGTCGAGCAAAGGGGGCGAGTTGGTTAAGCGCGGTGAGAGGGTTACAAGTATCTTTGTGCCGACGACCCCCAATCTCACCGTCGGCTGGTTCGTTATGGTGCCCGAGGAGAAAACAATTCGGCTGAATATGAAGGTGGAAGACGCGATAAAAATGATTGTCTCCGGAGGGGCGGTTGTTCCCGATCGTCGGCAGTGGCTGGACATTCTGGAGGCGAAGCACAGGGCAGCCAAAGCTCCCATCGCATGAGGGAGTGCCCGCCTGGCCGGCGAGTCAAGCTCGGGGGGAAATCTGGGAAAAGGTTGACGTGAGGGACAGCGCAGACAAGGCGGCAGCGAATTAGGTGTGAAAGAATGAACTTCAAAGTCTGGTTCAGACGGAATTTCTTCGCCGGGATCCTCGTTCTGATCCCATTGCTGGGAACAGTCGCCCTGTTCTCATGGCTGTTCGATAAGATTACCGGCCCGGGGTATGGATGGCTGCTGAATCGGTTCGGAAACCAAGAGCACGAAATCCTGGGGCCGTTCTTGCGGGAGAACCAGTTCCTGTTTCGATTTGTTGTGCTCTTTCTCATGCTGGGGCTGACGGTTCTGGTGGGATTTCTGGCGAGAAACATTGCGGGGAAGCGCGTCGTCCGCCTCGGAGAAACGTTCTTCGAAAACGTTCCTATCGTGAACCGCATCTACAAGACGTTCAAGCAGATCAGCCAAGCGTTCCTGGGCCAGGACAAAATCAATTTCAACCGTGTGGTGGCGGTGGAATACCCGCGGAAAGGGGTCTATGCCCTTGGCTTTGTCACCTCGCCGGGAAGGGAAGACAAGAGACAGAAGTCCGCAGAACGGCTCGTAACCGTCCTGCTGCCGACGACTCCCAATCCCACCTCCGGAAGCCTTGTTATCCTGCCCGAAAAGGAGACCTTTCAACTGGACATGACGGTAGAGGATGCCCTGAAGGTCATCATTTCCGGCGGGGCCGTGACGCCAGCCAACGCTAAGCCGTTGGCCCTGGCGCGGGTTGAGCCGGAGGAGGTAAAACAGCCTGCCCAACCAAAGGAAGTCTCAAGCTCCAAAGCAGTTTGACAGGATCGGGAGTCCTTTGCGGTGAAGTCGGCCTTTAGGAAGCGGATGAGGCTCCGGCGTATTTTGTGGCGGCGATGAGAGGAGAGGGCGTTTGATATTCCGCAGGACAGAAGGCGTGGTTGTGAGGCGAACCGACTATTCCGAAACGAGCAAGATAGCCACTTTCTATACTCGCGACCACGGGAAAATCCGCGCCATCGCAAAGGGCGCCAGAAGAAAGAAAAGCGAGTTCCTCGGACTTCTCGAACCTCTCTCCCTATTGGAAATCGTTTTCATCGAGAGAAGGTCCGGACTCCACATCCTGAAAGAGGCGCATCTCCTCGACTCCAAGCTCGAACTCCGGCAGGAGCTTTCCAGAATCGCTCATGCACTCAACCTACTGTCTCTCATTGACCAAACCCAGCCCGATGAAGATGCCGACCCCGACGTGTTTGAGTTGCTCGTTTCCGGTCTCTCCGCCCTCTCGCACATCTCGAACGCCGAGAACGTCACATTTGCCTTTCAGGTTCATCTCCTTCGCCACTTCGGCAAACTGCCTCGTCTGGACACCTGCGCCCATTGCGGGGCCTCACTCGGGGCAGCCGCGCGGTTTCGTGCGCGGTCGGGAGTCCTTCTGTGCCATTCCTGCGGAAAAGATAGCGATCGCCCCCTCCCTCCGGGAACCCTCGGAGCCCTGCGACGCCTCGCGGAAATCCCGTTACCCCGCTGCGGGAGAATCCGCCTCTCGAGCGAGCAGCAGGCGGAAATCTCCTCCCTCCTCGCAGCGATGCTCCGGACCGCCATCGAAGGCGACCTCCCCGCGCAAGCCGTCGCCCATGCCCTGTTGGGGCGTTGAGTGCAACCATGCAAACCGCCACCCGTAAAGAAATCTCCCGAATCGTTCGCTCCGAGAACGGGGCCATGTCAAAAGCCTATGGCGATGTCCGCGTCGCCCTCGTTTACCCGAACACGTATCGCCTCGCCATGAGCAATCTCGGCTTCCAGACGGTGTACGCCCTCATCAATCAAAACCCTCTATCACAGTGCGAGCGCAGCGTCCTGTTAGACTTCCCGGAGGCCGTCACCCTCGAGTCAGGAAGCACCCTGTCCAGCTTCGATGTCGTCGCCTTTTCGGTCTCCTTTGAGCTGGATTACCCGAACATCGTCGAGATTCTGCGCCGGGCAAAAATCCCGCCGCGCAGCGCGGACAGACAGCCCTATCACCCCCTCATCGTCGCCGGCGGCGCCGCAGCCATGCTCAACCCCGAGCCAATCGCGGATTTCGTGGACCTCTTCGTCGTGGGAGAAGCGGAGACCGTCCTCGATGATTTGCTTTGTACGATCGCGGAGAGCAAAGGCAAGGACAAGGCGCTGGTCAAAGAGAGCGCGTCCCAACTGCCCGGCGTGTACGTCCCCTCTTTGTACGGGGTTGAACTCGACGAGGCAGGGAGGTTGCTCGCCGTCACCCGCGCCAGTACCGCAGGCGTCTCGCCTGCATCCTTCCACCAAACCGCTCAGAGCTCGGGGGTCAGGGGTCAGGGGTTAGAGGTCAGGGGCGTTCATGCGGAGAAGCCGGGAAGTGGCACGGGCTTCCAGCCCGTGAATCATGGGCAAGATGCCCATGCCACCTCAGCTCCTTCGTGGTTCATCCCCCCCGGCGCCCCTTATCCCGTTCGTAGAAACCCGCCGCCCGACATCGGGAAGTTCGACACCATGACCCAGGTTCTCACCCCCGACACAGTCTTCGGCCAGAGGCTTCTCATCGAGGTCTCCCGCGGCTGTCCAGGGAGATGTAAGTTCTGCGCCGTCAGGGCAATCTACTCGCCCACAAGGTGGCGCACGGCGGAGAGCATCCTCCGCGCTCTCCGGCAGCAGTTCCACCGCGAAAAACGCGTTGGCTTGCTTGGAGCCGCCGTCGGGGATCACCCTGAACTCGAGCAAATCTGTTCCGCTCTCGCCGAGGATGGCGCCGATACCTCCATCTCCAGCGTTCGCCCCGGCAAGCTGAGTCCGGCTCTGGTGCGGGCTCTTGCCAGAGGGAACGTGCAAACGTTGACCATTGCCCCGGAGGCTGGCTCCGAAAGAATACGAGGGGAAATCGGCAAGCCCCTCTCAGACAAACAATTGCTCGATTCCGCGCGACTCGTCAAGGACTCCGGAATCCCTTCTCTGAAGACGTACTTCATCGTGGGCCTGCCCGGCGAAAAGCAGGAGGATGTCGAAGAGATTGTGGCAAGAGTCTTCGAACTCTCTTCCATCATTCACGTCAAGGTCAGTGTCTCCCCTTTCGTGCCGAAACCGCGCACTCCATACCAGAGGCTCCCTATGCAATCCCTTGACTACCTCAGAACGACTCTTGCCTACCTTCAGAAACAACTCCGTAAGTTGAAAGGCGTCGCTTTCACCGCGGCCAGTCCGAGGCAATCGCACCTCGAGGCGGCGCTGTCCCGAGGCAGCCGAGACCTCTCTCTCTGGATCGAACAGGGTTTCCCGTCCCCGCGCGTTGTGGAAGAGCGCGCGTGCCGCGAAATCCCCGACGGCGAACTCCTTCCCTGGTCCATCATTCCAGACGCGCCGTAGTGCGGCGTACCGTGTCCGAAGCCCGCAACGGGCAGGTGGGCAGGCCGTCCCTCTTCGTGCCCTTCGTGTCCTTCGTGGTTCCGATTCCTTCGCCCCCCTATCCTCTCCGCCGCAGCGCGCCCCGCCGGCGAGCGCCTACTGCTCGAGCTCGCATCCCCTCAAGCGATCAGGCAGCGCGCCCAGTATTCCACGAGGCGAGGAAGAATCTCCCCCGATTTGCCCTGGTAGAAATGGTCAATGAAACCACGGTTCTCTGGAACCTCCAAGTTCACCCCGACGGTTGTTGCTCCGCTCCTCTTGGCATGAATGACAAAGCCCGCGGCGGGGTGAACCACCCCGCTTGTCCCCACCACGAGAAAGAGGTCGCACGCTTCGACCAGCGAGAACAATCTGTCCATGTCAAACGGAACCTCTCCGAACCAAACTACGTGCGGCCGCAACAGCCCTCCACACTCGCACCGCGGCAGCTCCGGCAGGTCCTCCAATGTCTCACGCACCTTCTCGCAACGCGTGCAGCGGACCTTTGCCAGTTCCCCGTGCATGTGATGCATGTTCCGGCTGCCCGCTTTCCTGTGAAGATGGTCAACGTTCTGCGTGATGAGCGTGAATCTGCCTTCCGGCAAAAACTCCTCCAGCCGGACAAGCGCATAGTGCCCCGCATTGGGCTTCACGGATTGAGCCTGTTTCCTCCGCTCGTTATAGAAGCGCCATACCTGCCCGGGGTCTCTGGCAAATCCTTCCGGCGTGGCCACCGACATCACGTCGTACTTCCCCCATACCCCATCCTTGTCCCGGAATGTTGGCACGCCCGATTCCGCACTGATTCCCGCCCCGGTCAGCACGACCATTCGCGTTTCTTGGGCAATGTCGGGGAAGACATCCATTTTTTCCTCACTCAACAAGCGTCGTTCGCTGCTTTCTCGTGTCGGCAGAAGCGGCTTCCAGCCGCTGCTACTGGACGATGCAGCCCTCTCCTCGCCGCCCCGTCACAGGTCTGACAGCAGGGGGAGCAAAACCCTCACAATCGTTTCCCCCGGCCGCGACCTGACCACACAAATGTGCCCTTCACGTCGCTCGACTTTTTCCTTACAGTACGACAGCCCAAGCCCCGTGCCGCCTTGGTCGCTTTTCGTCGTGAAAAGCGGGTCAAAGAGCTTTGGGAGATGCTGAGGCTCTATCCCGAGCCCCGTATCCGCAACCTCGATTGCCGCGAGCATGGGGCGCTCGGACCGAATCACGAACTCCCTTTCCGATGGCGTCGGCTCCTCGAGGAGAGGATCATCCCCGGTGAACCGGTATCCCCGGATATGAATCTCGCCCGGCCCCTCAATCGCTTCTAAGGAGTTTAACGTCAGGTTCACCAGCACCCCGTACAAATCCTCAGCCGGGATGTCCAGCATGATTCTCTCGCTCGCCGGTGTCACGGCGATGTCAACCCCCTTCATGGAGCACTGTGGACGAAGCAACGCCCCCACATTCTGCATCGCCTCGTTGAGAATCGCCCCGCGGCGGGTTTTACCCCCTTCCGAGACCATCACCAACCGCATCGCAATCTCAACGCACTTTTTCGCTTCCTCCTCGATGATGCTCAGGTATCGCAACGACTTACCGCTGAACCGCCTCGCCCGTCGCTCCTTGAGGTTTTTCAACAGCAACTGCGAGTAGCCTAAGATCGCCGTCAGAGGGTTCCTCATCTCCCGGAGAGCCTCCGACGAGAGCTCTCCCGTCCTCGCCGTCCCTCCCGCCACTATCATCTTCGTCGCGAGCGCGTCCGCAAACTTCTTCAGTTCGCGGTCTCCCCCTTCTTTCTCCCCGTGAATGTTCTTCTGAACCGCTTCCCGGACGACATTCCTGAGGTTCTCCACCTCGAACGGCTTCATCAGATAATCGAATGCCCCGTATTTCACCGCTTTTCGAGCCGTCTCGAGGCTCCCATGCCCCGTCAACAGGACAACCTGTGTCTGAATGCCCCATTCTCTGATTCGTTTCAACGCCTCGATGCCGTCCACCTCCGGCATCCGGATGTCGAGGACCACTGCATCCACCGAGTTCGTTTTCAAGATGTCAAGACCGCTCCTGGCCGAGTCCGCAGAGAGACACTGAAATTCATCTCTCAGGGCGAACGTCACGGCCTCTCGGGCCGCGGCATAGTCATCAATTATGAGAACCGTATGTTTTTGTTCCACCGAAGCAACCCCGGCTCGGCCGAGCCTGAGATTCGTCGTCGGGAGGGGCCCACTGCCCCTTTCGTTCACTATGGTAACCGAGAAATACTATGCACTTTTCTCCCTGCCGATGTCAACACCCCGACACCTGCGGGGTGCGGCTGTATTTGAGTGGGCGTGCACCCCCTCCATGGGCAGACACACCCTGCCCATCGCGGAGGATGACATCTCGGGACGGTGGTGATACACTACTTCTCACAGGCCCCGCCGTGGCAAGAAAGAAACCAGAAAGAATAAGCGGAACGCAGACGTTATCCGTCATAAAAAAAGAGACTCTTTGCGCCCGGGCAGCGTCGCCTTTGCCTGCGGGGAAGATGTTTGTGTGATGCCGCGCGCAGGAAAGGGTGGTGTTCGTGTCGCACGACCTTGCCCTCCTCTGCGGGCAACACAGTCGCTCTGCCCGGAAAGAACCTCTGCCAACCATGAATGCGGGAGAACACGACAGTGAACAAGCATCTTGTTTTGGCAATCGCGCTGGCAGCCCTTGTGCTCGCAGCGGTCAGTCTGCTTTCGCGGCCGACCGGTCGGACAGAGTCGGGAACGAAGACGCCCGAATGGCACAGGCAGGTCCAACAGCTCGAAAATCACCTTGGACGACTGGAAATTCGGCTCAATGATGTCGAACGCGAGCTTCCTGTCGCCTCCCCGTCCTCCGTCCCCTCTGAGGGCGAGACAAGCCCCGAGGCGACTCAGGGAAACGTCGCCACCCTGCCCGCGGAACTCGCAAGGCTCGCATCCCGGTTGGACGACCTCACCTATCGGATTCAGGGGCTTGAAGAAGACCCCATCAACCGCGGCTACGCTTACATCAAGTCCGACAGCCCCCAGTTGCGATTGGAAGGAATCACGGCACTGAGGCGCGTCGCCCAATTCGACGCCACGGCGCGCGAAACCATCCGAAATATGCTTTACGACACCAATCCCCGCGTCAGAATGGAAGCCGCCGACGCGCTCGGAGACTTAAGTGACCGCGAGGCCGCACCCCTCATGGCGCAGATGCTCAGCGATGCCGACCCGAACGTCCGCCGCGAGGCCGTTGACTCCTTCGCCGACTGGGGACACAAAGAGTCTTCCCCTCTCATCGCCCAAATGTTGAACGACCCGGACGCCAGTGTCCGTCGGGAAGCGGTCATGGCTCTCGGGACACTCGGCGCCAGCGATGCCGGTTCTTCCATCTCCCAGTTGCTTTCCGACTCCTCCGCTGACGTTCGCCAGCAGGCTGCCGACGTTCTGGGACGAATCAAAGCCAGGGACGGCGCCCCGGCTCTCCTCCAGGCTCTCAACGACTCCAACGAGGAGGTCCGCGGCGAAGCCATCGCCTCTCTCGGCGAAATCGGCGCCCCAGAGGCCATCCCCTACTTGAGGGACATGTATCAGAGAGACACCGGGAGAGACCGCATCCGGCTCGTAATAGCTCTCCGCAGTCTCGGCGACGAGCAGCCCTTCCGCCAGGAAGTACAGCGTCTGTCCGATGTCGCGTTCTCGGACAGCGATGCCCGTGCCCGTGCCCGCGCCATTCAGACGCTGTCGTCGTTTGCTCGCGACCAGTCCCGCGACATCTTCACCCGCGCCCTTCAAGACGAAAACGACCGTGTCCGCCAGGAAGCTGAACGCGCGCTCCGCAACCGCTGACAGTTGCCTCAGGTTTCCGGGCGCGTCGCCCCTGCCCATTCCCGGACCCTTCCGGCGGAGCATTCTCTTCGGTCTGCGCGTGCGCCGGGAGGCTGCACACACAAATCTCGCCACAGGGTACCATTTTGTATATCATTCCCACAAAAAGCACCCACGCCATGGCAGAATCAGAAAGACACAGGAAGGACGTCCCATGAAACTCTGGCACGTGCCCGCCTTCGTTGCCCTCGTTTCCGTTTTCTGTGTTGCAGCCGAAGCTGCCGAAGTCAAGACGCTCATGGACGCAACCTATGCCACCCCGGGCGGCGTGCCTGTCAAACTCGACGCATTCCTTGTCAAAAGCGAGAAGCCCACGCCCGTTGTTATCTTCATCCACGGCGGCGGCTGGCGACAGGGCGACAAACGCGGGCTTCCACGCTTTCTCAAGGAATCCCTCGTCGAGGCTGGCATCTCGATCGTCTCCATCAACTATCGCCTGACAGACATCGCTCCGTATCCCGCGCAGGTGGACGACTGCACCCGGGCCGTCCAGTTCGTCCGCAGCAAAGCGAAGGAGTGGAACATCAATCCTGAGCGAATCGCCCTCATGGGCGCCTCGGCAGGAGGACATCTGAGCCTCTGGGTCGGACTCCACGACGACCGCAAGAAACCCGATTCGCCCGACCCGGTCGAGCGGCTGTCCTCCCGCGTCTCCTGCATCGTCAACTATTTCGGCCCGACCGACTTTCGCCTACTGAGGCCCCTGGAAAAGCGTCACCCCGCCTACACAGCCCTCTTCGGGCTTAAAAAGGGCGACGAGAAAGGCAGAATTCCAGACTCCCTCATCGAAGCGGCTTCCCCCATCACCTACGTTTCCTCCGACGACCCGCCTGTCCTGACCGCTCACGGCGCGGCCGATCTCCTTGTCCCCGTCAGCCACGCCCATGCCCTGATTGAGAAGCTGAAACAGAAGGGCGTCGGGGCGGAGAGTTTCATTCTCGACGGCGGCGGCCACGGACTCTGGAACATTAAGCCAGACTGGCCCGACTTCCGAGGCGCGACGGTCAGTTTCCTCAAAAAGCATCTCCTGAATTGAAGGCCCATAATCAAGAAATGGCAGACGCTCATCATCAGACCGACCCCATTGACGGCGCCCAAATGGCCCCGGTCCCCGAGGGCGAGTTCCTCATGGGGACGGACCCCGACGACATCTTCGCCAAAGACCATGAGAAGCCCCAGCGGAGGGTCTGGCTATCCGCATATTACATAGACCTCTTCCCGGTCACGAACGAGAGGTATAGGCTCTTTATCGAAGCAGGCGGCTATCGAGAGGAAGACTGGTGGAGCTCCGAAGGATGGCACTGGAGAATCGAGAATGAGATTGAAAGTTCCCTCGCCTGGGAACATGACGACTGGAACCGCCCCAAACAACCGGTAGCCGGTGTGAGCTGGTACGAAGCCGACGCTTACTGCCGCTGGGCGGGCAAGCGTCTCCCCACCGACGCCGAATGGGAAAAAGCCGCTCGCGGGACCGACGGCAGAATCTATCCGTGGGGAAACGATGTCCCCGGCAAGGAACTCGCAAACTTCCACAACCTCATCGGCCGAACGACCGACGTGGACAAGTATCCGCTGGGCCGCAGCCCCTACGGTTGCTACGATATGGCCGGCAATGTCAACAACTGGTGCCTGGACTGGTACTGGGAAAGCTGGTACCAGTATTGTATCGAGCACAGCCTCAACCGCAACCCGTGTCTTCACGACCGCATGAAGAAGGCCCTGAATCTCGACTTGAAATTCAAAGTTGACCGAGGCGGCGGTTTCGCCACCGACCTGGCTTATATGCGTGTCCTGAGTTGTGCGGACAAAGTCTTCTGGACGTCGGATACGCGCAACTTATGGAACGGCTTCCGCACGGTGCGCGATATCTCAGTCAAATAGCGTCCGAGCGCGCGATAGGTTCGCTGCGCATACACATGTGCTCAGTACAGTGTTTGGCAAATACGGTCACCTATCATACACGGCAGTCCAGACGCGCGCGACTCACCCTGAACGATGCCCTGACTTGCCGGGCTTTAGCCGGCAATGTCCTTTAGCCACCGTCTTCAGGCGGTGGTATCGGCGTCGCGAGGAATGCTGGCCGGAGCCGGCTTCAGCCGGGCTTCTCGACGATCTGGATTCATCCGTGAATGCATCGGAGAATTTATGAAATACAGTACTAACGCAATCGAAGAAAGGTCCCATACGATGAGAGCAACAGTTGCCGCAATTCTCGTTCCGCTTTTCTTCTTGTCCGCAGCCGGATGCCGCAGAGAGGGAAAAGATGCCGCGGGCGGCGCCGTTGGCAAGCCGAAAACCATCGGCGTCTCGCTCCTCAACCTCCAGCATGAGTTCTACCAGGACCTGCGAGAGGGCATGCTCAAAGGAGCGAGAAAATACAGCTACAATTTGAAAATCCTTTCCGCCGATTTCGACCCCGCTGTGCAAGCCAACCACATCCGCGACTTCATCGTTCAGAAGGTTGACGCGATGATTATTTGCCCCTGCGATTCCAAAACCGTCGGCACTTCCATCGAGGACGCGAACAAAGCCGGCATCCCCGTCTTCACCGCCGACATCAAAAACGATTCGCCCCAGGGAAAAGTCATCGCCCACGTGGCCTCAGATAACTATCGCGGCGGTGTCCTGGCGGCCGAGTTGATGAATGAGGCGTTGAGCGGCAAGGGCAACGTCGCCCTCATCACTCACCCGGGCGTCGAGTCCTGCACCGAGCGCATCCGTGGCTTCAAGGACAAAATCAAGGACTATCCCGACATCAAAATCATCGAGGAGCTTTCCGCCGAGGGGCAGCGAGACAAAGCCCTCGACGTCGCGCGCGATATCCTGACCAAGCATCCTGATCTCGACGGCATTTTTGGAATTAACGACGATTCCGCTCTGGGCGCCCTTGCTGCCGTCGAAGCTGCTGGAAAAGTCGGCAAAGTCAAAATCGTCGGCTACGACGCGACTCAGGAAGCCCGGCGGCGAATCCGCGAACGAAAAGTTTACGGTGATGTCATCCAGTACCCGAAAGTCATGGCCGAGAAGACGCTCGACATGATTCACGAGTACTTCGCCTTCCAGGCGATTCCACGTGAGCACCTTGAGGCATTCCTGAAAGGCGAACAACTCAGTATCCCGATCGAAGGCGGCGTCTGGAAAGGCGAGGGGAGGTGAAGGGTGAGGAACATCGTGGCATGCGCGTCCCTGGCCGCTTACCATGGAGAAGCGTCCGCCCTGGTCCCGCCAGAGGTGGGACCGCGGGGCGACACTGCTCCCTTCGCTCGCACGGGCAGGCTTGCCCGTGATTCTTCACGGGTCCCGCCGCCACGAGGGCTATCGAACACTCCCGGGGTGTGCCGGGCTTCAGCCGGCATCCCCCTTTAGCCACCGCCTTCAGGCGGTGGTATCGGCCTTGCGAGGAGTGTTGGCCGGAGCCGGCTTCAGCCGGGCTTCTCGACGAAGTGGATTTATCCATAATGCGTCACTGATGCTATGCCAGGACACCATAGGGCGAAATGAAACTCCGAAAACTCATTGAAACCCATAGCCTCTGGGTGTTTCTCATTGCCCTCATTGTCGTCCTCGCCGTGCAGACCGACTTCGCCTTCGTCCGCCCGGAGAACGCTACCAACATCCTCAGCCAGATGCCCGTCGAGATGCTCATCGCCCTCGGCATGACCCTCGTCATTATCACCGCGGGCATTGACCTTTCCGTCGGCTCCCTCGTCGGCGTCGCTGGCGTCCTCGGCACCATGGCTCTCACCGTTAGCACGAGACTCCCCCTCTACCTCGCCTTCTTCATCGCCATCCTCGCCAGCGTCCTCGTTGGATTCGCCTGCGGAAGCATCTCCGGCCTTGTTATCACCCGTTTCGGCATCCCGCCCTTCGTCGCCACATTAGCCATGATGTTCGTCTGCCGCGGTCTTGCCTTCATCATCTGCCGCGAGAAACCCGTCGAAATCCCCATCGAATACGAGCGATTCACCTTCCTCGGTCGCGGCATCCTCGGAAAAGGACTTCTCGGTCTGAAATGGTTTCCCGGAATCCCCCTCAGCGGCGTCATCATGCTCGCCGGAATCATCTTCTTTCATGTGCTTCTCTCGGGGACCGTCTTCGGAAGACAAATCTACGCCGTCGGGGGAAATGAAGAAGCCGCCCGCCTCTCCGGCATCAACGTCAAGAAAATCAAATTCCTCGTTTATGCCGTCACGGGCGCCCTCTGCGGCCTTTCCGGAATCATCCAGTCCGCCACCCTCGGCTCCGGAGATCCCAAATCCGGCGACAAATGGGAACTCCAGGTCATCGCCGCCGTCGTCGTCGGGGGCACGAGCCTCTTCGGGGGGAAGGGCACAATTATTGGCACATTCGTCGGCGTCCTTCTCATCCGCGTCCTGGCGGTCGGAGTCAACTTCCTCGGCTTCTCGCGATTTTGGCAATACGTCGTCCTCGGCAGCGTCCTCCTCCTCGCCGTCCTCGTGGATACCCTCTCCAAGAGAGTCAAATCCTGATTCCCGCTGTACCGCAGGCGTCTCGCCTGCATCTTTCCATTTGGCCACTCCGCGTGCCTCCGCGGTTCGTTTCCCCTCAAATCCTGTCCATCCTGTCAAAAGAATTCCCTGGCCCCTGATCCCTGACCCCTGGCCCTCGATCCCCAACCCCCAACCCCTAACCCCAAAACCCCAAAACGCCCCCTCTGCGCTCTCCGCGCTCTCCGCGGTTTCTCCCTCCCCCAAATCTGCCTTGACAGCGCGCGTTGGCCGGCCGCATCATAATGCCGAGCGTGAACGTTATCGGCCAACGAGTCGAAATCAAGACTTGTGCAAACCCGCAGGGACAGCGCTCCCCTTGCCGGATGAGCGCCACGCGCGATACATCATCGGGAGAATACCGTGACGCGTTCCTTCACCCTCGAATACTGGGAAGATGACGGTTGGTACGTCGGAAGGCTGCGCGAGGTCCCGGGCGTCTTCAGCCAGGGCGAAACCCTCGACGAGCTCAAGGAGAACATCGCGGACGCCTATCGAATGATGTGCGAAACCTCCGAAGTCGCCCACGCCGGCGCCAAGACAACTGAAGTCCGCCTTGACCTGTGAAACGCTCTGAACTCATTCGCTTCCTTGTCGAGAACGGTTGCTACCTCAAGCGCCATGGCCGTCGCCACGACATCTACGCCAATCCCGCCACCGGCGGGCAGGCTCCCGTCCCCCGTCACACCGAGGTCAAAGACTCCCTCGTGCGGCTCATTGTGAGGCAACTGGAACTCAAAGACGCGCCACGCGGGTAAAGAGGCAGACCAGACCGCTTCCATATCCTTTCCACCCCGTTCATCCTGTCAAAAGAACCCCCTGACCCCAAACGCGAAACCCCAACCCCCAAACCCGAAAGGTTCTCCCCCGCGTCCTCTACGGTTGTACCGCAGGCGTCCCGCCTGCACCGATGTGGAAACAGAAAACGAGAGGATTTTGTGAAAAAACCTCTTCCTTTTCCGTTCCCTGTGCTAAAATAGTCCGGCATTCAACCTGTGCCTTGAACAACGTAGGTAATTGAACTCTCTTTGACGGGGGGCACGAAATGAAATCCTTCCTTCTCGTGGCAATCCTTTCGACGGTGCTCTGTGTCTCGGTGTCGGCTTCCGCCGCAACCCTGTACGTGGACGGGGCCGTCTCCTCTTCCGGCGACGGCAAATCCTGGGAGAAGGCACTCAAGACCATCCAGGAAGGAATAGATGCCGCTTCGCATGGCGACACCGTCCTCGTCGCGGAGGGCACGTACCTCGAGAACATTCGGTTTAACGGGAAGAATATCGTGCTGCGGAGTAGCGATCCTTTCAATGCCAAAGTCGTGGAAAGTACGATTATTGACGGAAACCAAGCAGGCTCCGTGGTGACCTTTGACGGCACTGAAGACGAAACTTGCGTGCTCTCCGGCTTCACGATTCGGAACGGCAAGGCCAGTCATGGAGGCGGAATCTATGGGGGGGCCACCAAGAGTCACACTCACGCCGTGATCGAAAACAACGTCGTCACGGAAAACTCGGCTGAGATGTACGGTGGAGGATTGGATTGCTGCGACGGCCTAATTCAACACAATGTAATAGCAGGGAACTCCGCCGAGTACGGAGGGGGCGGGTTGGATGAGTGCTATGGAAGGATAGTCAGCAACAAAATCATTGGTAACAGTGCCGAGCGCTACGGGGGTGGACTGGCATGGTGCTATGGCGTAATCCAAAACAACCAAATCAAGGGGAACTACGGAGGAATCGAACCGGGAGGCGGCGGATTAGCGTTCTGCCGTGCCGTGATCCAAGACAACTTGATCGTCGGCAACTGGAGCGACAAGGATGGCGGTGGCTTGATGGAGTGCGAAGGCGTTGTCCAGAACAACACAATCGTTAATAACGCGGCCCAAGATGGAGATGGAGGTGGGATGTGCGGGTGCAACGGGGCAATCCGCAGCTGCATCGTATGGGGGAATACTGCGAGCATGTCCGGAAACCAGATGTACGACTGCAATGTCCCATCTTTCAGTTGTATCGAGGATGGTTGGGGTGCTGGGGGAGTGGGGAACATAAGCAAGGACCCTCTATTGGTGGACCCGGCAGCCGGAGACTATCGTCTTCAGGCCGGGTCGCCGTGTATAGACAAAGGTGCGGATT
Organism: bacterium; assembly: GCA_030691545.1. GTDB lineage: Bacteria > Auribacterota > JABMQX01 > JABMQX01 > JABMQX01 > JAUYEE01. Next base: position 9,790 of record JAUYEE010000127.1, on the reverse strand, counting down.
ACTACTGGTTTGCGTGGGCGTTGCGCGACCTCGCTGGCAACTGTCGCCTTGAGGGTAACCAGGTGGATATGGGGTGCCATGAATACGGTTCAAGCCCCGACTCGGACGGCGACCTCCTGTCCGACGAAGACGAGATGATTGCGAATACGAATCCGAAGTTGGAAGACACGGACGGTGATGGCCTTCGTGATGGCGTTGAGCTTCTTCGCGGTACGAGCCCGTGCCAAGTGACACCCCCAACTGTGATCCATGTCCCGGCTAACGTTGATTCGATTCAGCGGGCGCTTTGCACGGCTCTGAATGGAGACGAGATCATCGTGGCACCGGGACGTTATCGCGAGAACATTCAGTTCTGTGGTGCTGATGTTGTCCTGCGGAGTTCGGAACCGGCGAACGCCTCGGTCGTTGCTTCGACCATCTTAGATGGATATGCCTCGGGTCCCGTTGTTTGGTTCACGGGGCATGAATCCGAGGCCTGCGTTCTTTCAGGCTTCACCATTCAGAAGGGGAGTGCCTACGAGGGCGGAGGTGTTTGCGGCGGCGATTGGTTTCACCATACCCACGCCATGATACAGGACAACATTGTGGAGGGAAACTCGGCGGCAGGCAGAGGTGCCTGTGGTGGCGGTCTGGCCTATTGTGACGGTATAGTCAAACGCAACATGATAACTGAAAACTTTGCATACGCACAAGGCGGTGGCTTGTGGCGATGCAACGGCATGATTCGCGACAACGTGATCAGGCACAATCAGTCCGAGTTCGGAGGTGGCCTTGCCTTCTGCGACGCCGCAGTTGAAAACAACATAATCGATGGCAATTCCGCGGGGGACCAGTTCGGGGACGGAGGGGCGCTGGCCTTCTGCAACGGAACGGTTCAAAACAACAAGATAGAGGGAAATACAGCCAGGCGCAACGGTGGGGCACTACATCGCTGTGACGGCGCTCTACAGAACAACACGATTGTGGCTAACTCAGCTGATGCCGGGGGCGGCCTGTACTGGTGCTTGGGACCCATTTCGAACTGTATAATCTGGAACAACATAGCCAACACCGGGGCTCAGCTTTTCGAGTCAACGGACCACAGCTTTTCGTGCATTGAAGACCTGGCGGAGTGGGGCGAAGGGGACATCGCGACCGAACCCCGATTCGCGGACCCAGATGGTCCGGACGATGATCTTGACACCCGCGAGGATAACAACTATAGACTCACAGGAAGTTCGCCCTGCATTGACTCCGGACTGAACAAGGCATGGATGGAGCAAGCAATTGACCTCGATGGGAAACCACGCGTTCTTCTGGGGACCTCTTCTCTTACGGTGGACATGGGGGCGTATGAGTATGGTTCCCTTCCGTTCGAGGTGATAGAAGTGACGAAGACCGCAGGGGATGGGCTGGAACTCAAGTGGCGAAGCCAGCCGGGGCAGATATACGCGATCCAGGCTTGCAGCGACCTTTGCAGCGGAAGCTGGGCCGAAGTGGTGACCATTTCTTCCGACGGCTCCGAGGCTTCTTGGACCGACACGGAAGTCTCCCATAAGGTAAAATTCTATCGTGTCGAGATGAAATAGGAGGCTAGCTGGCGGAGCCGCGCTCCGTGGAGGTCTCGCCTCCCTTCAAGGCGGACTTGCCCTTGCCCTCCACCAGCCTCCCGCCACAGAGCCACTTGAATTCTCTCTATCCTGTCAAAATATCAACTGTTGCTATTTCCATTGACAAAATGTTGCATTCCTGCTACACTACACCCGTACGCTCGAACGAACTCATTCGTCACTGAGCACATGGGGATCGAGAATGAACGAGAACGCGAGATACCGCCTCAAATTCAAGCACAAGGACTTCATCTGCAAACAATTAGCCCTCTTCAAGCCTCACCGCCAGATTGCTGAGGAACTCCTCTCTCAATTCCCCGAAATCCCCCTCTCTGCTGACGAACTCGTCTCCCGAGTCCGGTACTACTCCACCTGCCGCCGGCGCACCGAGGGATGGTTCAATCGCACCCGCCACTACCGCCGCATGCTCGAGTACGATGCTCCCAACCGCTTCCGCCTCGTTAACAAACATCAACGCCTCATGGAGCTTGAACGCATCTTCGACGAAGCCATGACTCCGAAACTTCGCAGAATCGTCTGGTTTCCCGTCTCAAAAGCCCCCGATGGCTCCGTCACCTACGGCCAGAAGGAGGTTTACGGACCGGACCTCCGAGCCGCCATCGCCGCCCTCCACGCTGTTCCCCGCGAAATTGACGAAGCGAGCTTCCTTTACTACAAACCTCCCGTTTCTGTGCAGGGCCGCCGCATCCGCGATTATGAAGGGGAATTCCTCAAGAAAGCCCTCAAGAAACTCGACCTCACCTTTGGGATGAAGTGAGATTCACTGTGCATGTCCCCTCCAATCCTGTCCATCCGGTTCATCCTGTCAAAAGAATTCCCCGGCCCCTGATCCCGGACCCCCAACCCCTAACCCCTAAACCCCAAAACGCCCCCTCGGCGTTCATCTGCGTTCATCTGCGGTTTTTCCCTCCTCAATCCGAAATCGAAAATCGTTTCCCCCTGGGCCTTTTTCAAATCCCACAATGCCCTGCCTATCCTCCTGTTGCCACGTGCTTTATCGCCAAAACCCTCACCTCCAAAAGGCCCGAAAAGGCCCACTTTTTCGCCCTGCGCTATTTTTATGCTCGCTCTCCTCTTTCACCTCGCCCGTTACGTTCTACCGTACCGGGCAGGCCCCCTTGTGTCGCATCATGGGCAGGATGCCCATGCCGCCTCTTTCTCCGCGTTCATCTGGGGTCTCTCGCCCCTTTGGACTGCGGCAGCCGTGCTGCCGCTTTCAAATCCTGTCCATCCTGTTCATCCTGTCGAAATTCCGCTCTGCGTTCATCCGCGTTCATCTGCGGTTCGTCCCTTCGTGTCCTTCGCGGTTCTCTGTCCTTACATGCCATCGTGTTTGCGTCCTCACAAAAGATGAGCTTGAGCTTTTCGGAACGGGTCGGCATAATGACCCCTCGCACGAGGGGCCCTGCGGCGCCGAGGTTTCGACCAGTAAAAGGACATTGCCGTGGCACTGAAACGCGCGCGTGGGGCATTCCCCTCAACACGGCGCGAAACAAGCCCTTACGACTCAAGAAAAGAGGCCAAAACACCGAGGAACAAGCTATGAGATTGATGGAGCAGTTGAGAGAGCAAATGAAAGACAAGCCACTCACGGAATTGATTGATATTCTGTGCAGACCGGACGAGGAACTGTGGCTGCCCCGTTTTGTGGACTTTTCCGCGTCGCCCGAAGAAAAGATTCTGAAGACGAAGTACACCGACAACGCGATCATACACGCGAAGTTGATACGCCGCATGATTGCCCCGATGATCCTGGAGAAATTAGGTCCGGGGCCATTTCTGGACGACGCTCGAATCCTCAAGGCAATTGACAGCCAGGGGATGCTTCCGCGGGTCAGTTGTCTGCGAAAACAACTCCTGGACATGAATACAGTGATGGAGGAATTTGTCGCCGCCAAGGGTCCGATCCCACCGGCAAAGCGAATCCTGGCGTTCGGTCTCGGTGGTTCCGCGAGCGGCCCATTGTTGGCTCGTGAGATCATCCAGAACCAGGGGTATTGCGTCCCATTCGATATCCACACGAGCTACCCGGAGAGCTTCCACGGGATAAATGCCGAGACTCTCGTCGTCCTTTGTTCCTACTCGGGGAACACAGAAGAGACGCTTCACGCATTTGATTACGCCAAGCAGCGGACGAACAATCTGCTCATGATCTCACTCGACGGTGAACTGGAGAAATTGAGCAACGACTATCCCTTCGTCAAGATTCCGCAGTCCGACATTAAGGCGCCGCGAGAGTCCACCGGCTACTGGGTGAGCGCTTTCCTCTTCATCGTTTCCTCGCTCGGAATCGCGAAGAGAGACGATGGAACCGTGTTCCGCTTCGACATCTCCGAGGTCGAAAACATCAAGGAAAGCCCAGACGAACTCGACCGAGATTGCGCGGCGGATTCACCGTTCGCGCGGAACCCCGCCAAGCAGTACGCGACCCATTTCCTCCATGGCACACGTTCAGGGGAACCGTCTTCCACAATAGACTGGGGGCATCCGCGGACGCCCGTATTCATTCTCGACGGGGCAGACCGTGCCATCGGCAAAAAACTGGCCAACGAGTTCGGGGAGAGCGTGGAGCATCCAATGTGGCTACTGATGTTCGCCGAGGACGCGCATAATGAGATCGAGTCGGCGGCGACCATTCTCCTTGAGGACAAGCTCTATCACGACACTCGCCTGCGCAGCTACACATACTTGTCCAGCCGGGCCTATGAAGCAGCGGACGCCCAGCACGAGGACAGCCGGGCGACCCAGCGCATTGAGGCAACGCTCAAGGCACTCTTCGAGTGGCATGGCGTTGACTACCTTCGCATCGAGACGCAGGGTGCTTCCCTCCTCGAGCGGAAGCTCCGCCTCCTGAAACTCCTCGACTACTCCAGGTTGTACGCCAGCATCCTTCTGGGCACAAACCCCTTGTGGGTCGTCTTCATGGACCTGATGAAGAAAGAAACGGGGAGAATCGTCGGAGCCGCAGACAGGGAACTGCTCAAGGTTCTGGCAAACAGCAGCAAATTGCCGATGTCAAAGGAGGACGCCATCGCGGACGGCGAGGTCAACGACCGTTTCCCCGCGCTGCGGCGGACAATCCTCGATAGGCTGATCGAACAACGCTACCTCGTCGCGGAGTCGGGGAAACTCGTTCTTTCAAACAAGGGGAAGGAGTTCGCAGGATAATGAGAGGTTCACCGGTCGTCTTTGGGTTCGGACAGGTCTGACCTCTGGCGAAACACCCTCACTTCTTGGCACGTTATGCGGCGGAAAAGATGGAATGCGCTGTGTTCTTCACACGTATTCCCATTTTTTCAGCCAGACATACTCGGGAGGCACATTGGCGAAAAAGATTGCTTCTCGTCTCCGGAGCCTCTCAAGCTCGCCAGAAGTCAGCTCGCGCATCCTCTCGTAGGATGCCCTGACGTTGATCTCCAATTGCAGGGTATCTGCAACACCCGAGAGCACCGAGGAAATCCCTTGATTCGCGAGAACCTTTTTGAGCATGGCAGCCGACACCCTATCCAACCCTGAGCGACCTCTCTCACGAAGCCCTCGGAACGCCAAGCCACCCCCAAAGGCCTTGAACGCAATCACCCCCACGTCCTTCTCGTTCGCCAAAGAGATTAAGCTGTCGCCAGGCTTGTCCTGGGTCACGAAGAAGTATGGAAAGAGAATGACCGAGAAGGAAGGATAGTTGTTCAGGACGTGTCGAATATTCGTCGGGTTATGGACGGCAATTCCGAGCCAGCGAACCTTTCCCTCCTTCCTTGCCTTGTCGAACACCGCGACCACTGTGTCAAGAACGCGGTCTTCCAACTGAGCGGTCTGGTCTTCCTGATAAGTCGTGCCGACCGGCCGCCAGATGTCGAGAGTCTCCGTGCGATAATTCTTCAGGGCGTCCTCGATATGCTTCCTCATGACCTCAGCAGTCACATTCTCGGGATCCGTGAGCGTGAAGGGACAAGAAGCGAACCCGATGTACCACTTATCGCGCATGCCTTTCAGGGCTTGTCCGTACAACTCGCATTCCGAGACCATGTTCGTGTCGAGATAGTTCATTCCCAGTTCCGCGGCGCGAGTCAGGACTTCTTCGCGGTTCTTCAGGCCCGTCCCCCAATGCCCTCCGAGGCCGATTTCTGAGACCATGATATTCGTCTTGCCGAGGCGGCGATATCCCATCTTGGGGTTATAATTGTGAGCGTGATCCACCTGGACGGTCTTGGCCGGCTCTGACCCCGGCGATGGAGGGGTTAGTGCCCCGGCGGCAAAGCCTCCGAGGGCAAGGGAACTACGCTTCAAGAAATCGCGTCTGCTCAGCTTATCTCGCTCCATCATGCAATCCTCCTACGAGCGTTTCTTTACACTCTGTCACCGGGAACCGAAGCTTTTGCCCGTTGAGGCTAATTGACGGGTGCAGCTACGTTTGAGTGATTCGTCCCGGCACGCCCAAGCTCATCTCTTGCCGTCTCCCTGTTCCGGTCGTCTTGCGCTGAATTCCTCCTCGCCGGGCTTCAGCCCCGCCCGAGGCGGGGTTCTGTCGCCGCAGGTTTGTGCCAGAGCAGGCTTCAGTGGCGCCATGGCGCCACTTCTCGACCAAGGGGTTCATCCTCTGGCCGCGTACGCTGACCGTGTCGCGAGCGCGCGGCATTCTCTGATATCTGAGCAACGCCGATACGCCGACACCCTGGCCGCCTCCCCGAAGGCGATGGCCTTTGCCCTTTCAGTTTGCTTGCAACTTGGCTACGATTCCTGAAAGACCTTCTGAGGGTTGTGACTCCCTTTTCACTCCCAACATTTTACCTCAAGAGGTCTCTTTTTCCCTCAAAAAGTATCCCCAATTTCTCCCAGAAAAGTACGCCTTGCACTTGCCAATTTCGCCTTCTATCCCGTTGCCAACGAGTTGCAGACCCACCCGGCCAATTTCTGGGGAATGTCCCGTTTCTCAAGTGCTTGAAATGTCTCACGAAATGTGGTATAAGCCTTTTGCTGATATGAAGGGTGGCGTGCGACAGCTCATTCCGCCGACTCGGGGAAGAAAAATCTGATTCCCGGTGACGAGCGTGTGTTCCCGGTCGGAAGGTGGGACATTGAGCAAATCTCTCTGTCTTCTTCAATTCATCCTGATCGCAGCGGTTGTCGGGTGTTTGGAGGTCAGTAATCTTGCGCTTGCCGTTTCCGGCGCCGGAGACGGTTTCTCGGATCAAGAAAGCTACCCGGCTTCTCCGGACTCTTTTCCTTTCCCACTGCAATACTCTCCCCGGCTTTTCGAAGACTTTCAGGACGGCGAGGCGAACGGATTCACGGAACTCTCTGGCAAGTGGACGGTTATCGCAGGGGAATACTTGCAGTCCGTGGAAAGCCCCGAGGGCCCCCATCGCTCTTGGGTGAGTGCGGGGATTCTGTCCGAATACGTCGTGGAGGTGGACTTCACGCCCCTCTCCGGCGAAGAGACCAAGATTGTTTATGCGCACGCCGACAGCGGGGAGGAATACCGCGTGGACTTCTTCCTCGATCGGTCCCGGTTGTGCATTCCCGCCTGGGGGGAGTCATGGCAAACGCGAAACTTCGAGGTGGGCGGGCTGACTCTTTCTTACAACGTGACGTATCGCGCGAAGATTGAGGTGACTTTTGCTGGAGTCAGAGTGTGGCTGGACAACGTCCTGCGCCACGAACAACCGTGGGCGTATGATAAGCCGTTGGGCGACGGGATGGTAGGACTCGGCACCTATGCAGGTACGTCCCAATTCGACAACTTTCTCGTTTACGTAGCCGGTCGCAGCTTCGCTTACACCATCGAGGTTGACTTCACGCCGTTTTCGGGAGCGGAGACAAAAGTCATCTACGCCCACGCGGACACCGGGGAAAATTACCGCGTTGATTTCTGGCTGGACCAGTCGCGGCTGTGCATGCCGAAATGGGGCGAGAATTGGGATACGCGAACCTTCGTCGTAACGGGGCTGAAGTTGTTCTACCGACAGACCTATCACGTGACGATTGAGGTCACGCTCTTCGGGGTACGAGTGTGGTTGGATGATGTTCTCTTGCACGATCAGGCTTGGGCATCCCAGCAACCCCTCGGCGACGCCAATGTGGGTGTAGGGACGTACTCCGCCGCTTGCGCTTTCGACAATCTCGCTGTCTATAGCCCGGGCGGCTACCTGACGTTTCTTTCCGAGGACTTCAATGACGGTGTGCCAGATGGATTCACCGAGGTCGGCGGCAAGTGGTCGGTGCCCGGCGGAATGTATGTCCAGTCCAACGAAGACACGCTGACGCCCTATCGCTCGTGGGTGGACGGGGCGTTCCGGTCGCACATAACCGTCAGGGTCGAACCTCACGAGGTTCTGGTGGGGCAACCGGTTCGCATTTACGGCACGCTGAGGGACCCGAGGGGCCGACCTCTCCCGTGGCGCCCGGTGGAAGTGGCGATCTCGCCGGCCGGGGGAGACGAGCATCTTATCACGTGGACGGACGGCCTCGGAAATTATAACTGCCTGTATTACCCTTCCTCGCCCGGGAACAATTTCCAAGCCGTCGTTTCCTGGACCGGAGACAGCACCTACGACGTGGCGAGCGCCTCGCCTCCGGCTGTGTTCAATGTGGAACCGGTGGACACGCGGCTCACGATTGTACCCTCCGCCTTCGCGATTCATCGCACCAATACCCTGGACATCTTCGGTCAACTGAAGCCCGCATCCCGCGTGTACAGTCTCGTCCTGGAAGGGGAAGCGGTTTCCATCTACTTCCAGGATGCCGAGACGGGCGAGAAGCTCCCGCCGGGGTCTGCCGCGGTTGACGCCGGTGGGTATTACGCTTTTCGGGATGTCGAGCTTCCCACACCAGGCCTCTGGAAAATCTGGGTGGAGTTCCTCGGAAACACCGCTCTGAATCGCTCCTCCTCGCAGGACATCTACGTGCAGGTGAAGGACACAGCCGGCTATGCCATTATCGTAGCCGGGAAAGGGGAAGACGACACGGGACTCGACTCGTTCAACCGAACGACGGACATCATCTATCACAAGTTTCGCGCGAGGGGATTTGGAATAGAAGATATCTTTTATCTTCGATACGGCGTTCCGCCGGACAATGGGATTTTCCTGGAGGGACCGCCCAGCGAAGAAGCGATTGCGTACGCCTTGACTACGCGGGCAAAAGAAAAGATGCTGAAGGCGCCGGGCCCTCTGTTCATTGTTTTCGTAGGCCCCGGCAAGCGCTGGCAATTCTTCGTCAATGGTGAGGGGGAAGTGGTGACCCCGTGGGAAATGGACGCCTGGATAACGCGACTCGAAGGATCCCTCGCGGGCAGTCTGGCGGAGGGCCAGCCGATCTCGTTCATCTACGGCGCCCCGTACTCCGGCAGTTTCATTCCCGTTCTCTCAAGTAACAAGCCCACCCGTATCGTGGTTACGAGTTCTGATTCGCGCGAGCTGCCGGTCACCGGGCCCCTCGAGAACGGGACGGACCGCCAGGGCGAGTTCTTTGTGCTTGAACTCTTCGAGAACCTCGCGCGGGGGCGAAACCTGATGCATTCCTTCACCGACGCTGCCGGGGCCACGCTGCTTTACACAGCTAACAAGGACGGCAACGGACTCACCGGCGGTTTGGAGTACCCCGACCTTGCCGCCCACCATCCTCTTCTCGACGATAACGGCGACAAGATTGGCTCCTTCGGGTTCTTATCGCCAAAACCGGGCAATGATGGATTCATTTCCTCTCACATTATCCTTGGATACGGCGAGGCGGTGCAGGAAGCACAAATCATCGAAATCGCTCCCAAACAGGTGATTTCCCCGGGGCAATTTCCCGACCTATGGGCGAGGGTCAACAATCTCACGATTGTCCAGAACGCCTGGATCGTCGTCAAGCCTCCCTGGTTCGCTCTGGGACCCGCGGGCGCTGACTCCACAGTCCACCGGGATGTGGAAGGTCTGCGCGTACCTCTCTACGACTTCGATCAGGACGGGGCTTATACGACAACCTCGTATCCCGATTTTAAGGTGATGGGGACCTACGAGATTTTGTATTTCGTCAAGGACCGCTCCACCGGGCAATTGGGGCAGATTTGGAGAAGTAAGGTCGTTGTCGCCGACCCGGATGCTCTGGAACCGGGGGAGTTCTCGCTCACCTCTCCTGAGAACGACGCCACTGTCGGCAACCAGGTCCTTCTCGAGTGGAGCGCCAGCCAGAAGGGCAGC
>JAUYEE010000118.1 GCA_030691545.1 bacterium | reverse complement strand
AGGCGGAACGGTTAGTGGGCGTCGCAAGCTATGGGGACGATATCGGCACCGGACTCCGCCGGGGTACTCAGCAACGATAACGGAGCGGATCCCCGCAACAGGCGCACGACAGCCACAATCACTTTCGCGTTGCTGGGAATCTGAGAGTGGCTGTCGTCGATGAAGCTGATATTCGGAGCCGGCACCCACGAGCTGCCTAGGGCAGACGCAATCGGGACTGTCCCGTCCCCGTTTGTACGGCGCAACTGAGGGCAGCCACCTGACCGCTCAATGATAATCTCCGAGGCAGTTAATTGTCCGGACCCAATGATGGCGAAGGCACCGGGATACGGAGCTGTTCCGTCGCTGACCCTCCACAGGCTGTACGCCAACGGCAGCGCCGAGTCGGTGCGTGGCAGACGGCTGAAACCTGCTGAATCATAGGAACCGTTATAGATATCCGGGTAGGGCGTGAAATCCCCTTCAGCGAGCCTTACGAAGTTCCACCGCGGCAGCACCTCATATGCGGAGGTCCAATTCGCCCCGATCCGCTGGGTCATTCGACTGCTCATAAGCGCGCTGTTTAGGCTGGCCCAGCCCTGAAAGTAAAGATACGGCTGGACACTTCCCTGGAAGGGAGTGGCTAGCGTGATGACGGGTCCGAGCACTGGAAACAGTTCAGGTCCGTGTCGGCGCAGAGTCTCGCCGACAACCAGCCCTCCCATGCTGTGAGTCACGATGCCGATAGTCTCCTCCGGATGGGCTTTTGCCAGTTCTTGGAGTTTCTCGAACAGCTGTTCACCCAGTTGGCCGATATCCATTCGCCAATCATAAGGGAAAACATCCGGTGAGTAGCCTTCTGCGGAGAGACTGTTGAACAGATCGTTATATACATAGAGGCTGCGGCGACAGTCCGTCTCGTCAGAAAAGAGATTCACATCCAAGGTATCGCACCGGAGCGAGTACTGGGATGATCCATTGGGACAGTCATTGAGGTTGAAGAGGCCTCCACAGTTCTCGGCGCCGGAGGCGGTATCGGTGGTAAGCGCCACCACCGGGTTTCCGTCAAGGTCGTAGGCTAGGTCCTCAAAAATGTGTTCCCCGTCCCAGACGCGCCGCCTTAGTGCATCATTACTCAACCAAAGAATGCGATTGGGAAGAGCAAGTTTTGTGCCCAAGACACCTGGTACGATTAGGACCCTATCCGCGCGCGGATAGGGCACAGGCCCAGATGAGATCAGCTTGCGAATGCGATGATTACGTAAGTCTGCAACGAAGAGGTTCCCCGTGATATCCAGATCGAGGTTCTGTGGGAACTGGAATTGTGCAGCCGTAGCCAGCCCACCGTCTCCGGAATACCCGGAGACACCAGTACCGGCGACGGTGGTAATCATCCCTGTTTCGTCCACTTTCCGAATCCTCTGATTGAGTGTGTCTGAAATATACAGATTGCCGACCGAATCGACGGCCACACCCGAAGGCACGTTGAGATTCGCGTCGGTAGCTCTGCCGCCGTCGCCGCTGTATCCGCGGATGCCGGTGCCCGCCACCGTCGTAATAATGCCATTTGGATTGACTTTGCGCACACGGTCCCCGTCGGTGATGTACAGGTTCCCCTTTCTATCGAGGGCAAGACTGCCCATACGACAAAATCCCGCCACAAGTGCGGGCCCACCGTCCCCATTCGGGGCTTGATCGCAGAACACATAACTCCTGCCATTTCCTGCAATGGTGCTGATGATGCCGGCAGCGTTCACCTTTCGGACCCGCCGGTTTTGGCTGTCGGCAATATACAGGTTGCCCGCAGGGTCAATCACAACATCCGAGGGGTAAGCCAGGAGAGCGGCAGTCGCGGGCCCACCGTCTCCCCCGTATCCAGCGTCGCGCCACGCTTTCGCCGTGCCGACAATGCTCCTGACAACCCCAGTGTTGTCCACCTTCCATATCCGGTGGCACTGGAAATCAGCGATGTAAAGATTGCCCCCTCCATCCAATGCAACCGCTACGGGATCAAGTATATGAGCCGAGGTGGCCGGCCCGTTGTCCCCGTCGCCACATGCACCTTCAAAATTCCCCCCGGCAACTGTGGTGATGACACCCTGTTTGTCCACCATGCGCACTACCCCACCGTGCAAGATGTAAAGCTTGCCTGTGGGATGAACCGCTACATCGAGAGGATAGGAGAGCGAAGCAGACACAGCCGCGCCGCCGTCCCCCGAATAACCCTGGATGCCGCTACCGGCGACGGTCGTAATGAGATACAAGCTCCCTTGCTGTGCTGGGTCAGTCGCCTGGACCAGCGTGACCGGGCCGCTATCCGAAAACCGCCAGTTGTTTTTCTTATCCGATTCAACAACTACAGCCTGGTCGTCGGCTACGGCAAAGAGGAAGTAGATGCCCGGCGACAAAGACGTTGGGATTGAGACGTGTACAGTTGTACCGGCGTATTGTTCCGGCTGAAGCCCTTTGGACACAAGATTAGTTGTGCCGGTGAAAACAACGGGAGTGGTAAGGTTTGGCGTGCGGGAAAAATAGAACCCCATCAAAAACGGCCCGGCCGCTCCATTGCCTTGGTTGCGCACCGTCACGTTGACCCCGCTGAGACTGGCACCAATTGTCCCCTGGGCTGGCGCAGTCAGCGCGGTGATAATGAGGTCCGGCAGTTGTCCCGCTTGGCCGCGAAGCTGCGACGGAACACACAGGAAACCGACAAACACGAGTGCAAGCAGAGTGCGACGCATAGGTCACCCCTTTAATTGTCCCGGCGTGGGCTGTCTCAGCTCGCCTAAGCCGACTTCAGCGCCGCCTTGATTTCCTCGGCGACTTTTAATGAGCCCGCCGGAACATTTTCGTGATGAGAAGTTCATTCCAAACTCCTTCCCCTGACGGCCAGCTTCACCGCACGGTAAAGTCCAGGACTTCGGGCAGGAGCTTGGCGTCCAGCAAAAAGCCAACGGCGTACTCGCCGGTAGGCAGCCCGGCTACTTTCAAAGTGGCGAAATTGTTGGCCTTGGTGATTTGGCTCTGCACCGTCTCGTGCTGGTAGGGCTCGGTGGCCTTCGGCTCCTGCGGGCCTTTTAGACCACTGTACTTCATCTCGCCCTTTGCGATCCCGGCGACGCGCGTACGGGTCTCTTCCGAAACTCTCAACTTGATCAAAACGGGCTCGGCGATCGGATAGCGACCGTCGTTGAACACCGCAAGCGGGATGGTGAATTCGGTTGCAGCAGTAGTAAGCACGACGGTGGACGTGGTTTGGGAAATCAATTCATAATAGAACCCCTTCAACGTCTTCGTTCGAAGCGCACTCCAGGCGCTGGCGACCGGATAGGCAAATGGAACGACCGAGCCGGCTGCTGAACCGGCCGTCGCGCCTATGGCCACCGCGGTGCCAACGCCCGCGCCGACGCCGATGCCGACGGATTTCAACGTATCCATCGGCTCGCCGTTCTTCTTGCTCTGGGCAAATGTGGCGACGACGCCGCTGTTCTTGAGCGGGATTGTGTTGTTGCCTTGGACAGCGACGAGTTGCGGCGACACAGCAACGAGTTGCGGAGTCGCGGCCGTCGCTGGAGAAGAGTTGGGCGCACGCTCAACGATGGCCCGGATGATCGCGTCCGAATAGCCGGCCCGCTTGAGCGCGATCAGGCCGTCAACAGACGTGTCAATACGGACTTCCTTCGCAGAGCGAATGATGGCGACTATCAGTTCGTCGCCACAGCCGGCCGCTTTCATCACGTCGATACTTTCCTTGGCGATGATCTGATCAGCAGCGGCAAGCGCTGCCGGCATGATCGCCAGCAGCAGAATTAAGAACCACTTCCTTTGCAGTGAATACATCTTCGACCTCCAGCGGCTCCAATCCGATCCCTACACAGCCACGAGTATAGCGCCGAATAGTCGATTTTGGCCTATCCCCCTTTCGACTTTTATAGTGAAGCTCCGGACGATGCCGTGGATAAGACCATTACGTCACGCGAGTACGCAGTTTTCCTCCGCGAGCTCCGTACTACCCGCAAGCGGAGTGGTCTGACCCAGGTTGACCTTGCCGCCCGGCTTGGGGAGACGCAGTCGTTCGTCAGCAAATGCGAGCGCGGTGAGCGCCGGCTCGATATTGTGGAGCTGCGAGCTTTCTGCCGCGCATTCGGCCTATCCCTGCCGGCCTTCGTTCAACAATTCGAGCAGATCTTGACTCCGCCGCTCCCTTCCAGAGCCGGCCGCCGCCGAGCGTGACCAGCAGGAACGGCGCCGATCCCCCGCCCGTGGGAATCCGGCAGCGTTTGTTCTTGGCCTTCTACTACCCCCAACTCCCCCGCGAACCGGAAAGGAAGCTTTTCTTTTTTCCGTAGCCAGTTGAAGACCCAAGCCCCCGCGCTGCTTTCAGCGGTGTATCGTCTGCCGCTTCGCTCCGACGATACCGGCCGACTGGCCTCACCGCTCAAACCACCGCGCCCGCTTGACCCCAACCCCGACAACCGCGTCGGGGTTTTTCCCCGTGAACACACAGGCTTTGCTTTCTGCTCACAGGTCTCGGCATTATACCGAAAAGTTTTCTCCTGGCTGTCAAGCCCCTACTGTTCAAACCTGGGGCTTGAGACTTCTTTATCCTTCCTCCGGAACATAAATCGTCCAAGCCCCGGAGGCGAAAGAAGCCAATCGGCTGTGACAGCGAAAAATTTTCGGTCGTGTCGCCCCTGCGGTGAGCAGGAAGCGGCGAGCCGCCCAAGCATTGAAGCGCTTCCAGAAAGGCATTACAGCCATGCCGGAACAAAAGCAAGGCTACATGGCCGAACTCGACCAGTGGACGCAAGGAGCAATCCTCGATCCGCTGTACGAGGCTTGGCGGGACGCGGAATACGCGCCGGACGAAGCCCTTGAGGAGTGTCAGGCGCGCCTGGCCACAGTCGTCTTCGACCTCAAGCGGGCCATCCGGGAAAAGGTCCTGGACAGCTACCGCAACGGGCAAAAAGCGCCACAGCGCAGTCCGTTTGCGAAACCGCACGAGCATCGTGCATCGCCGCGCAAGGGCGCCAGATAAGGCGCACGGGTGGGGAGCAAGCCTCCCCACCCTTCTTCCGTTAACCATTCATCGCGTTCAAATATGCAATTCCTAAACCGCGTCTTCACCGGAGATTGCCGCAGCCTGCTGCCACGACTGCCGACCAGCAGCGTGGACTTCATCCTTACCGACCCGCCCTACCTGGTCAACTACCGCACCCGCGACGGCCGCAACCTGGCCGGCGACCGAAACGGCGCCTGGCTCGCGCCGGTTTCGGCCGAGCTTTGCCGGGTGCTGAAACCGAATCGGTTTTTCGTCAGCTTTTACGGCTGGCAGGCCGCCGACCAGTTCCTGGCGGCTTGGCGCGCGGCGGGCTTCCGGCCGGTCGGCCACCTCGTGTGGACGAAGCGCTACGCGTCGTCTGAACGCTATCTGCGCTACCAGCACGAGCAAGCCTATCTTCTGGCCAAAGGCCGGCCGGACAAACCGCGTACGGCACTGCCTGACGTGCTGCCCTGGCATTACACCGGTAACCGCCTGCACCCCACGCAAAAACCCGTCCGCTCTCTCAAGCCCCTCATCGAGGCTTTCACGAGACGAGGCGAAATCGTCCTTGACCCGTTCTGCGGCAGTGGCAGCACCCTGTTGGCTGCCAAGATTCTGCACCGCCGCTATATCGGCATTGAACTGGACGCCGCTCACTGCCAGACCGCACAAGCTCGGCTCATATAGCCCCCGCCGGGCACCAAAGGGCTTCCGGGCCAGGTCGAGCCTGGGAGCCCTTGACCGCTTGAAACACAGCGGCTATGCTTCCCTTGCCATTAAACCTTCGCAAGAACATGACTCAACTCACCAAAGAATATTTTGACCAGCGGCTCGACCAGCAGACGGCCAAGCTCACCGAGCAAAACGAGGCGCTCGCCCGTATGGTCAAGACCGGCTTCGATTCAGTGGACAAGAATTTCGCCAGGCTCGCCGACACGCTTCAGGTGCGAGAAGAAGTCAACCAGCTCAAAGTCCAAATGCAGGAAATCCGCCAGGCGCTGAACCTCAAACACTAAAAACCGAAACCGGAGAGGGCAGGCACTCCCCTGCCCTCTTTTTTGTTGTTCGCGGGGGAGTTGTTCCCACCCACCCCCGACCCGGCTGGGTCGGCAATAAGGTAGGCCAAGAAAAACATCACCCCGATACTCTTCTGGTACCATGGAGATCTATAGCAGAGATCCGGGAGATATCAGCATGATCATCCTCGTCGGCGGGATCAAGGGCGGCTCCGGCAAGACCACGGTCGCCACCAACCTTGCCATCATTCGCGCCAAAGACGGCCGCGACGTGCTCCTCATCGATGCCGACGACCAGGAGACCGCCAGCGACTTCACCGCGCTGCGCAACGAACGCCTGGACGGCAACGCCGGCTACACTTCAATCAGACTCACCGGCTCCTCGGTCCGCACGCAGACCTTGCGCCTCAAGGAAAAATACCAAGACATCATCATCGACACCGGCGGACGCGACACCACCAGTCAGCGGGCGGCTTTGACCGTAGCCGACCTCTTGCTCGTGCCCTTCGTCCCCCGGTCCTTCGACGTTTGGACTTTGGAGAAGATCGGCGCGCTCGTTGCCGAGATGCAACCCGCCAACCCCGGCTTGCGCGCCTGGACTTTTCTCAATCGCGCCGACTCTCGCGGCCAGGACAACGACGAAGCCACCGAGGTGCTCAAACAGGCCGACCGGCTCACCTTTATCAACGCGCCCTTGGGCACGCGCAAGGCCTTCAGCAACGCCGCCGCCGCGGGGCTGGCGGTGACGGAGGTCAAGCCTGCCGATCCCAAAGCGGTCGATGAGATGCTGACATTATACAGACATGTTTTTGATATCAGCCAGATACCTCAAGCCGAGGCTGTTGGAGAGTGAATATGGCCGTCACACCCAAACCTAAAACCGCAAAGGCTGCCACCGTCGATATCGAAGCCCTGATCAGCAAGGGCGGTGGCACGCCCGGCGAGCAGATCGACAAGGAGAAGGACGGCACGACCGCCATCGTGCTCCGCCTGCCCGCGAACATGCTCGACCAGGTGGACGCCGTTGTCAAAGCCCGCGCGGTGAGAATCCCGCGCCATACTTGGATACTGGAAGCAGTGCACGAAAAACTCCTCCGGGAAACGGACAAATAAAAAACGGACTGATCCTATCAGCCCGTCGTTAAACTTCGAGCAACTCCCGCAGCTCGCGCTCATCGAGCATGTCCGGCTGCTTGCCGTCCGGCAAATCCACCGCCCGCACGAACAGCTTGCGCGAAAGTCGATTGAGGCAATCCTCGGTGGCCCCGCGCCCTGCTTCATCGCCGTCAAAGAACAGCACCGCGCGATTGAAATGAGCGCCGAGCATTTCCTCCTGCTCCGCCGAAAGCGACGATCCCAGGAGCGCCACGCAGGGAAAGCCCGCTTGGTGGACCTTCATGCAGTCGAAGAATCCCTCGACAATCACCACGGAGTGCTCCGCCTCCATTTCCTTGACCACCCGATGCAGATTGAACAGCAGGTACTTTTTGTGGAAGCCCTTCTCTGAAGACGGAAACAGGTACTTCGGCTCGCGATCATCTACCGCCCGGCCGGCATATCCGACCAGCTCGCCCAGCTCGTTATGCAGGGGCACCACGAACCGACCCGCGAACGTTCCCTTCGACATGCACAGGCCGGCGCCGAAGTGCGCCAACGTTTCTTTCGCCAGTCCCCTCTTAACTCCATACGCGTGCTCGCCGTCCACCCGGAGCTGAAAGCCCAGTGGCGGATTGATCACGGCCGCGGCACCCTCCGCCCCATTTTTTGCCGCCGCCGCAGCCATTTTCGTTGCCGGCGGCCCAGCCCCCTCTTGCGCCAGAGTGAACCACTCCGCCAGCTTCACCGCGGCGTCGCGCACTGAGCACTTCTCCATCGCCGCCACGAGATCGAGCACGTTGCCTTTGGCCTGGCAGGAAAAACAGTGGAAGGCGCCCTTTCCCGCGTTGACGTGGAAGCTCCGCTCCCCTTCTCCGCCATGAATCGGACACTTGCCCCGCAGCTCGTCTCCACTTTTCCGTAGCCAGTTCACTCCGTAGTGATCCAGGACCATTTGCATGGTCACGGCGGCTTTGACCGCTTTGAAGTCCACCCAGTTCTTTTCGCCCATCAAACCTCCTTTTGACGAAAGCCTTTGAGTGAGGTTCCCGTCCTATAGTTATAGCTATCTTTTTTGTTTTCTGCAAGTTACAATACTCTATAAGGCTCCTGGAACCTCCCCCATTGGTAACTGGCGTTAAATCGTAGGGCCAAGACGCCAGGTAAAGCGGTTGCCCACACGCTATTCCGATGGGCGGCTGTCAGCGGATCACTTTGCCCTACTCAAGCGAGCCTCGGAAGGTCCCCGGGAGCCTCTACTCTTCCCCGAGCTCAAGCGGGAAGCTCCTCGCCGACCGCAGGGAGGGTGGGTCGAGGAGCTTTGAGCCGCTTGACGACTCCCCTCTCCGTATGGCGCAGTGGAATGCTTGATGTCAAATCAAATAGATGCTAAACTAATGACAATAAAGCGTTTATATGGCTAGGCAATCCCGCAAAACTTTCACCGTCAACAAAACCCTGCCAAACGAACACATAGCTCACGCCGAGATCACCTTCTTCCCGGCTCCGCGGCGCGGCTTGTCCAGCCGCCTTGCCCGCCTGCTTGCGACTCGAATCGCCGAGCAGATCATCGCAGAGCAGACCGCGCCAACCATGCCCGATCTCCGCTACATCCTTTGATTCGCCCCTGCACTCCGAGGGAAATCACGGCTGCACTTGAAGGGAAGGCCTGCACCTGAAGGGACGAAACCCTGCACTCCGAGGGAAGGAATCCTGCACTTGAAGGGAAGAAACCCTGCACTCCGAGGGAAGGAATCCTGCACCTGAAGGGAAGCGCGCTTGCTCAAACACCCAACAAAATAAACACTTTCCTCAACACGAGCATGGTGCTCAACATCTTTAGATGTATTCCCATATTTTCAACACACAACAACTTGTGTTGTTGTTGCCTTCAACCACCCCCATATGACAGAATCCATTGAAGACCCTATAACTGACCTGGCCGCTCGGCGGCTCCTCGATAGGGCAGAGCAAGGAGTGGAAAAAGAGAAACCAGAGTCTCCCGCTGAAACCGCGGTGATAGTCCAATCGCCAGAAGAATCCCAGCTTCCGACGGTCGACTTCATCAAGGTCGAAAAGAATCTCGCCTCGTTGGGTTTTTTCACCCCCTCCAGCAAGCGCATCAAGGACGCCAAAGCCAAGACTGTCAACTTCACCAAAATCATCGACGGCAAACGCATTGAAGCCAAAGTTACCATTGCGCCGGCGGCGATCTACGGTCTGCCCATCACCAGCGATCAGGACAGGTATTTTGCCTTCCAGAAAATCCTTTTCGACACCCAGCGGCAGCAGGGGAGAGTCACCAACCCCATCGGCTTCACCTCCGCCGATATCCTCAACCTGCTCCACCGATATCGCGACAGCGGCAAGAACTACAAAGACATCGACGCCTGGCTGAACGTCATGTCCTCGACCACCATAATCTCCGAGGGCGCCGTTTACCTCGCCGGCAGGAAGGCTCTGGTCAAGGACCGCTTCCACGTGTTCGACCGGGCCGTGAGTTTCGGTAAGGAAATCGAACCGGGAAAGCTCGCCGACAGAAATTACGTCTGGCTCTCCGGTTGGCAACTGGAGAACATCAACAACAACTACCTGCTTCCCATTGATCTTGAGAGCTACCGCCAACTCGAAAACCATATCGCCAAGGCGCTGGTGCCACTGCTTCAGATTTGGCTCTATGCTTCGCGCGAGGAAGGCTCCTTTGAAAAACGCTACGACGAGCTCTGCGAAATCCTCCAGACCCGTCGCTACAGCTACGTTTCCAAAATCAAGGAGAAACTCGGACCCTCGCTCGACGAACTCGTCTCCCGCGGCTACCTGGCAAAGTGGGGGATTGAAAAGACCACCGACGCCCAGGGTTACAAAATCGTTTTCTGGCACGGTGAAAAATTCCACCGTGATCGACATCAACGGCTTGCTCAAAAAGACCAAGCTGTTCAGCCGCAGAAGAAACTCAGCGCGGCGAGAACCACTGAAGGAGGGGAGACCTCGCGGCCGACCGCTCCCGTACAAAACACTCCCGTTGTCCAGCCACAACAGCCTCCTGGTCCTCCACTTGACGCGGAACTGCTTGCCCAACTGACCCGTCGCGGCATTCTCGAAACGCGCGCCCGCAAGCTCCTGGAGCACATCGCCGAAGGCCAAAAGATCATCGATCAGCTTGAGTGGGGCGACTACCTCATCGCCCAGGCCCAGCCGGGAAGCTTCAGAAACCCCCCAGGCTTTTACATTTCGCTTATCCGCGACAACGTCATTCCGCCGGGAACCTTCGAGAACAGCCGGCGCCGGGCCTTACGAGAGGAAAGAGAACACGCCCACCAGCAGTGGCTTTTCGAGGAACAGCAGCTCCGCTTTGATTACGACCGCTACCGCGAGGAGGAGAAGGAGCGCTACATCCGAGAAAACCTCTCCGAGCAGCGCTACCAAGAGGTTTTCCAGGCCAAACAACAGCAGTTCAAACGGCAGTATCCGCGGTTGCCCGAGCAGACCATAACCGATATGGCTCACGGCGCGATCCGCGGGGAGTTGGAGCCGCACATAGCATTCCTGGGCTTCGAGGAATGGAAAAACCGGCGACCTCAGCAATCGCCGGTAACCGCAGCGGAAGCCGCCCCGGCAACGCCGGAGCAGGGAAGCGGCAAAGCGCCTCAACAGAACCCGCCTAACGGCTCATAAGCTGCCACATAGAGTGGCACATACCACAATGTGGTACGATCTGCGCTAACACGCTGAAAACACTGGCTGCCCGCTGCCTGCTCACCGCAGGCTACCCCTACCTGTCCGCCCGCCGCTGAACGCGTCGGACGGCTTCGCTTTTTGCGCTCGTATCCGAACGCAAAACCCGCCCTATCGGTCGGGACGCTTGGGGCTTTCGGGCTAGCGCCCGAACCCTTCCGCTACCGCTGCAGGGGCGCCCGCATGTAGGGGTAGCCTGCGCTTCGCTACGGCAGCGGGCAGAACTAGCTCTAACTGACTCAGAAGGCCAGCCCCTCGCTAACGGTCGGTGCGGCCGCAAGCGGCATGACTGCCGGCTGGAACCCCAGCCGACATGGACTACCCTTGCGCGGGCTTAGATCAGGCTGACATCTCTGAGATATCACCAAGGAATCGCCGAAACATCAGCTTTCCGAAGACTCCCTGCTATCGCCTCAACCCAAACACGACAACCTCTCAAAAGGCTACGAAAAAGGAGAGAACCGCTACAACCGACCGGCCTCTTGCCAAATTCCGGCCAGCCTCTATACTTCAGGACGAAAGCTCCCTCCGTCTGGCACGACCAGCGGGGGGTACCGACAGGAGGCATGAATGAAGACGCTTTTCTTGCAGGAGGGCAGCAATGGCGAGCAGCACTGCGACCTTGTGCGCCCATGACACTAAACTCACGCGCGAGCAACTGGCGCTCGTGCCAACCCCACCAGGCACCGTTACCCACCGCCCAATACCGCACGTAGAAGTCGTAAACGCGCTGGTGGAGACCCTGGGCTTCCGTCACATCGCCGTCGTCCGCGATGAGTACGCGTTGGACAGGACCGGCAACAAGATGTTCGGCGTGCTGGATCTGGACACCGGGATGGAAGGCTGCCGGTTTTCCATCGGCATCAGAAACTCGCACGACAAGAGCATGCGCCTGGCGCTGACCGTAGGCTACCGGGTGTTCGTCTGCGACAACATGGCGTTCTCCGGCGACTTCGAACCGGTGCTGGCCAAGCACTCCAAGAACTTCAACCTCGTTCAGGCCGTGTCCATCGGCGTGGACGAGATGCAGCGCAACTTCGACGGCATGCGCATGACCGTGGAGGCCTGGCGGGAATCGCAACTGCCCGACGTGGCAGCCAAACTCGTCATCTACCGGGCCTTCATCGAATCCGAGGTGGACTTCCCAAAACACTTGGCCCGGCCGGTGCATGACCTTTATTTCAACCCCACGCTGGACGAGTTCCAGCCCCGTACGCTGTGGAGCCTGTCGAATGCCTTCACGTGCGCGTTCAAACAGCTCGATCCCGTCCCGCAGTTCCGGGCCACGGCCAAGCTGGCTCCCTTCCTGGAGACCGCAACAGCGGGAATTTCGCGCTAAGAGCGCCACCGCCATCACCGACGCCCCTTGGCGTCTTTTTTTCACTCTACGCCGGAAAAAGAAGCACCGACTATTTGAACCTTTTGCCCCATACAAAAAGAGCCGAAGCGCAACGCTTCGGCGTCTTTGGTAAACTATGGGCGGTCCCGATCGGGGGCTGGGTGTCGCCCTGAAAGCATGGCCAAGGATATTAGAAATCTGCTGTGCCAGTGGTTTCTGCCGGCCGGCATGACGCTGTTGTTCTTCGTCGTTGTCTCAACACTCGACGCCTCCTCGGGCAGCAGCTACCTCTACTGCCGGACCCGCAGCGACACCGACTTGCGATCCTGCGCCTATTGCACAACCCAGCAGGGAACACTTCGGGGGCGGGTCGGTCCCTCGGTGAAAATCAAGCCCGGCACCCCGTTGATCTCTACCAGTTCAGAGGAACCTTTCGAAATGGAAGGCTCGCTCTGGATTCTGGTATTCCGTCCATACAATGTTGACAAGCCGATCCTTGGATATAGCCTACGTCCGGAAGACGCTTTGATCGCCCCGAAGAATCAGTTGGACTTCGGCGTGTCAGTCCAGCCAAACCAACCTGAATCTTCTCCGGCTCTACCTTTTTCGTCGTTCACTCGGGGAGCAAGTACCGCCGTGGTGGTTGGTTTCGGGCTCATTCTCGCAGGCCTGTTTTGGCTTGTCGTCCGACGGCGGCGACCAGCTTCCGCAGTCTACGCAAGCCCTAACGCCGGCGGTGACGGTGGTGGGCCCGGCGGCACGATCCTCATGATCGTCGCGCTGGGGGTGGGTCTGCCGCTGCTGTTTGCCTTCCTCACGACCATCGCCTTTTGGGCGATGCAGGGGCGGGGCATCCGGCCGCCGTCTGGGCCGCCCATCTGGATGCTGACCAACCCGGCAGTCCTTAACCTTCTCCTAATGGCGCTGGTGGTGATCATCCTCATCGCCGTCGCACGCAGCCGGAGGAAGGGCCGGGCGCTGGCCATCGGCACGATCATCTTCTTGCTGGCGTTGTGTTTGAAGTTGGTTGTGCCAGACATCTCGCAGGTATTCCTCCGGTACGCGCCATGAGTTCAAGTGTTATGGGAGAGGCAACGTTTTGATGATGTTTGACCTTGGGTCAAAAGAAAAAGCGCTGGACAGATGTCCAGGCGCTTCAATGCGGGCGCTCTCAACACCAGGCGCCGGAGCGGTTTTTGTGCAGGTTCAGCGGTTCTCCCAGCTTCCACGGTTTCCGCCAGAGCGGATGACGAGGGGGGGCTTTCCCACCCCTACTGCTGACTTCCAGCCACGCGTTCACCCACGACGTTACGAGGCACACAGCCAAGCAGATCACCCAAACCAGCGGTTTCTGGATGCCGTCGTGCAGCATGAGACCCATCGTCATGGCACTCAACACACACACAGCACACCGGTAAGGTGTGCGAAGAATTTTCTCATTAACGTCCTCCCTTTGGTCTATTTAACGATGCCAAAGCACCGGGTAAGCGTACTCTTTTATCTGTTTTATGTCAAGGAAACATGGGTAAGGAGCTTCCAATGCTTTCACGGTCGCGGCTAGGCTGCCTCCTATTCGGTGTGTTCTGCTTTGTAGGTTCCTTAGTTGTTGCTCACTTGTTGGACGATGGCTTCAAGATTGCACCAGCCCCACCCGCCGGGGCGTTTTTTCGAGTCAGGTTAAACAAGCTGGCTTCTTCCACGCCCGAATACCCACATTGCACGGCGGTGGTGCTGGATGTACAAAACATCTCGGATAAACCGCACAGTCTGTACAGGAAAGACACCTTTCCTGGGTTCACCCTCGTAGATTCTAAGCAACACGAACATGAGGTTCGCGTTGCCGAGGGCTTTCCTGCGCCTAGTGGCCCCCTCGATCCAGTGCCCCCGGACCAAACCGTTCGCCTCCGCCTTCTCTTTGACGAACTGCACGAGCCCTGGGCCAGCTCACTAGATCTTGTCTCCCACTCCTGGCAGTTGCCTTCACGCCTCACCATCACTGCGAAACAGCCGCTCGCCTTGTACGCCCTGCTGTCATACCCGCCGCTTCTACCCATCGCCGCCATCGCCAGTGTCTTTATGCTCTTGATTGGATGCTGGCCAGACCGGCCCTTGCGACGTTTTTGCGTTGCGCTCCTCGCTCTGATCGCCTTGTATTCTGTGTTGTACCTAGCAGCCGTGAGCGTCATTCCGCTGCCCCTCGGGCTCCTCGCAAGCCCGCTGCTGGCCTCCGTCGTGCTCGCACACGGTCGGCGGGCGGGTCATAAATTGCCCTTCGACTACCCAACCGGGTTCACTGGCACTCTCGGCGCAGAGTGGGTAGGCAGACTGGTGGCGGTGCCGGTTGTGGTGTCCTACTCTATTTTCCTGTCATGGATCATGCTAAGCTCCGCCCCACTTACCAGTGCGGCGAACATCTCCATTATGAGGTTCGCCTTTGCTTCCGACATGCCTCATCTTTCCAACTACCTCCTCCTACTGCTCAGCGCCGCCGCGGCCCTCTACTTGACCCCTCCGTCCTGGGTGAAAGGCCTGATCGGAGCGATTGTCATCTCGTTGTCCGTGTCAACAGTCATCCTCCTGCTGGCGCTAGGGCCAGCGCTCACCAGCGGAACGTTTTGGATAGAGTCTGGCGTGTTGTTGGGCTACAAGTTGTTCTTCTCCGTGTCGTTGATCGCTATTCTTGTATACGTAGGGAAAACCTGATGACCCGCAAGACACACCCTTTATATGGAGGCCGCCCCACCCCCAGCAAGGCAGAGGAGCAAGATCCGCTCTTCGGCATTCGGCAGTGGAACGAGCAATCCATTCAGGAGCACATTCACGGTCTGCTCAATCGACCTCTAGCGCTCTCCGCCCTGATAACCGCTCTTCGTGAGCGCTTCATCATCAACCAGAACATCGAGACCTTCCAAGCGCGCATCCGGTTCCTGCGTTCTGTTCTCGAAGCCGTAAAGCTCACCAAAGAACTGCAAACAGCACTTGACGATCTCGGCCTTCACGAAAAGGAACGCAAGGTTCGCCAACTGGAGCTGGAGCTGAAAACATCTGACCTTGAGGATCAGCAACGAAAGCAGCAGGAGTTGAACGATCTCAGACACGAGGTCGAGGTACTCAAGCTCAAACTCGAAAGAGACAGAGTGAAGAAAGAAAATGAGGATCTGCTGAGACAGCCTGAGCCGACCAAGCAGGAAGCTCCACTGACCGCCGAGCAGCGCAAAGCCAAAGAGAAGAAGGAATGCGAGGAGCGCATCGCCGCTCTCAAGGCGGAGAAGCAGAAGGCACTCAAGATTGAAGATGAGGAGGAACGCACGCGTAAGGTTAATGCGCTCGACGCCGCGCTAGAGTTGGAGTACGAACGCTGGGCGAAGCTTCTATGAAGCCCTTGCACATTGGCTACGATGCCGCCGGCAGACCTGTTCGCCTCGATCCAGACGAGCGCAAGACCCACATGCACGTCATCGGTTCGTCAGGCTCAGGCAAGAGCAAATTTCTCGAGTGGCTCATCCGCGGCGATCTCCGCAACCGGCAGGGCTTCTGCCTGATTGACCCTCACGGCACGCTGTACAACGACGTGCTGGCCTACTGTGGCCATCATGTGCTCGACCGCGACATTATTCCGCTCAACCTCTCTGCCGGCGACAGGGTCATTGGCTTCAACCCCTTCCAGAAGGTCAGCAACAACAGCGTTTCTGTCCAGGTAGACCGACGCATCGTCGCCACCATGCACGCCTGGGGCGTGGAGAATACGGACCACACACCCACACTGGAGCGCACCCTGCGCCTCATCTATACCGTGATGGTTGACCAGAACCTGCCTTTGCCCCAAGCGCAGCATCTGATTAACTTTAAGGCCAGAGACATCCGCCAGCACCTGGTCGAGCGCTTACAAACGCCGCTGATTCAGAACGAATGGCGAGAACTTCAAGCGCTCAAGGCTAAAGACTGGCGCGACGAGACGCTGTCGGCCAAAAACCGGCTCTTCCGTTTTCTCACCGCGCCTGCTCTCAACCGTTTCATGGGCCTCCAAGGGCGAACCCTGGATTTGAAAGCGGTAATGGATGAGGGCAAGGTTCTATTGGTGAACTTGGCACCCAGCGACGAATTTTCCGAAGAGAACGCCCGCGTCTTCGGCGCTTTGCTGGTCAACGAGTTCTTTGAAGCCGCCCGCCGACGGCGAAAAGACGCCCGCGGACGTGATCCTAAACCCTATTACCTCTACCTCGATGAGTTCCAGAACTTTGTCTCGCTGGACATCGCCAATATGCTCGACCAGGTGAGGAAGTTTGGCCTGTTCACTGTGCTCTCCCACCAGCGCTTCGGCCAGCTCGACGAGAACCTTGTTGACGCCATTCTTACCAATTGCCGCATCAAGACCGTCTTCGGTGGTTTACCGCCGTCCAGCGCCCGGCTCATGGCTGAGGATCTGTTCATAGGCAAGTTGGATCCCAAGAAAATCAAGGTGGCTATTTATCAGACGAAATTTTGGCCCCAGTACCGCAGGGACAAGGTCTACACCAAAGGTTCCAGTC
>JAUYEE010000005.1 GCA_030691545.1 bacterium | reverse complement strand
TCAGAAGAAGCGGGATGTAGGACTCGACGAGAGCCTCCACCAGCCAATCGTCGCGACGAGGACGGGGATCCTCGCCGTGATTCACGAAAGGAAGGTGCGCATGAAGAAGAAAGCTCAGGTAACCAAGCGCCACGAGCGCCTCAGTCTCCTTTCTGTTTTGCCTGCCCGGAGGCCGCGGCCAGGGGCGGATTTTCCCCTCTACGCCTCCTCGGGACCTCGCCAGAGAGAATGATAAAAGCGAAGCACGTCTTCCCGTCCGACGGAATTCATAAGGTCTTCTCCGTTGAGTCCGGCCAAGCCCGACAGCGGGATCGTCACGGAAGGGCCAGGATGGGAAGAAGGTGCGTACATTTCGTCAGGGACAGGCTGTCGCTCTCGCGGGTTCCCTTCCACGAACATCCACTTCATCTCGCCATCCAAAGGCGCCCTGTCCCGGGGCATTTGCACGCAATTGGACCGTGCCAGGGCCACGTACCTTCCGTCCTCGCCCCGCAGACCGATGTCCGCGATAAGAGAGCGGCCGTCGGCCCCCGCGTGAATATACCAGTTGTGCGCCTTTCCTTCCACAACAACGTCAAAATAGCTGTGGGCATTACCGCCGTCGAAAATGATGTGCGTGACGTCGTAAACCCGCAGCACAAGCTCGTTCCGGGTGGAGAGCTCGCGCTGGGCACGCTCGAGGTCCATTTCGTCAATCTCCCAGAACGCCAGAAGCGTGTGCGGCTCCACATCCATCAGCACGAGAAACGTCTCGTGATACCGGTCGGGGAATGTCGCCGGCACAAACGCCGGCGTCTCAACAAAAACGGGGCGACACTGCGCCGCTGGGGCGGACCTCTTGCGCCCGCCTTCGGGCTTAATTTCGCTGCTCATTTCTACATGATCCTTCAGGCTACCCGGTTATACTTGCGTTCATCCGCCTGCCCGCGCTCCCGCGCAAGGGTGGGAGAAGGCGCGGCCACGGTTGCGCGCTCTAATGCATTGCCACCCTCGGCGGCCAGGGCGTTCATCTGCGGTCTCTCTGCAGTCGCGTTGAGGACTCCTCAACGGATTCTCTCATAGACCGACCGCGTTCGCTGGGCGATGTGGTCCCAGGAAAATACGGTTTCCACGGCGACGCGGCCGTTATTTCCCATCCACCGACTCAGTTGCGTGTCGTTCAGTAAGAAGACGAGTGCCTCGGCAAGCGAGCGTGGGTGGGTGAGCGTCTTTAGCCCGGTAACACCATGCCAGACGAATTCACCGGGACCGCCGTTCATCGAAGTAACGACTGGTTTTCCTGCGCTCCAGGCCTCCAAAATAACGATGCCGAACGGTTCATTACGGCTTGGCACACACACGATGTCCGTGGACCGGAAGATGTCCACCAATGCCTCGCCTCCTCGCCATCCCAAGAAGCGCGTCGCGTGTCCCACGCCGAGGTGGGCAGCTCGCTCCTCGAGAGAACGCCGCATGTCACCTTCTCCCACGAGGACAAACCGCGCTTCGGGATGAGCGCCGAGAACCATTGGCACCGCCTCTATCAGGTCGTCGGGGCCCTTCTGAAACACGAGGCGACCCACAAACAGAACCATCGGGCGACCCGGCTGAATTCCGCAGCGCTCCTTCACTTTCTCCACGTCAACCCAGCCATCGAAGCGGCGAGGATTTACTCCATTGTAAATGACGGTAATCTTGGGGTGCGGCGTCGCGTAAATGCGGATGACCTCTTCCCGAACGGCGTTGGATACCCCGATGACCGCGTCGGACTCATATTGTGCCCGCCACTCGTAGTCGCGAATAGTGTGCGATAGCCCCCCGTGAAAGTAGTTGCCGGAGCGGCCGTATTCGGTCGAATGGAAGGTCATCACCACGCGCTTCCCCCGCCCTTTGCGCGCCCAGGCGGCAGCGTTGGCCGTGAGCCAATCATGTCCGTGGACGATGTCTATGGTTCCCGAATGGTCTTCGATCTGCCAGAGGCGATCAACGAACGCCCGGCACATGTTGTCAATGTCCGAGATAAAACCAGGGCGCGAATCATACGCGCACCGGTGGTAGTGGACGCCATCCACCAACTTGTATGTCCTCTGCCCGGGGCCGAGCCGGGTGATGACGTGTATCTCGTCCCCACCCCGGGCCAGCGCCGCGGCCAGTTCGCTGACGTGGGCAGCGACACCGCCCACGGCGATGGAGTAAAGCGATTCCCAGGATAGGATGGCTATTCTCATCCGATTTTCCTTTTGCCAGCCGAGACCAAACCACATTTCTTCCGCGCGCGTCCCGCTGGCGTCTTCACAAACTGCTGATTAACCGCCGACGCGCGCACATGCCCACAGACGACTGCTTGTCTGCGATCATCGGCGTTCATCTGCGGTTTCTATCTGATCAGCTCGATGCTCACAACGCAGGCACGTCGTCGAGACGAAAATACGTTCCTCTTCTTGCGCTACAACCTGCCCCGCGGCAGCGGCCTGTCGTCAACGTGAAGTCCGGATGACAGAAGCGGCCCCCCGGGCGACAAACCAAAAACGAATGTCTTCCCCGGAAAAGAAAACTGATAGCCCCCCAATGCGAATCCCATGGCATTACGCCGTACAGGTCCCGCGGAATTCGAAGCTGACGATACGCCTCCAGGAGTCAAGCGAGCCCGCCGGTCTGGCACGGAAGCTCCATGACAAACCGGACGCTTCCGCACTCAAACGCGCGGACAAAGATGCGCCCACCGCATTTCTCGACTAACCTGCGAGACTCCGCCAGGCTCTGAAGGGCGCGTTGCTCCTGGCCCTCGCTGGGCGTTTGGGGGCGCTGCGCTTCCTCGGAGCTTCCTCCCCAGTACTCGACCCCGACGATGACGCCGCCGTGGGCGTTGCGTGCCCACACGACGAGGCGTCGCTCGTCTCCGGCGCCGAGGGCCTGGAGGGCTCCATCAATCATCTCGGAGATCGCCTGCCCGACCTCTTCGCCGCAGACGCCTACTTCGATCTCCGCAGGACGCCCCTGCCACACCACAGTTGCCCCCATGTCCTTCAGCTTGGTCCTGTGGCCTTCCAGAGCCTGTTCGATGACCGTCGCGACTTTCATGGCGACAACCCCCTTTTTGGAGTGCGGAAAAAACATGAACCGCGGATTCAGTGGCGGCCCCGCGGTTCCTCACCCCCGCCATGCTATCGTAGCTGGATGCTCTCTCCCTTCTTACCCTTCTCGAACTCCAGCTTGTTTTCTCGCGCAAGCCAGCCAATGGCTCGCTGTACCAGATCACGAGGCATGCCTGTCGCCCGAACAATCTGCGACGGTGATGCCTGCCCATTCTGATTCAGGTAGCTCCATATCTTTCCGGCCGTTACGCCGATTCCGTGCCCGAAGCGTTCTTCTTCCATGGACCCCTCCTTTCAAAACTTGTGACCACCACGCGGTTCCGCGCAGGAGACATCGAAGCATGAGCTTTGCTGCCGAAACGAGCGATGCAGCAGCTTTTTAACATATCATATGGAGTGCAAGCTCTTTTGTCAATCCCGCACCGCGCGATGACGGTGTCCGGAAAACCTTGTTTGCTCCGTGCGACAGCGTTCTTCCGCTGGTCGGTGGTCCCTCTCAGAGCACACACCTACACGCCTTTTACTCTTGATAACGTCAGAAGGCGATAATTTTCTCCGCCTCGAACACGATTTTTCACTTTTTTGTTTTTTGGGGGTTGCGTACCCACATTCAAGTCGCTGGAATATGATAGGTTCGGGGTGATTCTATTGGTCTGCAATCCGTCATTGGAGCTTCTCATTGGGTCCGCGTGCGGGCGGGGTCCGGATGGCGGGGAATAGGGCGGGCACTACGGCCAAGGCCCCACTTCTATTGGACTAAGGTCCAATTTACATCGTTCTGTCCCTTCTTTTATTCTCCTACCAGAACATCCCGAAGTGTTCAAAGAGCCGGCCTGAAGATTCTGCCGCAGTCTGTTATCGCCCCCGATAGGAGGAGGTTGAAAAAACTCATGGCGAAGGGTTCACCCAGTTACCTCTTGGAACAGGATCAGCGGAGCTGCACACGGGACGGACAGAACTCATGATCTTCATCGTGGACGACGACGAATCCGTTCGCAAGGCGATGAGAAGGCTGATGAAATCCGTAGGTTTCACGGTGGAAACCTTTTGCTCCGCGGAAGATTTTCTTAATCGCGCTCCCCTTGACCAGGGGGATTGTCTCATTCTCGACATCCGGATGCCGGGAATGAGCGGGCTGGACCTCCAGCGGGAGTTGGCCGCTTCCGGGAGCAAACTGCCGATCATCTTTCTCACAGCGCATGAGGATGAAACGGTGCAAGAAGTGGCCACGGGGGCTGGGGCTGTGGCTGTTCTTGGCAAACCGGTCGAGGACCATGTGCTTCTCGATGCCATTAACCGAGCCCGGCATCGGAACAGAACCGGCGAATGCCAGGTGGATGATGCATGCTCGCACGGCCCCGGCACAAGCGGGGAGAAGAAACTCTAACAATAGTCAAAGAAAGCTCTAACAATGGTCAGCGAAACTGACGTCATGTCTAAAGAAGAAAGAGAAACCCGGCGAGACGAGTTTGAACGCGTCGCGCTGGTGCATCTTGACCTCCTGTACAACAGCGCCCTGCGAATGACGGGAAACATGGCAGACGCGGAGGATTTGGTCCAGGAGACGTTCGTGCGGGCGTACCGATTTTTCGCTCGATTCAGGACGGGGAGTAACTGCAAGGCCTGGCTTTTCCGCATTATGAAGAACCTCTTTATCAATGGACTCCGCAAGAAATCAAGGCAACCGCTCACCCTCGGATTCGACGAAATCCAGCGAAACGGGGACGCCGAATGCGAGTTTCCGGCGGGAGCTTCGGACATGGAGTTAGACCCGGACCTCGACAAGTTGGTCGAGGACGATGTGAAGAAAGCCCTGGAATCGCTGCCCCCGGGATACCGGATGGCTGTCATTCTTTCCGACATCTCCGGGTTCAACTACCGTGAGATCGCGGAGATTATGGAGACGCCCATTGGGACGGTGCGGTCGCGGCTTTCCCGGGCAAGAACCGCCCTCCAGGGAAAGCTTCATGCCCTGGCAACCAGAAAAGGCATCCTGAGACCAAGCGAGAGGGAACAAGAACAAACCGTCTATGAAGGTTTTCGGCCTCCTGACGAAGGCCGGAGAGATATGAAGGCTAACCCCAGCCGGGGGGAATTAGGGGAGTTCAAGAGGACACCCGGCAGCAATGGGGCCGGCAGGTTTCATTTGACGGAGCAACAGTGAACGGACGCCATTGACGGAAAGGAGGATTAGCGTGGCAGGTCTTGAAGAACGGATTCAGAAGGCGGACTGGAAAAAGGAAAAGCATGTGCCGGTGATTGAAGCGCCGGAGAAGGTCAAGGCCGACGAGATGTTCGAGGTCAAAGTCAGCCTGGGAAAGGAAATCGCCCACCCCAACACCACCGAACATCACATTCGCTGGATTTCGGTCTTCTTCCATCCGGACGGAGACAAGTTCAGCTACCAGGTGGGGCATTTCGAGTTCACCGCCCACGGCGAATGTGTGGATGGGCCAAACAAGGGGCCCGTTTACACGCACCACGGAGTGAGCACGTCCCTGAAGATCAACAAACCGGGGACGCTGCATGCTCTGGCGCTGTGCAATATTCACGGTCTTTGGGAATCGAGTCACGCGGTCGGCCTGAAGTGAGGGTCATGATTCGCAATACCGCATTTGTTGGCGCTGAGGCCGCTCTTGCGGAGGCAGCGATGAAGATGCGCGACCGTAAGCTGTGCTGGCTGCACGTCCTGAATAACGCAAGGTCTGTCGGCGTCATAGCAGAGAAGAGAGAGATCATGACCCGCTCTGCGGCGCAAGGACTGAACCCTGTGTCAACGAGGGTGCGAGACGTGATGTCCGCCGATGTGTTGCATTGTAGCGTAGATGAGGAGGTTATGAACGTCGTCACTAAGGCGGCGAGAAAGAGAATAGGGTGGGTAATCGTCCTTGACCGAGACCGCAAGTCTGTGGACATGGTTCCGCTCGGTGAGGAAAACCATTAACGCTCGATGATGAGGTGAGCTGTGCGTCCAACAGAAGAGGAATTGAAAGACAGTCGGTCCGCGACCACGAGCACTCTTTCCGGTCTGCTCGCATCTCTCAGGAGAAATCAAGTTCTGCGGGACCGGGCGTACTTTTCCATCACCCCTTTCCAGAGCCATAGTCCGCCAAGCATTTGCTGGGCAGGCGGACCGCAGCCGCAGGCCCCGGAGAAGTACACCTGTTCCGCTGGCGTTGACGCAACACGCGTTCAAGGCAAAAGACCACGAACGTTGACGCAGAGGAGCCAGGGAACAGGGGCAGGGAATCCGCGCATTGTGGTCGTTGACGAGGAAGCGCGGGTGCGCGCCTTTCTGAAAGATTTGTTAACGAGGAAGGGCTACACGGTTTCCGTCACCGCCGACCCAAAAAGGGGTCTGAAAATGCTGATGGGACAGAACCCCGCCTTAGTGATTCTCGGTCTGAAAAGGTCGGAGACGGACGGCCTGGACCTCTTGCGGAAAATGAAGACCTACGATGAGATGATGCCGGTGATCGTCACGACACACCCTGTAAACATAAAGCTGGCTAAGGAAGGCGTGCGTCTCGGGGCGTTCGACTATGTTTTGAAGCCGTTCGATCCCGCCTACATGGGCGCTCTGGTGGAAAACGCCCTGGAGCAGTCGCCGGTGGCCTGATAGCCTGCCCCCGTCGCCGTGCCCAGACTGCTCGAATGGAAAAGGCCGTCGCCCGGTCGAGGCGACAGCGACGAGCACGGCCAGGGAAGGGAACATTCCCCGCCTGGGTGTGCAGGGGGCGTCCTTGTTGAATTCCGAAAGGAGCGTAGCAATGAGACCATCGCCCCGGGCTTTGGACGACGTGGAACGTCTGCAATGCGTCTAATCTCACTGTTGCCGGAGCGAAGCAGTCCATTCGTTCTCATCCCGATCCAGCGAACCGGTCGTCCTCTCGCAAGCCCTGTCCTTTCCGACCAGTACCTCACGTAATCAATCACCTCATCGCGAATGTCACGCAACACCCCCTGGCCGTAGCCCCCGGGCAGGCAGGATTTGTTCAGCTCTCCCCGATGCTTTTTTGACGCCACGTGCGACGCCATCACTTCGTCCTTTCTGGCCCTATCCTGACAGCCAACTGGAAAATGTCCAATTCCGTCTGAACCACAGCAGGGCGTGTGCAGATCGGCAACTCAGCAGTGGATGGGTAAAAAGGGGCAGGGCGGCTGTGGGGATAACAGCCGCCCTTTGAACGAGGTAACGGGGAATAAAAGGGGATCGCCGGGTAAAATACGCGAAGGCTGGAACCGTTGTCAAGACAAAAAATCCAAAATTGAAATTGTGCCATAGCGGGGCAGGGTGCTTGCGGGATGAGGGCGGTGGGGGAAAAGAAGGTTCATTTTGAGGCCGATCGGGCGCCGGGCGACGTGCCCGGGCGACCGGGTATTGCCTGCCCAGGGGCTGCAGCGAGGGTTGGGCTTTGGCCAGGGAAGGCTGTGTGCCAGGAAGAGCACGGGCGCATTGAGTTCGGCCCCCGCCGGCGCGGCGGACAGGTCTGCTGCATCAGAAGGGCTTGTAAGGGGGGAGACATGGGGACAATACGGGCGTGGTGCGAGGGTAGCTACAGCCCGCGAAGCTTGCGGAACTGTTTTTCATCGGTGCGCATGGGGCAGCGCACCGGCTGACCGAGAAGCATCATCAGCTCTTCCTGGTCGAAGATGGCGTAGTGATCGCCGGAGACGATCATGCATTTGTCTCGGGCCTGGGGGCCATGGTCTTGAGGCGGTAGCGGCGAATACATTCCTGGGCGATCTCCTCGCCCTCGTGACTGCGGTAGGCCAGCGTCATGTTGAATCCCGCCTTTGGCGGGAGTCAGATACACATGGGCGCGGATGGCATCCACCTGCTTCTTGGGATACTTGTTTATGAGCCCCTGGCCGTAGCCTCCCCTGGCCGAAGCCCAACGGGCAGGTGGACAGGCAACCCTGCTTCAGGTCGCGGTGACCGCAGTTCTCGATGAGGCTACGCAGGTCGTAGCGGTCCACGACTTCCCGGGGGGTATGAACACCGAGAGAAGTCAGGAACACCTTTTTTGACGCCTGCATTCATCTCGAAAATCCGCTACGGCGCGAACCGCCTCCATCTCGTTGATCCGCTCTCGCATCTCCGCGTTCAGCCGAACCCAGACAGCCCGAGCCCGGCGGAAACGCCGGTAGTTCCCAGTCAGCTCTTTCACCTTCGCAATATACCGACGCGGCACGTTCCAGGTGCGGGTCTTCCCTTCCACGCTCGCCGAAAGCTGCGAGCAGCTATGCTTCTGACCCCGCGCACACTTGCACCCCGGGTTCCCACAGGTGCGTTGCACCTCGAGGAGGGTGCCTTTCACCAGCGCAGACCGCTCCAACAGCACCCGTTCGGCCTCCCGCCGTTGCCGAGCCAGTTGCCCAATCCGCTGCCGAATCCGACTAATGTGGGATAAAACGCTCATCTTGCTTATAGATTATAGCATTATAATACATATAAGAGTCAACACGAAAAAAGAAAAAACTCAACTTGTCTTTATTTCTTCTCCGAAACCGCTCCCAAAGGCTCCACTTTCCTCGGAATCTCCGCTATCTTCCGTCATGGCAAAACTTCAGGAGAGATGACGCTGTGGCCGTGCGAGCGAAGTCAGCCACAGAAACACTGCCACAGCACTTTTTGCCTCTCCAGGGGACCGGCGATGCTGAGCAAAATGCTGCGGCCCCAAAAAGCGATTCCAGTGGGGCTGCCGTGAGAGCCGGGGATGCCGAGCTTGTCCTCGTTCTTCTTGGAACATAGGGTACGCTTCGTGCCGGAGGCTCACGGAGGCGGCGGGGAGGGAAATGCAACACTGAGTCTGTAGAAGCGGCGGGGGTATTCGTTTGAGGTTTCGTCGAGCCACTCGGCGAGGCGTTCGGCGCCGGGCGGGATGATAGCTACTTCTGTCCAGCTCTGCTGATCGGTGCTGGTCAAAACATGGTACTCCCTGTCGGCCTTCGCTTGCCACTTCAACGCGGCCGTATCTGCGGCTGGAATGACCTCGACGATCTCGAACTTCGAGTCGGGGTCGGTGGGGTCAGTTCCCGCGGTGTGCTCGGCGAGATTATCCGATCCGTCGTTGTCCGGGTCAGCGAGAGGGCCGTCTTTCCCGATGGCGATTAGCGGGTTGAACCCGTACGCAAGTTCCCAACCGTCGTGCAGGCCGTCATCGTCCGTATCGCGGACGACCGGGTCCGTCCCAAGATCGTATTCCGTCGCGTTCGCCAGCCCGTCGCCGTCGGAATCGTCCCCGGCAACATTTCCGAGCACGCCGAAACAGTGCATCTCCCAGCCATCCACCAACCCGTTCCCGTCAGCATCAACAAAAGGCCAGTAGGGTGACTCGTATGCCCCCATGTCGTACCCGCTCCCTCTCCACCGAGCGTACCCGTCGAAATCTCCCGGGGGAGCGTCGAGCGAGGTTCCCGAATCAATGCACGGAGAAAGCTTCGTCAGATGGAAATCCGCGTTCGCCGCATCCACGAACAGCGGGTCAGCGTTGATGTTGCCCTCCCCTTCCCAGACGCCCGTCCCGTTGAGGTCCGAATACGTCACGGTCACTTCGGAACCGTCCGCGAGAGTTATCGGCTGCGGGCAGTTCCAGATGATGCAGTTTCGCACGGTCGCAAACCCACCGCCGGGGTCCGCTCCCGGCCGCTCCAGATGAAAGAGTCTGAGACCACGCCCGCAGTCGAAAATCGTGTTGTTTACCAAGAGCGCGTCGCACTGGTTCTCAATCGCAATCCCGGCAGAATTGCAGTCATAGACGATGTTGTTCGCCAGGTACGGACTGCACGTGTTCCGCAGCACGATCCCGTGGTCGCCGCAATTCGCCACGACGTTCCCCATGATAATCGCGGAGCATCGGTCCGCGTGGACCGTATCGTCCGCCGAGCCGATGAAGAGGTTGTTCCGCACGACGGGCACGGGATCGGATTCCCCGTCCATGTCCACGCCGTCGTTGTCCCCCCGGATGTCCGTGAAGAGGCAGTTTTCGACGAGGATATAGGAATGATCAGTATGAACCCCTTCGCCGAGACCGAGAAAACGGCTGTTATTGATGTGCGCGATTGCCCCAGCGGAAAGGTCAATACCGTCCCCTTCGGCGGTGGCGCTCTCTTCCGGAAGCTTCTGGAGAGTGCAGCCGTCCATATTGAGAAGGGAACTCACCACTGTCACCGCCCCAAGGTAATCCGTCCCGCCGTACGAAGTCGCGCTTGAGGAATACTCGATGACGCAGTGAGCAAGTCGGTTGTCCTCCGTGTTTTTGAGGACGATGCTCCCCCACGTGGTTCTGTCCCCGTAATGCGTGAAAGTGATCGGCGACTCCTCGGTCCCTTCCGCGAGAAGCTGACCGAAGATAACGAGGGACGCGGAATCTCGCAGGAACAACTTCGTTCCCGGTTCAATCCGCAGAACTGCTCCTGCTTGAACCACGACCGGTTCCTCGACGATGTAGGGACTCGGGTCTGACGACCAAACCGTCTCTTCGACGATCTCCCCGCCCACACGGCGAGACGCCGGAATGTACACGATTTCCGCCGTGCCCGTGTCAACGACCGTCATCTCCGCGTCCAGTGCTTGTGCCTCTACAATGTTGTGTCCCGGCGAAAGCGCGATTTCCGTCAGCCACGTCCCGTCGGCGGGATTGAAATTTGCCTCGTTACCATTCACCTTCACCGAAACCGTGTCAGGGATCGGCGCCGTGCCAGAGACCACAATTGTTTCGGTCGTCACGACCCATGCCGCCCCGTCCTTCGCAATGTCGGAGACTATGCGTAAGGAGGGAATCAGAGAAAAATCGGTGCTGCCTGCCCCGGTGTTATGCCCTTCAATCGCCAGGACATTTTTCCCTTCCCGGAGAAGGTCGCTTGATTTGCCAAGAGGGATGGTCTCCGGCGACCCCGCCTCGTGGGAGGATGCCTCCGTCTGGAAATCGGGCGTCCCCGCTGGCATGTGCCGGCTGTCCATCAGGTCGCCGTTCAAATAGGCAACGAACCCGTCGTCATAGTCAATGATAAGTTGGAGCGTGCCCTCGGGAACGGGGGGAGAGATTATGAACTCCTTGCGAACATAGACGGAGACGTAATTCCCCTCCATGTCTTCGAGCTCAGTTGCATCGTCGCCATCCCCGTATCCGAAGCCGCTCGGGCCAAGCTCCCATCCGGAGTCGGTGAAATCGAGTCCTTTCCATGCATCCGGCGGATCGCTCGGCGGTGTTTTCCCCCGGAAGAACCGCCAATCCTCTCCGACCTCGATGAGGGTTCTCCCCGCCGAAGGAATCTCCACCGTCATCGCGTAAAGACCCGACGAAAGAGCCACAAGGGCCACAACCGACAGAACCCGCAACCATTTTTTCACGGCAGAACCTCCAACCTGTAGAACCGCCGGAGTTCACCGTTCGAACCGTTGTCGAACCACTCCGCCTCGCGCTCCTGGCCGGGCCCTACCGTGGCCACTTCCCTCCAGTACGCTACATCTGCGCTCGCCAGCACGCGGTACGTCCTCCCCCCGGCGGCGTGCCATTTCAGCCCCGCCGTGCCGCCATTCGAGAGCACCTCCTGCACTTTGAAAATGGAGTTGGCGTCGGTGGGGACAGTCCCGGCGACATACTCCTGATAATTTGTCATTCCGTCGCCGTCGAAGTCGGCATCCGGTCCATTGTCGCCAGTGGCGCTCACGGGACTGGACCCATACAGCCACTCCCAGCCGTCCGGCATCCCGTCTCCGTCGCTGTCGGATTCGGTGGGATCCGCGCCTGCATCATACTCCGCGAGATTCTTCATCCCGTCGCCATCGAAGTCATCGTCGGCGCCTTGACCGAGGCCGCCGAGATAGTAGTTCTCCCAGCCATCCGCCATACCATCACTGTCGCTATCCACGAAAGTCCAATACGGCGATTCGTAGGCGCCCATGTCGAAGCCGCCACCCCGTGGTCGCGAGTCGCCAAGGATATCCTCCGCGGGGGCATCCGCAATCCTTCCCGTGTCAATACAGGGAGAGAGTTTTGCCAGCCGAAAATCGTTGATCGCCGCATCAATGAACAGCGGGTCAGAGTTTGTATTTCCTTCCCCCGGCCAGACCGAAGTCCCTTTTACGACCGAATAGGAGATGTCCACCGAAGAGAGGGTATCCAGGAGCACCTCAGTGTCGTTCCCCCAGAGAATGCAGTTTGCGACCATCGCAGTTCCCCCGCCCTGGCCCGCCGTCTTTTCGTAGCAGTTAATCCCGACGCGGTTGCCCGCGACAGTATTATTGACAACCAGCGGGTTGGCCCCGTCCACCGACGCAAGACCGACGTCGTTCATCGCCAGAATGTTATTCTCGATCCTCGGAAAGGACCCGCGGCCCACAGAAATCCCCTTGTTCGCACACGAGTAAATGACGTTGCCGCTGATCAAGGGCGAAGACCGATCCACATCCACGCCGTCATCCTCCGAGCTCATCACCACGTTGTTTCGCACAACAGAGGCAGGCGTGGAATCTCCGTTGATGTCCACAGGATCATTGCCCGAACCATGGATCTCTGAGAAAACGCAGTTCTCAACGACCACATAGTTCTGGTCCGTATGAACACCGGCTCCCATGGAGACAAACTGGCTGTTGCTTATGCGCGCCGTCGCCCCCTCGGACAGGTCAATGCCCGCCCCTTCCGCTGTGGGGCTTTCTTCAGGAAACTTCTGGAAGAGGCAACTCTCTACGTCCAGATGACTCCCAACAACCGCCACTGCTCCGACGTAATTCGTCCCGCCGTACGAAGCTGCGCTCGCCGAATATTCAATAATGCAGTGGTTCAACAGGCTCGGCGAAGCCGAGTCAAAGACAAGGCTTCCCCAGCTTTCGCCATCCTGGTATCGCGTGAAGACAACCGGGTTGTCCTCTGTGCCGTTGGCGGTCAGGTTGCCCTCTACGATCAACGATTGCCCACCCGCGAGCATAATTTCCGTCCCCGGCTCGATGGTCAGGCTGCTCCCCTGACCGACAACCACCGTCCTCGAGACAACGTAGGGGCTCGGCTGCCTCGTCCATGTGATATTTCCGCTGAGAGTGTCGGCGACCCGGCGCTCGGGCGGGACATACACCACCTCAATTGTCGCGCTATCCACGACACCCCCTGGGCCGATGGCCACGACGTTTATCTTGTTCGTGCCGGGCGAGAGATGGATTTCGTATGACCACGTTCCTGTCCCCAGTTCATAATTCGCGGGCTGACCGTTGACGGTCACCGTGTCGGCGAGGACCATGGGAGCCAAGCCGGTCAGAGTCAACACGGACTGACTGACTATCCACCTTCCTTCATTCTGCGCCACATCGGAGAGGCTCCTGAGAGTCGGTATCAACGACAGGTCGCCGCTGCCCAAATTCACGTTGTGCCCTTCGATAGCCAGAACGTTCTTCCCTTCCGTCAGAAGATAAATGAACTGACTGATGTCGAATACTTCGGGGGTCCCGGCTTCGTGATTTCCTCCCGGAGGCGAAGCGGGTGTATTGTAAGCTGCTGATCCTTGCCCCATGCAGTTCCGGGCCACTTCCTGGCCATTCAGATAGGCGATGAAGCCGTCGTCGTAGTCAATCTCGAGTTCCAGCCCGCCAATGTCTCCTGTGGAAGAAAGCGTGAACTCTTTCCGTATGTAAACCGTGAAGTAGCCGTTTTGCATGTCCAGAAGCTGCGTCGCATCATCGCCGTCCCCGTATCCGAAACCGCTGGGCCCCGATTCCCACGTATACTCGTAAAAGACCTTTTCCTTCCAGGCGTCCGCCGGACTGCTGGGCGGCTCTTTCCCCCTGAAGAAGCGCCAATCGTCGCCCGGTCGGATGTACTCCACGCTGATCTCCGGCGCGTCAATCGTCAAGTCCGTGAGAATCTGGCTGCGGATGTCGGCGATTCTCCCGGTAACTACGTCTTTGTACCCCTGGAGCGTGGCAGCGCTGAACTTTCCCTGAAGGCTGTCTATCGCGGGGAACATCTGTCGTTCGGAGAACTCGTAGTCGGTGAGATGCTCAAGCTGGCGAAGATACATCAAGCGGAATCTCGGCACGGAGAGGAGCCGCACGATGGAGGGAACCGTTTGCCGAAAAATCGTTTCTGTCGGATCGGTAAGGACG
The DNA here is from genome assembly GCA_030691545.1 of bacterium. Lineage (GTDB taxonomy): Bacteria > Auribacterota > JABMQX01 > JABMQX01 > JABMQX01 > JAUYEE01. The sequence goes on along the minus strand of JAUYEE010000005.1, from coordinate 37,112 downwards.
GTGTCCAGGTCCCAGGGAAGGATGTACCATTTATCGTCGTAAGGATAGTGGTAGATGTAATAGTCATCACCTGTGTCGCGGTAGATTGCCCCTTCCAAGTTGTTGAAGCAGGTGTTGATCGCGAAATAGAGAATCCACTCTTCCACGTTGATGATTTCGCTGATGGCTTGCTCGAATTGCTCGTCCGGCGTGTTCGTGAAAACGTCGCAGAGGTGAATGATGTCCGTGAAATCGTTTTCCACTTCGTTGGTCTGCTTCTGGTACGGGGCGTAGGCCGCGGGGTCCTCGCCGTGATAGGCGAAATCGGCGCCATAGTTCACGCCAGTGCGATCCGCGTGCCCTTCTCCCCTGTAGAGGTTCCCGGAAGAATCTTCCGCGAAGACCCTTCTCAGGAAATCCTCATCAACGGATTCCACCTGGAGGCGAATGCCCATGAAACTGGTCCTAAGCTTCAGGTACGCGAGCTTCGTATCGCAATAGGGCATCCCCACTCTTCGCATCGTCTCCCAGCCGACCGCTTGACTCGCGGGACGCTGGCCGTTGAGGTTCAACTTCCTCACGTTCCCGAAGGGTTCGCCGTCGTTGAATTGAACCCGGTAGGACATGTTCGGTTCGCCAGCGCCTCTCGAGCCGTACCCTCTGTACCTCACCCCAACGTTATACCAGGCCTGCCCGCCGCAGATGAACGTTCCATCGAGAAGGACATTGCTGTCCACATCTCGCGTTCGCAGTTCGGTGTAGGTGGCGTCCGTCATGAGCACCCGGTAATAAGGCAGATCGTCCGGTTCTGCGGAATCATCCACCAGATACAGACACGTCCTCGTCGGCGCATCGGAGGGCAACAGAGAGACTTTCGCCTCGTCGTCTTCGGCCTGGATGTAGAACTGAACTATCGTCCCATTAGGCTGGGCTGGAATCTGAGCTTCATAAACCTGATCGCCCGGCGAGCCGCCTCCTTGTGGCGACATCGAGACTTCGGAAAACAGTGTTGCTCCATCCCGTTTGAAAAAGAGACTCACCCCTGTGACTGCGCCATCGTCTATGACCCTTGTAGTCACCGTTACCGGGTCTCCGGACCCCGGGACGTCAGGAAAATGCCGGGTCTGCACGATGGCAGGCGGGATAGCTACGCCAAAGGCGCTGTTCTGTTCTCCGGGTGTCCCTTCGGGGGCTGTGGAGCCGTCGCTCGCGGCCCACAATTGTCCAAAGCTGTTGTCAAGCTCCGGATGCGTCAGTTCCAGAGAGGGGCCCAGACCGTCCGCCTCCAGAGGCCACGGGGCATTGTCCGCATAATGCACTGAATCCGCCGGATTCCCCAGCGCGTCCAGAAGCGTTAGCATCTCGCCGTAATTCCTCAGATTCCCTGAGTAATCCCCCAGCACGTTGAAGATGCCGTATTTGGCGGCAACGGACAAGGCGGACTTCGCGACAACCAGATATTCCCCCGGCGCGATCGAAGCGCCCTGTGGAAAAGCGAATCGCACGGCGCCGGTAAACTCCCAACCTGCCAGGTGAACCGCCTCTCCCCCCTGATTGTACAACTCGATGAACTCCTCATCCCCGTTTTGCAGCGGGTGGTACATGATTTCATTGATAATCACGTCGTTGCGGAAGTGGGCTTGGTTGGGCTGCCCCTTCGTCGGCTCGCTCAGGAAATACCAGTTATCGTTCCCGTCCGGATAGCGGCCGTAGGACATCCCGGAGTACTGCTGCCCATACGTGAACGCGTCAACCACCGTTTTGCCGTCCGGAGCGACGAGGAACACGCCGCCTCCTGTCAGAGGCATCGGGAAGCCTGTTTGTCCCTTCTGGAACGCCACCAAGCCGTTCCCCTGCACTGTCGTCCCATCCGGAATGCGGAACCTCAGCAAATCTCCCGGGTCGTCCGTCAAGAAATACCCCCCGATGCTGACCCCCGCCGATGAGGGGCTATACAGCTCTATCCAGCCTTCCGGCTCACACAGGATCTCGTTTATCAAAAGGCCGGGCGGCGAATAGTCAACATCCAATGACGGAATCAGCGACAGGTCGCCGTTCGCGAGCGATTCGTTGTGGCATTCAATCGCCAGGACATTTCTGCCTGTTCGCAGCAGAGCCGGAAGACTGCCCAGGTCAAAACTCTCCGGGGTTCCCGCCTCGTGAGACGAGGCAGGTGTATTAAAGTACACCGGTGACTCCGGTTCTCCTAATCCACGGCGCAGAATCTCTTCACCGTTCAGGTAGGCCACGAAGCCGTCGTCGTAGTCCACCGTCAACCTCAGGTTCCCGACGGATGAGGTGTCGTCAATCGTGAACTCCTTCCGAACATACACAGAGTAATAGTTGTTCTGCATGTCGCTAAGGACTGTCGCGTCATCCCCGTCACTCATACCAAAGCCGGATGGGCCTTCTTCCCACGCCTGATCCGGGAAGGCCAGTCCTCGCCACGCATCTATTGGGTCTGAGGCCTCCGTCCATCCCCGGAAAAATCGCCAGGAGTCGCCCCGCTTGATCACGGATACCACTCCTTCTGCGGGGTCATACTGCGCGCTGTTCTCTTTCCCCGGAGTTCCCAGAGGCACAAAGCTCGCCCACCATGAGGAGGCTCTCTCGTTATCGAGAGCGGGATTCCTCAGCTCCAGGGAATATCCCGAGCCGTCCGCCCAAGCGGGCCAAGGGTTTCCGTCGCCGTACCACACCTCGTCCATGATCATGCCGACGGAGTTGACTAAGCGCAGCCTTTCCCCTGCGTTGTCGAGCGTCCCCGAGAAGTTCCCGATGGCGTTGGCGATACCGTAGGCGGCGCGGACGAAGCCCTGGTCCGCGCAGACGACAAGGTATTCGCCTTCGTCCAGAACGGTTCCTAGGGGAAGTGTGAAGGTTATCCCATCGGCGAACCGCCAGCCGCTGAGATCAACGGAGCCGTAACCCGCGTTGTAAAGTTCGACGTACTCACCGACCTCCTCACTGTCGGGGGGGTGGTACATCAGTTCGTTGATGACGATTGGAGAATCCGCGCGGACCCCGCGTGACAGTCCGAATAGGGCAACCGCGGCGCAAAAGGCAAATGGTAGTGGTTTTCTCATTCAAATGTCCTTGTACTCCGTTGTGAGAGTGAAATGAAAATAAAGCAGAGCCATATCCTTCCGGGGCGCCGGTTGCCCGCAAGTATCGCACCAAAGGAGAAACCGCAGACATTTTCTCACCCCCCCCTCACACGCGATTTCCCAGTCTGTAACATGTCGCTTTTTATTATAGCACATTCCCTCGCCCTGTGCCAGACCCGAGAAACGACGCGTTAGGTGCGGCCGTATCTCACAGGTTCTGTTGTACCGCTTGAGGACTGCGGCGGAAAGACATGAGAATCGGCGCTTGCTATCCGACGGGTCTGGCTGTTATGTTGTGTCCACTTTTTCCCTCGCACCACCGTGCGAAAGGTTACAAGCAGTCCAAAGGTCTTCGGAGGCAATTGCTTTTCGGAAGGAGCAGGTCATGAGACGTGCATTCGTTGGCTTGTGGTTGCTCATGTTTTTTCCTGCCGCGGTATGTCTGGGTGAGGAAGAGTCTCTCATCCTGCGGCATCCCCACTATCACGACGGCAATGTCGTTTTCAGCTACCTGGGCGATATATGGATCGCGAGGGAGGATGGCACGGGGCTTCGCCGCCTCACCGTGCATGTCGAACGGGAACTGTATCCCTTTTTCTCCCCCGACGGGCGGCACATCGCTTTCTCGAGTAAGCGATCCGGCAATTACGACGTCTTCGTCATCCCGACAGAAGGGGGCGCCCCCGAGCAGTTGACGACCTTCTCCAACGACGACCTCGCCGTCGGCTGGACGCCGGATGGCACGGCAATCGTTTACTGCGGCTCCCACAGCTCGGAATGGCGATGGGAATTGTTCACTGTCTCCCTGAAAGGGGAAATGCCCAAGCCCCTGGGGACCGGCATGGGGCGATTCGGAACGTTCTCGCCCGACGGCAAACGGTTCGCCTTCAACCGGCGGAGCTTCCGAACCTGGCGAAAGGACTATCGCGGAAGCGGGAACGCCGACGTGTGGGTCGTGGACCTTGAGAAGAAGTCGTTCCGTCAGTTGACCGATTTCGAGGGCAACGACGCCTGGCCCCTTTGGGCAAGCACGGGAGAAATCTTCTTCGCTTCCGATAGGGACGGAACCATGAACCTCTGGAAGCTTCCCGCTGCGGTTGTCGAGGGTGGTCAGGGGGAGCCTGTCCAGGTGACGTTCCACAGAGGCGCGGGAGTCACGCACCCGTCCGTCTCGAACGACGGGAAGGTGATTGTGTACGAATGCGATTTCCGCCTCTGGAAGCTGCGAGTGGAGGACCCAAAGCCCGAGCCGATTCCCCTTCACTTGCCTTCTGACACAAAGGACAATCTTGTGACCTTCCCGTCGTACAGCGGCGCCGCGGACCAGTTCGACGTCTCGCCGGACGGAAAGCGGATTGCCGTGTCGGTTCATGGCGAAATCTTCACGGTCCCGGTGGAACAAGGGGATGCGGCGAGGCTGACGGAATCGCCTTACCGCGACCGCTTCCCTGTCTATTCTCCCGACGGCAAGAAAATCGCCTATGTCTCCGACGAGACGGGGGAGGATAGGATTTACATCGCCGCTGCCGACGGGAGTGAGAGGGAGATGATTTACCCGGACGATTCCCTGACGTATCCGTACATCTGGCTGGGGCAGTTCCAACTACTCTGGTCGCCGGACGGGAAGAAACTGGCTTATTGCGCGCACCGGAGTCTTTTCTCCTTTGATTTCGAGAGCAAGGCCACCCGGTGTCTGACGACCGGGAAACATGGAGTGATCGCCCACATCACCTGGTCGCCGGACAGCCGATGGATAGCTTACATCACCAGCCAGGTGACGTACCGCGAGGATGTTTTTGTCGTGAATGTCGAAGAAGGGAAGGAATATCGGCTTACGGAAGACCCCCTCGATGATGTCAGCCCCGCCTTCACTCCGGACGGGAAGAACTTGATCTTTGGATCGAACCGCGACGGTAACCCGCAGGTGTATCTGCTTCCCCTGACGAAAGAGGAATACGACCCTCTCGACCCCGTTGAAAGGGAAGAAGCGAAAAAACGTGAAGAGGAAAAGAAGAAGGAGGAACTGAAGAAAAAGGAAGAGGAGAAGAAGAGAGAAGAGGAAAAGAAGAAAGAGGAAGCCGCGAAAAAGGAGGGAGAGCCGGAAAAGAAAGAAGGAGAGGCCGAGGCCAAGCCCGAGGAAACGAAAGCCGAGGAAGCGAAAGAGGACAAGAAGGAAGAGAAGAAAGAAGAGGAAAACAAGCCGCCAGAGGTGAAGATAGATTTCGATAACCTTAAGCGCCGGATTCGGCAGGTGACGAGGCTCAGCGGCGAGGGATTGCCGGGGATATTGATCACGGCTGACAGCGAGAGGGCGATTTTCCGGGCAAGGGAGCAGCGAGGGAATGCGACCGTGACGGTTCTGTACTCCATCAAACTCGACGGTGAAGAGCTGAAAGAGCTCACCATCGGGGATGTGGATGACATGCGTCTTGCCGACAACGGGAGCAAGATTTTCTTCCGCGAGGGAAACGGGGTCTTCTGGATGCCGGTCGGCGGTGGACAGAAGAAACGTGTGGACTTCAGCGTGAGGGTCAAGATTGATCGGGAGAAGGAGCTCGCGCAGATGTTCGATGAAGCGTGGCGAGCGATGAGGGACGGCTTCTACGACCCGAAGATGCACGGCTACAACTGGAACGCTATCCGCGCGAGGTATCTACCGCTCCTGCCGCAGGTGGTCGACAGCGAGGAACTCGCGGACCTGATCAACGAGCTGATCGGGGAACTGAACGCCTCTCACATGGGCGCGTTTCCGCCTCGCGACGGGAGCGACTACCAGACACGCCTGCTCGGTATCGAGCTAGCGCCCGATGAGGAAGCCGGGCGACACCGCGTCAGCCTCATCTACGAAGAAGGGCCGACCGACAAGGACTACGTGAACGTCAAAGTGGGCGATTACGTCCTGGCGATAGATGGCTCGGAACTCACTGCCGCCGACACCTACTATCGCCTTCTGGCTTACCCACTGAATAAAAAAGTCGTGCTGACTGTGAACGACAAACCGGCGTTTGACGGCTCGCGCACGGTGCGCATGAAACACATCAGCACGGGGGAGCAGTTCAATCTCTGGTATGAGCACTGGGTGCGGACTCGCCGAAAGAAAGCCGAGGAACTCAGCGACGGGCGCGTCGGGTACGTGCACATCCGGTCCATGAACGAGAGCTGCCTCGAGCGATTCAAGAAAGAACTGGTCGAGAATTACACGAAGGAAGCTCTCCTGATAGACGTTCGCTGGAACGGCGGCGGCAACATTGACGAGGAGTTACTCGACATCCTCGAACGGAGACCGTACCAGTGGTGGGGGCCTCGTCCCTTCGGCGACAAAACGATGCGCCCCCTCGAGGGGTTCTACGGCCCCAAAGCTGTCTTGATTAACGAAGCGTCCGGGAGCAACGCGGAGATGTTCCCCGACGGATTCCGGCGACTCGGCCTCGGCAAGGTCGTTGGGACCAAAACCCAGGGCGCCGTCATCGGGACAGGCGGTTACGGGCTGATGGACGGCAGTTACATCCGCATGCCCTCCGTCGGTGTTTATACGAAACCCGGCGAGGACATGGAGAACCTTGGCGTCGCACCAGACATCGAGGTGAAAAACACCCCGGAGGACGACCTGGCGGACGACGACCGTCAGTTGGAGACTGCGGTCAGGGTGCTGTTGGAAGAGCTCGGAGAGAAAAAAGAAGTGCAAAAGACGGGGCAAGATGCGAAATGAGCCCCGGTTTTCGTGCGACCGCAAAAGAGGGTACCACTGCCCGGGCGGAGAAAATTGGCCTGGTGATCGGCACATACGCCGCGTCAGTGCTCTCCCGTGCCCTTTGCGGCAAGGATTCACGGAGGTCAGGGAGCCAACATGCGGCTTTGGAGGGAAAGAAGATGAAGTGCCTAACGACAGCATTTGCGCTTCTAATAGCGGTCCTACCCGCGAGCTTTGCCTCGCAGGATTCAGAGATTCTGGTGACAGAATCAGACGTGCCCTACCAGGAAAAACCAGCCCGAATAACCCTCGACGTCCACTACCTGAAAGGCGCCGACGGCATCCGCCCGGCGTTGGTCGTGATTCACGGCGGCGGCTGGCAGAACCTCGATAAGGACTACCTGACCTGGCTGTCCAAGGATGCGGCGAAACGCGGATATATCGCCTTCAACATCAACTACCGCTTAGCCGGAGAAGCCAAATACCCCGCGGCGGTGGAGGATTGTCAAGCCGCGATGCGATGGGTCAGGGCTAATGCGAAGCGTTACAGCGTTGACCCCAATCGCGTCGGTGTCTTCGGCGAGTCGGCTGGCGGGCACCTGGCCTGCATGATGGGACTTCTTGACTCCCGAAACAAGGCGATGCCGCAGGTCTCAAGCAGAGCAACGTGCGTCGTGGACTTCTACGGCGTGGCGGACCTGACCCCGGCGGAACTGCCCAAAGAGAAATACAGCGAGGCCGACACGTTCGTCGCGGTCTGCGAGAACTTCATCGGCAAAAAACACTCCGAGGCGCCGGAGCTTTTCGCGGAAGCCTCCCCGATCAACCACGTCACGAAAGAAGCGTGCCCCTTCATTGCTCTCCACGGAGATGCCGACCCGATTGTTCCCTACGAGCAATCGGTCCAGCTCGTCGAGAAACTTAAGGCGGCCGGGGTCGAAGCCACCCTCCACACCGTCAAAGATGGAAAGCACGGCCCCTCCTTCGGCGACGTCCCAGGCAAAGACGCCGCCTACGAAGCCATGTGGTCTTTCCTGGCCAAGCACCTCAAACCATAGGCTCCGGCATTGGCGGTTCCGCCACCGACCGAGTCCGCATAGCGGTTCTCACGCGGCTCCCGGACTCGATGTGGAACCAACGTCTTTCCATTCGACGAGCCGCGGCTCGAAGGTGTTCTTATCGCGGTTGTAGAACGCCATGCGGCCCATCATCGAGATGAGCGTGGAGACGGCGCCGGTCTCCTGGTTGCTCCGGACGAGGCTCTTATCGTTTTTTCGGACCGCTTCGATGAAACCTTTCAACTCCTCATCCGTTCCCTTATCCCAGTCCTCTCCGCTTGGCTCGCCAACCTTCTCCTCTTTGCCGTCGCGACCGTACTTCATCCCCGTCGCGAGGTCCACGCCCGCTTTGTCTCCGAAGACCCACAGCTTCTCTTTCTGGAAATACGGCGGCAGATAGAACAGGTGCGTGTAGGAGTAAATGCTGCCATCGGCGAACAGGTAGGTGACCGACGACTTGTCTTCCGAAGTGGGGATCGGGGGATTGACGTACTCGGCGGTGATGGCGCCCATCGCGACACACTTGACTGGATGCTGGTTCTTCATCACCCACGACATGACGTCCATGTGGTGGCACGCCTGCTCGACAAGCTCACCGCCCGACATGTTCACGTCGAGCACCCAGCCGCCAACCGACCACGGCCAGTGCCACTGCCCCTGCATGAAGGCGACTTTCCCAATATCGCCAGCATGGATTTTTCCGATGGCGCTGACGAACCCGGGGTTGTACCTTCTCTGGAATCCAATCTGATAGATGCCTTTCGCCTTGCGGGCAGCCTTGACAATGGCATCCACTTTCTCGACGGTGGAATCCATTGACTTCTCGCTGAAGCAGTGGAAGCCCGCCTCCAAAACAGGGATGACGCACTTGGCGTGGTTGCCGATTTCCGTCGCGACGACGACCCCGTCCATCTTCTCCTCATCGAGCATCCTTCGGAAATCGAGGTAGCCTTTTGGATTGAACTTCTCCGCGATTTTCTGGGCCTGTTTGACGCGATAGTCAATCAAGTCGCAAACCGCTGTGATACGGACGCCCTCGATGTCCACCATCTTTCGGAGAAGAGCTGTTCCCCTGCCACCGACGCCGATGAAACCGAGCACCACATCGTCCGCGGCGGAATGCGCGGCGGGACTCACCGCCGCTCCCAGCACCAACGCAGAAGCCCCCAACGCTGTCTTCTGCAAAAAGTCCCTTCGAGAAAGATGACTATTGCTCATACACACCTCCTTGTCTTGGGAATGCCGACCAGACAGAACCTCGCGTGGTTTTCGACGTTCGTTTTCAGGAATCATCCGACCTTCGGCATGCGATGTCAAGGGACTTCGGAGAAAGGTGGGGGAGGGTGAGGACGCGGAAGATCTCTTGCGAAGCCGCCCTGGCCGCAGTCGGGCGCAGGCCTTGCCTGGGGCCTCAAGCTGCCGTGGGGCCGGCACTGCACAGCAACGTGACCGGGCAGGCAAAGAACGCAAAGAGGAGAAATTCGTGCATCCTTTGCGCCTTGGCGCCTTTGCGTTACTTCTCCTCTCCCTTGCCTCTCCGCGCCCTCTGCGGTGAGTCCCCGTCAAACGTCGAGAGGCAGCGCCACCCGCTCGTCGTTCCGTTTCGCCGTGCGAGCGATCTCATACGCCTCCACGTAGCGGTTGGCGACCACCTCCCACGAAACTTCCTTCAAGAGATAATCGTGGAGGTTGTCGCTGAGCTTCGTCCGGAGCGCTTCGTCGCAGGCGAGCTGAACGACCTTCTCGCGGAGCATTCGTTTGTTCGTGAAGAGGAGTCCTCCGTCGCTCTCGATGGTCTGGGAGGTCAATCCCTCGAGGGGAGCGGTGGTGATGTACGGTTTCTTCAGGGAGATGATTCGCGCCAGGGTGCCGGACTGGGTCTCGTCAATCGAGGGCAGGACGACAAGGTCGCACACCGCCATTGCCTTATAGTACAGGTCTCCCCGTGGGATGAACTCAATGTAATGCGCTAATCCTTTTCGCTGAAGCTCGTTAATCTGCCTGCGATACATCTCGTAGGCATCGCGATGAGCCGGGTCTCTCATCGCTCCCCCGGCGAGGAGATACCATTCCTGTCCCGTCCTTTGCCGGATTTCCTTTGCCGCGTCTTCCCAGATGGATGTCAGCATGTCCCATCGCTTATTGTTCTGGATCCACCCCAGAAGCCCGACTACGCGATGGGACGAGAAATCCCCATCACGCAACCCCAGCTCTCTCTTGATTTGGGGGATTTGCTCCGGCGGCCACCCTTTGTCCGGACGCGCCCCATGCGGGATGACGACGAAATTGGACGGCATCTCCCAGCCACGCTCCTCGAAGCTCCACCGCAGCCGCCACGGATGGTAGGAGCATTTGAGAATCACCACATCCGCCAGGTCGCACAGCGAACGAATGAACTCCATCTCGTGGTCTCGCGGTCGCCCGTGGATCGTATGGGGCTCCACAACAATCGGAAACTCCCGGATGCTCTCTAAGAGGCGGAGAAAGCCCGCGTTGTTGTCTCCGTCGTAGTTGTAGAGTCCGTACTCGTGCTGGATGTGCACGACCGCCGGAGAAAGCTCTTTGATTCTCTCCGCAACCGGGACGTGCCAGTCCTCTCGTGACAGGTCTATCAAAGGATGGACATTTACGCCCTGCCCGGGCAGGGCCTCCCCATCGGTGTGGGAGATGATGTGGATGGGCTTGTCGGGAAGTCGCCGTGTGAGGAACTCCACCGCCTCCTCCGCAAACGTCGCGATTCCACAAAGGCGAGGCGGCCAACTCGTCATCATCACGATGGGGGAATGGTTGCTCTCGATGGGGTCAACGCCAGCGATGTTCCGACGATGCATCTCTGTGCAGATATTCATGTGGTGGCAATCCTCACTACTCCTCCGCCAGCGCTCCGGGCAGAGCGAGCGCGGAACCCTCTCCCACCAGGCGGTCGAGCGTGCAAGAACTGCACCAGGTCAGCCCTATTCTTCAGAACCCATTCTGCGGGTGGCAGATACACACACATACCGTCGCCATTTCACACACCGGCAGAAGTTTCCCAACGGCAACATGAGATGTTAAGGAGAAACTCATCAGACGCGCAAACGCTCACTCACGGGCGGGGAGAAGTGGTAGGGCGTCCATGGAGAGGGGAACTCACCGGGGAGATAAGGAATAGCATTCTCTCATGATGCACTGTGGTCAAATTATCCCCGTTGTTGACACTTACGGCAACTTCTCGATGCGGTAGAAGCGGCCTGACGCACTGGCAGGGTGGCCAAGGCGGGCGACCCGTCATCGGTGCAGAGGGGAACGCTGGTGCCACCAATTTCCTCCGCGTTCTCTGCGACCTCACCGGTTAGTACCCCACCGGTCAAAGGCCGATGAACTCGACGACCTTCTGCGTGTCGGCGGGGAGGATGGTCGGTGCCTGCGCTTGTCGTTCGACGATGTTTGGGTCTTTCAATCCGTTGCCGGTGAGGGTGCAGACGACGGTCTTTTTCTCGCCGGAGTTGAAATAGCTTGTCCTCGACAACTTGAGAATCCCCGCGACAGAAGCCGCGGATGCTGGCTCGCAGAAGATGCCTTCGAGAGACGCAATCATCTTCTGTGCAGTGAGAATCTCCTCGTCGGTGACGGCGGTGATGAGGCCGCCGGACTCGTTCGCGGCGTTGACGGCTTGCTTCCAACTGGCAGGATTGCCGATGCGAATGGCCGTCGCGACGGTCTCAGGATTCTGAATGGGATGCCCGCGAACGATGGGAGCGGCGCCTTCCGCCTGAAAGCCGAGCATCACGGGTGTGGACGGGACCTTTCCCGCAGCTTTGTATTCCGGATAGCCCATCCAGTAGGCCGTGATGTTTCCGGCGTTGCCGACGGGGAGAGCGTGATAATCCGGCGCCTTTCCGCCGAGCTGATCGCATACCTCGAAGGCGCCGGTCTTCTGTCCCTGGAGGCGGTAGGGGTTGATGGAGTTGACGATGGTGACTGGATACTTCTCGCCGATCTCCCGCACGATACGCAGCGCATCGTCGAAATTCCCCTCGATTTCGATGACGAGGGCGCCGTAAATCATCGCCTGTGCTCGCTTGCCCAAGGCGATGCGTCCCTTTGGAATGATGACGATGCTCTTGATTCCGGCTCGGGCAGAATAGGCGGCTGCGGAGGCTGATGTGTTCCCTGTGGAAGCGCATATCGTCGCCTTGCAGCCTTCCTCGACGGCTTTCGTCACGGCGACCGTCATCCCGCGGTCCTTGAAAGAGCCGGTAGGATGCGAGCCTTCGTATTTCAGATAGACATCGAGGTTGCTGCCGACCTCCCTGCTGATTTTCGTGGCGTGGACGAGGGGCGTGTTCCCCTCATTGAGCGTCACGACCTCCGCGTTTCGTCCAATTGGAAGATACTTACGATATTTGTCAATCACTCCTCGCCAAACCATTTCTTTCCGCCTCCGATTATTTGATATGCCGACCGGTCATCTCCTCTCTGGAGTGCGCGAATGAATCATAGGGCAGGTCCGCAGCAACATCAAGCCAATTGTCCTGGGTGTGGCTACGTACGAGGGGCTATGGATGTCACAATGCCACGGACTAAAGCCTGTGGCTAACCCCGCCTCGGGCGGGGCTAAAGCCCGGCGGGGAGGGCGTGGCATCCCGCTTTCGGCGGGACCCATGATTCATCATGGGCAAGCCTGCCCGTGGGCTCGATCGGCGGCCCCTGGTGGGAAACCGACTGTCCTGGCGTACCGAGGCCGGAGGGCGTGCTCGGCCAGGGATGCCCATGCCACCTCAGGGGATCATGGAGAAGGCGAGAGATGAGCTTGGGCGTGTTGGGACGAACCACTCAAATGTAGCCACACCCCTCGCGTGATGTTCCTTGCCCCGTAACAGCCGCAATACGCTCGACCACCGACGCACGGGGGGTGAAATCGTCGGCTCGCGTTGAACAAACCTGCGTTCTGTCTGTCTAATCTTCCGAGGAAAACGCTAGGAGGAAAATATGCCCAGACCCAACCGAAACGACGCATTCTCACGTGTCCTGAGTTTCGCGGCGCTCGTTTGCGCTCTTGCTTCGACTTCCTGCTCCGAGGAGAAACGCGACCCCACCGAACGCCGCCCGGCTACTGAGGAAGAGTTGGCCCGCGATGCGGAGAGAATCAGAAAAACGCTCGGCGACGGTTTCATCGTCGAGCTCGAGAAACCGTTCGTCGTCGCTGGCAACATATCCAGGGCCGATTTCACCCAAATCAAAACCGGCACCATTCTGGAGTCCTACGACGCCTTCTATCGGCAGTTTTTCACGGTCAAACCCAGCCATATCCTTCGGGTTTACCTTTTCAAGGATGACCGAACCTACCGCGCCTACGCCAAAAAGCTCTTCGGCGACGAGCCGGAAACGCCCTACGGCTATTACAGCAGTCGGGATCGCAGCCTCATCATGAATATCGGCACGGGCACCGGCACCCTCGTCCACGAGATGACCCACGCCCTCATCGAATCCGATTTCCCCCAAGTCCCCGCATGGTTCAACGAGGGACTCGGTTCCCTCTTCGAGCAGTGCATGTTCACCGAACATGGATTGAAGGGGCTGGTCAATTGGCGGCTGCCGATTCTGCGAAAGGCAATCGCGGACAAGCGCCTCACCGGACTCCGAAAGCTCGTCTCCACAACCCGACACGAATTCTACCAGGATGAGAAAGGCGCCCATTACGCGGAAGCGCGATATTTCTGCATGTACATGCAGGAGCTTGGCTTGCTCGAGAAGTTCTACAAGGAGTTCCGAGCCAACCACAAAGACGATCCCACCGGCGCCAGGACCCTCGAAAAACTCTTGGGCAAATCCCTCGACAAAGTCCAGCCCGACTGGCTGAAATGGGTCGCGACCTTACCTGTCTCGCGCTGACCCTGACCTCGTAACGATGCAATAAGCCCCAGCGGGTCTTGCCCTGGGCGGGGCAACGCCCTGGGAATGCCGCTGCCGCCAACGCCGCCTCGCGCGCCCCGGCGGCCAGGGAGAGGGCAGCATAGTGGCTGGTCTTGAGGAGGACAGCCCTTCCTATCCGAGACATGTGGCCAGCCAGTGCCACTGAAATGAGGCCACACCCTTGAGTGGAAGACACCGAAAGAGCGTGCCTATTGGGGGGTGGCGCGGGTCCGCCTGGCCTTTGCCCTGAGGATGAAATACATGACCAAAGAGGCGGGGAGAAGGAGGAGACTGACTCCCTGCGATACGGTGAGGGTTTTGAAAAAGACAGGCTGATTATCCCCTCGCAGGAACTCGATCAGGAATCGGGTTACCGCATACGCTGCACAAAACAACCAGAATATCTGCCCGTCAAACTTCTTTCGGCGGTGCAGAATCGAGAACACCGCGAAGAGAATCAGAGCGTTGATGGATGAGATGAATTGTGTCGGGTAAAGGGGAATATTGGCTTTGTGGTAGAAAGTCTCGGGAAAGCTCCCTTCCGGAAACGTCACAGGAATGGGAAAATTCAGCGGGCACGGTTTCCCGAAGCAGCATGTGTTCAGGTAGCACCCAACGCGAGCGAAGGCTTCTCCCAGTGCGATGGACGGAGCCGCGATGTCCGCGTACTTCCAAACAGCCAGTTTTCTCACCTTGAGATACAGGATTCCCACGGGAATCGCCAACAGCAGACCGCCGTAGAAAACCAGACCCCCTTGCCGAAATTGAAAGAACGCCTTAATCACACCGAACAAGGAGGTGCTCTGTCCTGTCCAGTCCATATCCGAAATCAAAAAGAAGACTCTTGCACCGAGCAAGCCGGCAATGAGAACCCACAAAGCCAGGTCAAGAACGTTTTCCGGTTTTTCCCCGGACTGCTTGGCGCGGGAAACCGCCGTCAGCACAGCGAAAAGGGACCCCACCGCAATCATGATTCCATACCAGGCGATGTCAAAGTGGTGGGGCGGGAATGGAAGCGGTATCCGGAACGCTATGCGGTCCATGCGGTGGGTTCTCCTGAGAATTGGGGGTTAGGGTTCAGAGTTTCGGGTTTGGCGGCGCGAACTGTCCGACCCTATACCCCACACGCTACACCCCATACCCTGCCTACGTCCTGCGGGTTTAGGGTTCAGAGTTTCGGGTTTGGCGGCGGCGGGCTCACGGGGGCCTTTCGGCCGCTCTCTTCCTTTAGCATCCCTGCTATCAATAGCACAACGCCCGCGCAAATCGCAAGGTCTGCTCCGTTGAAGGTCGGCCAGAACCTCAGGTCAATGAAATCTCGCACGTAGCCGAACATGAGGCGGTCAGCGAGGTTGCTGATGGCGCCGCCTACGATCAACCCCAGGGAAATCCTCGCCCACAAACGCGTCCTGCAATATCGGGCGAACAGAGTCAACAGCGCTATAACGATCACCAAGGACAGCAGCAAGAAAAAGTATCTCCCCCAGGGGGCCGACTCAATGTCGCTCCCGATTCCGAAAGCTACTCCTCGGTTTGTCACTTGAGAGAGCCTCAGAAACCCCAGGACAACTTTGGGCCCATCCAGGAACTCAAAAGCCGCATATTTCAGAACCTGGTCCGCGAGGATCACGATAAGGGCAGAAATAATGAGGGACATTTACTTCCTGACTTCGTCTTTTTCCTGACACGGCACGCACAACTTCGCGAAAGGGACCGCCTGTAAGCGAGATTCTGGAATCGCCTGCCCGCATATCTCGCACTTCCCATACGTGCCCTCCTCGATCATTCGCAGCGCTTCATCTATCTTGTAGAGCATCTCGTGTTCCCTCGTGACAAGCCCCAACTCCAGGTCGCGTTGAAACGTGTCGCTCCCCATATCCGCCATGTGCATTGAGTAGCCCGAGAGGTCCCCCGAAGAATCACGCTGCGAACTGGAGAGAGTGTCTTCCGAATGACGAACGATTCCCCCCGTCAGTTCCTCTCTCATCGCAAGCAGCAATTTCTTAAACTTCTCGCGTGTCCTTTTATCCATGAACTCTCGCCTCCTCTATCACCGAATACAAAACCTCCTTGCACGCGAGGCCGAGGAGCCGCTCCCTCAAGCCTCTTCGCCAAAATAGGTCACCAAGACCTTCACGCAATCCCCGCACATCTCCGGGTGATGCACGGACTCGCCAACCGTCTCACTGTATTTCCAACACCGGCTGCACTTCCGCCCCGGGGCCTCGCCGATCCCGATAAACAAACCCTCAATTTCCGTAGCCTTCGCCTCCGCCGGCGGCTCCTTTTGCCCCAGGTTCACCACCTCCACTGACGAAACGATGAAAAGCATTTGCAGGTTCCTGCCAAAACTGCTGAGGAAATCAAGGAGCTCTTCGTCCGCACAGTACAACACGAGTTTCGCCTCGAGGGAGTTTCCGATGGTTCCCTGTGCCCTCTCCCGCTCAATCACCTTCGCGACCTCCGAGCGAACTCTGTTGAGCCGTTCGTAGCGTTCGTCCAGGTCTCTATCCCTCGCCGAGTCGTCCAGTTCCGGCCAGGAGGCCAAGTGCACGCTCTGCGGGTCATTCTTCCGCCGAATATTCGCCCACACCTCCTCCGCAGTGAAAGACAGTATCGGCGCCAGCATCAGGTCAAGCAGCCGCAGGGTTCTCGCAAAAACCGTCTGGCTCGACCGCCTCTCTCTTGAGGAAGGGCCTGCTGTATAGAGTCTGTCCTTTAAAATGTCGAGGTAGAACGAGCTCAGGTCAACCGTGCAGAACGTGTGGATTCGCCGGTACGCCCTGTAGAATTCAAAGTCCTCAAGGGCTCTTGTCACCTCATCGAGAAGCCACTGCGCCCTCGAAAGCGCCCACCGGTCAACCTCCGGCATCTCCTCCCGGGCAACGGCATCCTTTTCCTCATCGAAGTCGTAGAGGTTTCCGAGCAAAAACCTCAAGGTGTTGCGAATCTTTCGATAGGCATCCGCCATCTGCTCGAAGATGGGCATTCCCACCACCATGTCCGACGAATAATCCACCGAAGACACCCACAACCGAAGAACGTCCGCTCCGTACTTCTGCACAATCTCCAGCGGGTTGGTAATGTTTCCCTTTGACTTCGACTCCTTTTCCCTTTGCTCGTCGAGAGTCCAACCCGTCGTGATGACCTCCCGGAACGGCGGGGAGTTTGTCAGGGCAACCGCTGTGAGCATGGACGATTGAAACCATCCCCTGTGCTGGTCGCTCCCTTCCAGGTACAGTTCCGCAGGATACTTCTGGTCGTTTCTCTGCGTCAGGACCCCCTGGTGGCTTGTCCCCGAGTCGAACCAGACGTCAAGAATCGCTGTCTCCTTCTCGAATTCACCCCCGCCGCAGCCAGTGCACTTCGCCCCCGGCGGAACCAGTTCCTTTACGTCTTTCTCAAACCAGATGTCCACGCCATGCTTGCGAACCAGGGCAACCAGATGGTCAGCCGCTTCCGGGGTTAGAAACGGGCTGTGGCAGTTCGTGCAATAGAAGACGGGGATTGGCACACCCCACAACCTCTGCCGGGAAAGACACCAGTCGGGGCGCCCCTCAACCGTCGCCAAAAACCTTTTCTCAGTGAATGCCGGCACCCACCGCACCTGCTTGACCAGCTCCAATGTCCTGCGCCGCAGGTTGTTGTGGTTCACATTGATAAACCACTGCCGCGTCGCCCGGAAAATCACCGGGCTCTTGCAGCGCCAGCAGTGCGGATACGAATGCGTCACCTTCGTCGCCTCGAGCAGGAGACCTCGGCTGCGGAGGTGCTGAACGATCAAATCGTTCGCCTCGAAAACCTGTTTCCCCGCAAAATCTCTCACCTCAGGGGTAAAGCGCCCCCGTTCATCCACGGGCGAGTAAATCTCCAGATTGTACTTCCCCGCTATTTCGTAGTCTTCCTGTCCGTGACCGGGAGCCGTGTGTACGCAACCCGTTCCCTGGTCCAAGGTCACGAAATCTGCAAGAATCACCCGAGATTTTCGGTCCGCCAGCGGGTGGTCGCAGTTCATTCCCTCTAATTGTGCACCATTGACCGTTGCAACAACTTCGTAATCCTCCCACCCAAGTTCATCTTTCAGCCTGGGGAGGGTCTCCGAGGCCAGAACAAGTGAGGTGGCATGGGCATCTTGCCCATGATTCACGCGGACCGCGCTGTACTGGAAATCCGGGTGAACCGCAACCGCCAGGTTCGCCGGAAGAGTCCACGGGGTCGTCGTCCAGATGACAATGGAGGCGTTCTCCACGCCGAAAAGCCTATTGACCCGCTCGTCAGCCTTGAACCTGACGTAGATGGAGGGCGATTCCTTGTCGTGATACTCCAGCTCCGCCTCCGCCAGAGCTGTCTCGCACACAATGCACCAGTGAACCGGCTTCAGCCCCCGGTAAATGTACCCGTCCGCATAAAGCCGGGCGAAACCCTCGATCTCCTTCGCCTCGTAAGCTGGGTCCATCGTCACATACGGCTTGTCCCACTCCCCCAAGACGCCGAGCCTCTTGAACTGCTCCCTCTGAACCCCCAGCCATTTAAGGGCGAATTCCTTTGCCTTTCTCCGGAAGTCCAGGACCTCGACGTCGTGCTTGGTCTTGTGCAATTCCCGCAAAAGCCTGTGCTCGATCGGAAGACCGTGACAGTCCCACCCCGGAACAAATGGGCATCGGTAGCCCCTCATGGACTTGTATTTGACTACGAAATCCTTCAGGGTCTTGTTCAGGGCCGTGCCCATGTGAATGTCCCCGTTGGCATAGGGCGGCCCATCGTGAAGAAGATACCACTCGCCCCCGGCGTTCTTCTCCTGAATTCGCGAATAGAGACCAAGTTCATCCCAGAACTTCAGAATCTCCTTCTCCTTCACCGGGAGATTCGCCTTCATAGCGAAGTTCGTCCTAGGAAGATTGATTGTATTCTTGTACCGTGTTTCTTGCATCACATTGTTTGCCAATAGGTTACGATGCGCAGACAATGCCTGACGCGCCTCAACGTCATCCTTTTTGCGACGAAGGCGTATAGAATTACCACACCGACTCCACACTGTCAAGACCAAACGCCAGAGAGCGAGGCATCGCACCCCCTGTCTAATTCGCTTGACTTCTGGTCGGCAGGGGGGATATGTTTTGGAACATCAGCAAGCCGGGGGGGGTGCGTTCTCAAGGCAGGCGACCCGAGGACGCGCGAAGCCCCCCCATATCACAACCACGCGTCACTTTTTACGGAGGAGCTACGACCATGGCGAAAAACGATGCCTCGCTTCCTCAGGACTTCACGAGCGCTCTGAATCTGACCCTCAAACCGGGGAAGATTATCGTGGTGGCTCTCGGCCTTGTAGTGGGCATTGCGATAGCCATCGTTTCTTTCTGGTTGGGCGGGATGATCAAGGCAGAGGGACTTCACTGGTTAAGCTGGATCGTTCAGAGGGCGGGCGGCGTCATCTTCGCGTACGTGGTGCTGGCGGCGATGTGTTCCGCAGTGGCCATGGCTCACGCGGAATCCCGAAATGAACGGATCGGTGTCGCCAGTGGCTGGGCGCTCATTGCGAAGAACATCGGGCCTGTTGTCCTTGGCACCCTGAAACCAATTCTTGTCTTCATCTGTTCTGTTGCGATTATCTGGCTGGCCGGCCTCCTCGGAGCCATACCGAAAGCTGGCCCCATCCTCTGGGCAATCATCTCTGTCGTTCCGCTGGCGGCGGGCGTGCTGGCGATTCTGACCCTGATGAAACTCTTTCTGGTGAGCTTCGTTTTCCCTGCCGCCCTGTCGGTCAATCGAGCGAATGGCACGGCCTGTTACAAAGAGTCTTCGCGTTTCATCAAGACGCATGTGGCGCATTTTCTCGGACGTCTTGGGATAGCTGCTGTATTGTGTCTGGTTTTGTATCGCATCGTGTTCGCTGGCTTTGCCGTGACGGCGGCGCACAGCTCGCGCACGATGGGCAACAACAAGGTCACTCTTCACGGCTCTCGCCTGTTTGACTATGTGGCGGGAGTGCCGGGGATTTCCGGGACGGCTCCTCGCGGATTCGGGATGAGCAACCCCACCCGGCCATTCTTAGAAGTGGAGGCCCCTGCGAAAGCCGCCAAGCCAGACTTGAAAAGCATTCTGAAACGGGGATTGGCTGGCGGGGCAACTGCTAAGACAAGCCACAAGGTGGGCGGCTGGATTTTCTCCTTTGTGTTCCTCGTCTTCGCTACGATTCCGCTTTCGATTCCGCTGGTCTTTTTCGGTGTCTCCGGTTACCGGGCGTTTGTCTCCCTTAAGGATGTTGAGGAAATCCCTCTGGAAACGGAAGCCATGGATTGGTCAAAGCTCAAGGGAAGCCCCGCCACCGGCGGGGAGAAAGGCGAGACGAAAGCCCCGCCAAAGGAGGAGAAGCGCGCCAGCCGAAAGCGGCCTCCGTCGTCCGCAGAGTCAGAAGAGAAGTAAGCTCCAAGGGCGAACTGTCGAAGACGACGGGCTATCATGGCAGGGGGCGAGGCGTCGCACTTTTCGTCTATCTCTGTGGTCTTCATGCTCCTCGTGGTCACACCGGGGCGTATATTCACCACGAAGGACACGGAGGGCACGAAGGTTCAAGCCACAGGGTCGAGTGCTTGCTGACTCCCCCTCGCGCAAAGCGCGAGAGGTCTCTTTTGTCGTCGCGTCGCGCTCGCTCAATCTAAGGAGACGCCGAAGAAGTCAGATATGCTCTCCACAGTATCGTATTCTTCGGCCGAGTCGGGTTTCTCCTATTCTTCCTCTCGTTTGAACTGAAGAGTAATGCCCTGTAACTCTATCTCAAGCGTGTCGGCGTCCACAAGCTTGCATGGGACGAGGTTGCTCAACGGATTGCCTTCCGCCTTCATGGAGATGGACTCGTCGTCCACCTTTTTCCAGGCGCCCTTGAAGTCCATAACGTCTTTTCCTGACTCAGAGTGCCAATGGAAGTTCCCGTCGCTGGCGAGGACGAGTTTTATCTCCGCCTCCTTCGCCTTCATCTTCCAGGTCCCCGCCAGGCCCTCTTCGGCTGGCTTCTTCTCTTGCTTCTTGTCCTCTTTGGGCTTCTCCCCCCTCACCCATTCCGGGCAGACCTTGCGGATAAACTCGTCGCTGAAATCCCCTCTCTCCAGAAGTATTGCGTCTCCCGGCAAGAACGCGATCCCCCTTTCCTCGACCTTTTGCAGAATCACGTCTTCTGAGACGCCCAGCCTTTTCAGAAGAACGAGCCCTGAGATCAGCTTGAGCCTGTCCTTCTCGGACTCCGCTGGCTTCTGAACCTTTGAAAGGAAGCCCTCGCTGAATCCAGCCTTCTCGAGCTGCCCGATTTCGTCCGCTGAGAGCATTGTGCCGGATGACGTTATCTTTTCCAGAATGGCGTCGTCACCTATGCCCAACTCCTTTAACAGAACAATGTTCTCGATTGTCAGCCCTTTCCGCTCCCCCGTCTTCTTCTGCCCCGCCCGCCTGAACTTCTGTATCCGGGTGTTGTGTCCGTCGGCTACAAGGACCGTTCCATCGGAAGCCACTGCCACATCGTGAGGCCAGTCGAACTCCCCATCGCCGGAACCTTTCGTTCCCCACTTCGTCAGCAGTTGTCCTTGCGAATCGAACATCTGAATCCGGCTATTGCCCATGTCGGCAACAAACACATTCCCCTCCGCATCTACGGTGACGCCGTTCGGGTCGCGGAACTGCCCGTCACCTGTACCGCGGGAACCCCACTTCAGCCGGAACTTACCCTGCGAATCGAACTTTTGGATTCTGTCGGCACCATAGTCCGCCACGTACACGTTTCCTGCCGAATCAACCGCCACGTCATGCGGAGACGCAAGTTCCCCGTCACCGCGACCTTTCTTCCCGAACTTCATCAGGAACCTCCCCTGCGAATCAAATTTCTGGATCCTGTCGTTGTAGCGGTCTGCCACATAGACGTTCCCCGTTGAATCCACAGCCGCGCCCGATGGCTCGTCGAACTCTCCGTCACCGGACCCGTGGGAACCCCACTTGCCCAGAAACCCGCCGGCCGAGTCAAACTTTTGAATCCGGTGGTTGGCAGAGTCCACGACGTAAACATTTCCCTTCAAATCAACTGCCACACACGCCGGCTTATCGAACTCCCCGTCACGGGATCCCTGGGCGCCCCATTTGAACAGGAGCTTCCCATCTGATTTGAACCTGTGCACGCTATGGGTATTCAGGTCCGTAACAAAGACATTCCCCTTGGAATCCACCGCGACCCCCGTGGGGTACATCGGCGTTCCGGACGAAGAATACCATTTCCCTGTGAAGGAATAAGAAATCGCACTCTCCGCCCCCGGAAAACAGAGGAAGATCAAACCCGCATACAACAGGGCACCGGGTATCGCATTTCGCATTGATGGCATGCACTTCTCCTTTCCAGCGCGTTGTCCTCTAACAGCCGACCGGCCAGGCGGGATGCGCGACGTCGTGGCCGCGACGATTTCTATGGACGAGACCTGTTACTTGCCTCCTATTTCCCCCGGTTGAATTGCAGGATGACACCTTCCACCGTAATCTGCAACGTGTCGGCATCAATGAGCTTGCAGGGCATCAGGCTCTTCGTGGGATCACCTTCTTCCTGAACTTCAATCGTCGAGTCATCCACCTTCCTCCAGGCGCCTTTCAGGTCTTCCGTTTCGTCGGGGCCTACGTAATGCCAACTGAACGTCCCGTCTCCTCCGAGGACCAAATCCACCGTTAAGCCCGCCGATTTCAAGTGCCAGGAACCTACAAGCCCTTTCTCCGCCGCCGGCTTCGGCTTCTTCGCGGGTCGCGCTGGCTTCTGAGCCTTTGAAAGGAATTCGTCGCTGAATCCCGCCTCCTTGAGTTGCTCGATTTCTTGTGCAGAGAACGATGTGCCCGTGTCGCTGAGCTTCTGAAGAATCGTCTCCTCGTCAAGCCCAAGCTCCTTCAGTATGACAACGTTCTCGACGGTCAGTTTCGTTGTCTTCGGAGGTTTCTTTTCTTCAGAGCGACGCGGTTCGGTTCTCGCCTCGACGGCTTTCTTCCCGCCGGGCCTGAACTTCTGCACTTGGTTATTACCGGTATCAGCGACGTACACGTTGCCCTTTGTGTCCACCGCCACGTCTTGCGGTTTATTGAACTCCCCATCGCCTTTTCCGCGCGACCCCCACTTGGACAGAAACGTTCCAAGAGAGTCGAACACTTGAATCCTGCAATTCTCCGTGTCCGCGACGTACACTTTCCCGTTTGAGTCCACTGTAATGCCGTGCGGCTTCACGAATTCTCCCTCGCCCATTCCATTTTTGCCCCACTTGCGAAGGTAGTTCCCTTCGGAGTCGAACACCTGAACCCGGTGGTTGTCCGTGTCAGCCAAGAAGACATTCCCCTTTGAGTCCACAGCGATCCCACAGGGCCAGCCCAATCCGCCGTCCTGTTCTCCCTTGCGACCCCACCTGAGGAGGAACCGGCCCGAGGAGTCGAATTTCTGAATCCTGTGGTTGCCAGAATCCGCCACGATGACGTTGCCGCTCGAATCCACCGCAACCGAGCCGGGAAAGCCGAATGTGCCGTGCGGTCCCCCGAGACTGTAAGAGCCCCATTTGGTAAGAAATCTCCGCGACGAATCGAATTTCTGAATGCGGTTGTTGTTGCTGTCGGCAACGTACATGTTCCCCTGGGAATCCAGTGCGAGGTCTTCCGGTTGGGCGAACTGCCCGTCCCCGTGGCCGTACTCGCCCAATTTCCAGAGAAACTTGCCCGAAGAATCAAACGCTTGAATGATATCGTGCTTGGAATCCGCAACGAGGACGTTTCCCGATAAGTCAACCGCGATCCCAGTAGGCTGATTGAACGGTTCGGTGCCATAATCCCATTTCGCGACGAATTGGTAGCTCTCGCCGCCTTCTGCCGAGAAGCCGGAGAAGCAGCACAACACAAGCGCCGTGATTCCTATCGCAATCCTTGACTTCTTCATGCACAGTCTCCTTTCGTCTTCGAATGTCGAGGAGAAACCGTACGGAATGAGAAATAGCCTGTCAACAGGAACCTTTGTGAAGGCCGGTCTCCGAGTCCGCCCAGGAACGCGCTGCGGCGTCCGGCGTTGTTGACAAGGCGCCGCTCCATGGGCGATATTCTCACGGGAGAGGAGAATCGTATCGCTCCTGTGCCGTCAGTTCGGCTGACATTCTTCTGGAGGCAGTCTTCATGAAAGTTTGTGCGGCGTTTCCGCTGATGTGGCTTGTTTTGTTCCTCACGGTGGCTTCGGCGTCTGCTGTGGAGGTGACGCTGAAAGAGGGGTCAGCCATCCGGCAGGGAGATCGCGTCCTGCACACGGCCACGGCAGGCGACCTCTTCGTTGCGGAGAGATTTCGAGCGGGCTGGGTCTATGGCGCCTATGCTCGGGAAGGGCAGATCATCCGCGGATGGGTGCGCAGGGAGGACGTCCTCGAGCCAGAAAAGCTGAAGGAGCTGGAAGCCGCGTATCAGCGAGAGCTGAAGGATGCCCGTGCGGAATCCGCCCGGAGGCTCGCTGCACAATCCGTCACCCTGGCAAGGACAAGCAGCGACGAAAAGGAGCTCCGGGCCGCTCTTGACCGGGTCGCCCCGACTATCGAGCTTTCGCCCGGTCTGCCGGAACTCCACTACGCGCAGGGAGTTCTGAACGCCGCTCTGAATCGCCATGCCCTCGCTTACCAAGATTTCAGCGCTGCCCTGCGGCTGGACAACCGTTACGTGGAAGCCTATCAAGATAGAGCGGACCTCTTCCTGAGAGCGAGGGACTTCCCTTCCGCAGAGAGAGATTACTCGTCTGTTATATCCCTTCGCCCGAACGATCCGGCTGCCTACCACGAGAGGGGGATTGCGCGAGTGGAAGCCGAGGACTATGCCGGCGCCGTTTCGGACTTCACGAAAGCGATCCAACTTGATGCGCGAAATCCTCGTTTTTATCTGTCGCGGGCAGCGGCTCGTCGGAAAGCCCGGCAGTTCGCAGAAGCGCTCCAGGACTATGCCCAGGCGATTTCTCTCCAGGGGGACTCGCCGCCGATTTTCCTCGCCCGGGCGGCTCTCCGGGAGGAGATGGGACAGACAGAGGAAGCCCTCAAGGACCTTGCCAGAGCCGTCCAGCTCGACCCACAGGCTGCCGAGGCACACTACCGCCGGGCGGTGATTTATCAATCTCTCGGAAAAACGCAGGAAGCCCTCGCAGACCTCAAAAAGGCGGTCGAGCTCAACCCTACCGCTCACGACTACCTCACTATGCAGGCGGAAGTTTCTGAGAAGGCGGAGGACTTCGCCACCGCCGTCTCGGCATATTCGCGCCTGATTGACCTTGTGCCGGATAATGCCGACACGCATTTCCGGCGGGGAATGTGTCTGGAAAAACTCGACCAGAAAGTCGCCGCCGCGAAGGACTACACCGCCGCGGTCGCGCTCGATCCCCATTTCGCCGCCCCTTACCTGAGAAGAGGAGCGCTCAATGAAGTCGCCTTTAACGACCCGGACAAAGCCCTCGCCGATTACACCGCCGCCATCCAGGCAGACGGCTCGCTCGCTGATGCATTTCACAGACGAGCGATGCTTTCCCTGCGACTCGGTCGCCGCAAGGAGGCTCTCGCGGACATCTCTCGCCTCGTCGAGCTTCAGCCTGTGAATGCCCAAGCCTATTATCTCCGAGCGACCATCTTGCGCTCCCTGGGCGACCGCCCCAAAGCCATGGACGACCTCAACGCCGCCATTCGCCTCGACCCCCAGAATCCCTCGTATGCCGCCACTCTCAACGAGTTGAAAGAGGAGCGTAAGGGAAACCAATGAGGAATGCTTTTCACCGAAAGTCTCCTGTTGGACGGCGAACATCTGCCATGGGCCGAAATGCGCTCGGCGCCAATGACGGTCAGAAAGGTGCCCTGCGGGTTTGGAGTGTGGGAGCGAAAGCTCCCGCTTTGTTTTTTGGAGCGCAGCTTCAGAAGTGCCGGGCGCCGTTGACCGTGCGAAGCAGAGCAACAATGTTCGATGGAGGAGGCGAAAGCTGCGTTCGATGACCAGCGCAAGAGAAGTTGTAGCCCGCACGATAACGTTTCAGAACCCAGGCAGGCTGGCAATAGACCTCCCGGACGAATACGGGTCGGATCTCGCCTGGGTGGCTATGTCTCCTTCTCCGGATGCCAGGCCGAGAGAAGGCAGGGATGAATGGGGGGCCTTGTGGGGGAACATAGGCATTTCAAACCTGGGCGAGGTGAAAGAATTCCCGCTCAAAGATTTGTCGGACCTGGTCAGGCTGGTCGTGCCGGATGTGAATGCCCCGTGTCGCTGGGAGCACCTCGGAGGGGTGCGCAAAGCTTTCAAAGATAAATTCATCATTGGCAGGGGAATATCTATCTACGAGCGAGTTCATTTTCTTCGGGGGCTTGCTAACACATGGATGGACATTCATGACTCGCCGGACAAGCTGGGCGAGTTACTGGACATCCTGGTGGAGATGAACCTCCAAGCGATCAAACGGTATGCGCGTCTCGGGGTGGACGGGTATTTCTTCACCGACGACTGGGGCCTCCAGCAGAGGTTAATGATTTCCCCGAAGAAGTGGCGCGAGATATGGAAACCTTGCTACGAGCGGATATACAGGGCCTGCCATGAAGCAGGGTTGTTCACGTTTCTCCACAGTTGTGGTCATATCGTGGACATTCTGGACGATCTCATCGAAGCCGGGCTCGATGTCATCCAGATGGATCAGCAGGAGAACATGGGGGTGAAGCTCCTGAGCAGAAGGTTCGCGGGCAGGATAACCTTCTTCTGTCCGGTTGACATTCAGAACACGATGGTGCGCGGCACACCCGAAGAGATACGCGCCTACTGCCGCAAAATTGTGTCGCTTCTCGGTCGCCCGGAAGGGGGCTTCATAGCCATGTGGTACAGCGACCCGGCAGGCGCCGGGCACGCCCCGACAGCCATTGCGGCGATGTGTGAGGAGTTTCTGAGAATCAGTGGGGAAATCGCCAACGGGTCGTTTCATTTTGATTCGGTGAACGCAGCTACAGAAGAAGACGGAGCAGGATGACCCATCCTTACGGGCCTGATGACCGACCCTGAACCCCGACCCCTAATCCCTGAGTCCCGGCCCGGGGTCAGCGGACAGGGGCCGACCCACCTACGGAAGCTTCACCGGCCTTCCCGTCTCATAGCATTCCTGTGCGGCAAAGATGACCTCGTGCGTGTGATACGCGTCTTCCAGATTGCAGTGCGACTCCCGATTGTTCAGGATGCAGTTGACGAAGTGGTCTATCTCCCCTTGAAAGGGATGATGAGTGACGTCGGCGCTGTCGGGAAGGATAGTTGGAATCTCGATCCACTTCTTTTGGCCGGGGAATTTGTGCGACCAGATGCGGTTGTCTTTGACGGACCCTTTATCGCCGAATATCTGGATCGGAAACGTGTAAGGCATGATGCAATCGAAGTTGACGGAGACTTTTCCGATGGCGCCGCTGGCGAATCGGAGCAGAAACACCTCCAGCCCTTCGTACTCCAGCGGAGGGCTGTTATCAGACCAGGTGCCAGCGAGATAGTTGTATTCAAGCCCTGTTCCCTTCCTCCATCCACCGCGATAAGCGAACACTTCCACGACGCGAGCGGCTTCTTCAGTTTCCTGCCCGGCGAACCAGCGAGCCGCGTCTAAAGCGTGACAGCCGCCCACCAGCATAGCTCCGACGCCGGTGTCCTTCTTTCTCGCGTCCTCGAAGCCGGTCCACCAGCTTGCGATATGGTGCTGATAATCCGCCTCGACGTAATAGACTCTGCCGAAGGCGTCATCGGCGATCAGGGACTTCAGTGTCTCAAATAGCGGGTTCCATCGCAGGACGAAAGAGACAACCGTTTTGACCCCCGCGCTGCGCACGGCATCGCGCATCGCGCGAAGTTCCTGCATGTTGTTGGCCACGGGCTTTTCAATGACGATGTGCTTTCCTGCTTCCGTTGCCTGGATGGTGTTTTCGGCGTGGAGGTGCTGCGGGGTGCAGACGGAAACGATGTCCACACCTTCATGTCTCAGAGCGCGGTCGAGGTCCGTGTACATGCCGATACCTTCGAGTCCCGCTTGTTGGGCGCGCCTCCTGACGCTCTCCATTTTGCGGCTGGAAATCGCGACGACCCGCGTGTGAGGGTTGTTCTGAAAAGCCTTGATATGTTCTCCCGACACCCATCCCGCTCCATGCACCAAAACGCCTAATTCCCTATCGCCCATTGATAATCTCCTCGGTGTGACACAAAGATTATTGCCACTGCTTTTCCTTCCGCTTCTCCAGGTCTTGTTCGGAGCTTTGCATTGTGGGCTGCGGATCAACCGTGCCGTTGCTGACATTCAGTCTCCGGCGGTTTATTCGTGCGACCCATCTGCCCAATTCAATCGCCTTCTGAACGTCACCGTCGGCTGGCAGAATGTCGCCAATGTTCAGGATTACTTTCCCGGCAAGAGCGTTGATAATGCGTTCGGCGAAGGCTGTAATCTCGCTGATGTCTGCATTCTGCGTGAAGAATATTGAGGGCACGCCGCAATACGCTTTCATGCCTCCGCTCAGGGCCGATTCCAATTCCTCAACCTCGTAGTTTGTCATGGGAGCCGGCGTGCACCCGTCGAGAAGGTCGAAGCCGCTCCGGGCAACAAGAGGGAAAAGGGCTTTGAAGTTGCCATCGAGATGTGTGGAGAAAATCTTGCCCTTTCCGTGGAGAATTTCGCTGACCCGGAGACAGAATGGCATGCAGTATTTATCATACCAGACGGGATTGATGAGTTGCTCGTCGGCGTGATCGGAGAGGATGACTATATCCGCCGGGCTTTCCGCCGCAAGCCTTACGACGTCCAGGTCCATCTGCGTCTGTAACTTCAACAGATCGCTAATCACGGACGGCTTGTCCACCAACTGATAGACTGTCGTTTCCAGTCCGGCGTATTCGGTCAGAATCTTTCCAAAGGGAGACCGCCACAGAACGATGTCCGCCACCCCCAACTTGCCGATGCCGTCCAGGATTTGCGTGATGCGCTCGTAGTCCGGGATAGGCTCCGTGTGTTCCAGGACGTACAACAGAACTTTCCAATCGTCATCGCAACTCACGAAATACTTCAGGGGGCAGAGGCTGCCATCCGCCGCCATTCCGTCAATACGCTGTATCGTTCCGAGGGGCGTCGTGAACTGATGAATGATTCTGTCACCCTCTTTTCGGCGGGCCTCCTCGCAGGCGCGGTAAGTGAAATTGCACCAGTCGTAGATGTGAACCGGAAGTCCCCAGTCAGAGTTGCGGTAGAAATCGAGGTATGTCCAGTCCGCGAATTCCGGGGGCATTCCGAAGGAGTTTCTGTGAAAGGGAGCATCGTCCGGCATGAAACTGCCGGTTCGTATCTCGTGCGCCCTGTCGAGGGGAAGACGCCTGACCTTGTACCAGTCGCTGATGTCCGGGAAGAACGGGACAACAGGCGTCCCTTGCCCCTTCATGAGTTGAAAAAAGAGTTCGCGTTTCGTCATGAGAACAAAAGACAGAAGACTGCTTGGTTTGTCATCCAACCGGATTGCTCTACGCATCCTTCGCGAGCAGTATACAACACCGTCAAAGGAACCTTCCATGCCCTTACCACCAAGACACAAAGGCGCGAAGCACTGAAAACCGCTTCTTCTTAGTGTCTTTGTGCCTTTGTGGTTCGCAGGTATGCAACCGCGCCTGCGAGGAAAGATACTTGCTAAAAAACCTTGACTTGCGGCGCGGCTTCTGGCTATTCTTCCGCGACAGACGAGAGATCAGGTTCTGGAATCGTTTCGCCGGTCCGTGCCTGACGCGTGCGTCTGTCCGACTTGCGTGCCTTCACGCAGCCTTCCTGCCAACGACGCCTTTCCTGCCGTTTGCCAATGAAGTTCTGCTATGGAGCATTCGCCGTGTATCCGTCCATCGCTTTGTTTTGTCGGCTACTTTGTCCACTGGATATGCAAACCCCTCGTGAAATCCCGCCGGCTGCGCGGTTGCCATTCCGAAAGTACAGTTCCAGCGCTGGCAGGCATCTTGCAAAAGACTTTCGCTGTCCTGGGCGCGGGAGGAGGAGGTCGCCCTTGAGATGCGAAGCGCACTCTTTGCGAAGACGGCGGCACGTCATGCGAGGCCTGGAGAAGCGCAGCATGCGCGCCAGACTGAGAGCCTACAGTGGAGCGCGCTCCACGAATCTATGGATTGATGTCTATGAAATCACATCCATATAGGGAGTTGCCAGGGTAGATCGCGTCTGTGCCCAGAGAGAGACGGCATAGTAACGCCGCCGTCTCGGCGGCAGTCCCGAGAGCGTCTCGCTCTCGGAATCGGGGGCAGGACGCCCCCGACACAGCCGGCAAGATGCCGGCGGTACATGCGGTCCTGCATCGGAGTCGCCTGTGAGGAAGCTGATTTACCTTCCCATTATCCATACGCAGAGCGACATGGGCGCCCTCAGCGAATCGCTCCGGCGGATAACGGTTCGAAAGCTCGGCGAGGCGGCGTGGAGACGCCAGGTGCACGCGATCGAGCGGATGTGGGCAGAAATCGAGAGAACAATTGACGGTCTCCACCTTGCCTATGAAGGCATCCGCCTTTACCAGGACGGGCTGCCCGTTTGCGGACGAGAAGGTGAGATCGTCAACGAGTTGGCGAACGTGGGCAGCCGGAATCACCGGCTTCTCCTACGCCTGATAGATAAGGGAGCCACTCTCATGGGCAGCGAGTCTTCAGAGCTTCTTGTGGAGGAATACGAACTGGTCAAGCAGGCAGTCAACTCAGGCGAAAAGGCAGAGGAGTCAGGGTCGCCTTCGCATCTCAAGAGCCTGGGCGACACCCTCCTCGCGAGGCGAGACCGCTACATCGCCGACCGTATCAACGCAACGCTCCGACCGAGCGAGACAGGCATCCTTTTCTTAGGGATGCTGCACTCGCTGGCGGGCCTGCTCGATGAAGACATCAAAGTGGTCTATCCGCTCACGAAACCCCTGCCTGCCCGTTGACATCACGGGCGTTGGCAGGCCCCAGAACCTTAGGAGGCCCGAGCCGGCCAGTGCGCTTGACTGCGGCCAGGGAGCCAACGAAAGGGCGAAAATGGTAAAGGACGACCGGTGTGTTCTGATTGTGGACGATGAGAAGGACATCCGCGTGGTCCTTTCGCATCTGATGGAAAGAGAGGGGCTTCGACCGATGGTCGCAGAAAGCGGAGAGGAGGCTCTGGGCATTGTCCGTCGTCAACCCCCCGATGTGCTGTTGGTGGATGTCAAGATGTCGGGCATGGATGGGATGGAGGTGATGAGGCGAGCCAAAGAGATAGACCGCGACCTTCCGGTCATCATGATCACGGCCTATGCGGCGGTCCACGGGGCCGTCGAGGCGATGAGAGCGGGAGCCCACGATTATCTTGCGAAGCCCTTCGACCACAACGAGGTGATTCGAGTGGTCCGGCGCGCCTTGTCGGAGCGAGAGCTGAAGCAAAGACTGAAAGAGCTGTCCAGCCAAATCCAGGATGGCGCCCCGTTGAGAGAAATGATGGGGCCCAGCGCAGCGGTCGGGCGCCTCAGTTACGAGGTAAACCGGGTGGCAAAGTCAAATTTTGCCGTAGTCGTCGTCGGAGAGACGGGCTCCGGCAAGGAGCTTGTGGCGCGGGCGATTCATCATTGCAGCCCCCGGTCCGGTGGGCCCTTCGTTCCCGTTGACTGCGGAGCAATTCCAGAGACACTGCTGGAAAGCGAACTGTTCGGGCACGAGAAAGGAGCTTTCACGGGAGCCAGCGTTCAGAAGAGGGGGAAGTTTGAGATGGCTCAAGGGGGGACACTCTTTCTGGACGAGATATCGAACATGCCGCTCGGTTCGCAGGCAAAACTACTCCGCGTCCTCCAAGAGAAGAAGGTTTATCACGTTGGCGGCACGAAACCCGTGGAGGTGGACGTGCGGCTGGTTGTCGCGACCAACCAGGACCTTCACACTCTGACCTTGTGCGGCTCATTCCGTCGAGACCTTTTTTTCCGCCTGAACGAATTCACCATAACCGTCCCGCCCCTGCGAGAGCGCAAGGAGGACGTTCCCTACTTAGCCCGGCGGTTTCTGGACACCACGAACATGGAATTGGGCAAGAACCTGAAAGGGTTTTTGGACTCGGCGATGGAAGCGTTAATCGCCCACGACTGGCCGGGAAACGTCCGTCAGCTTCGCTCGACAATCCGGCGAGCCGTGCTTCTATCAGACGGAATCATCACGGAACAGCATCTCGGGCTGGAGAGGCGCCCTGAGCACGGCCTTTTGATGTCGCCGAAGGTGCAAGGATTCTCTTGGAACGGTCTGTCGCTCAGAGAAGTTGTCCTTCGCAGCAGGATCGCGGTCGAGCGAGAGATTCTCTTGCAGGCTCTTCGAGCGACCGGCGGGAACAAGGCGAAAGCCGCCAGGCTGCTCAAGGTGGACTACAAAACCATTCACACGAAAGTAAAAAAGTACGGAATTGAGATGGAGGGACCTGAAGATGGCCAAAAAAGAGGATAAGAAAGCCCGAAAGGAAGACGCGATGAAATTCGACGTCGGTCTCGGCGGAATTCTCAAAGGACTTGCCGGGCTGGTGGAGAAGCTCGGCGAACTGGCGGAAAAAGGAGAGGAATTCTCCCGGAAGGGCGAAATCCGGGGGACCGAGGAGAAAGGGATAAAGGGCGTTTACGGTTTTTCCGTGAAAGTCGGGCTGGGTGGAGAGGGAATAAAGGTCGAGCCCTTCGGGAACATCCGAAAAGATAGAACAACCAGTGAAGCCGTTGTTCATGAGATTCGGGAGCCGATGGTGGACGTGTTCGAAGAGGAGGATCATGTCCTGATCGTGGCGGAAATGCCCGGTGTCGCACGAGAGGATCTGCGGCTCGACCTGAAGGACGACATTCTGACCATTTCCGCCGAGAGAGGAGACACGAAGTACCGCAAGGAAATTCTTCTGCCGGGAAACTTCGACGCGGAAAAAATGACGGTTTCGTGCAACAACGGGATCGTGGAAATCAAGTGCGTACGTTGCGCGTAGCGAAGAGTCAAATATGAGTGGAAGTAGTGAGACAAATCTGAAGCTGAGAGTTGCCGAAGCCCTCGGCAAAGACGTTGGGCGCGGCGTCGTGCGAATGGACCCCGAGGACCTTCAGAGGCTGGGCGTCCAGATCGGCGACACCGTCGAGGTCGCCGGGAAGAGGCCAACCGTCGGCAAAGCCATGCCCGCCTATAAGGACCAGCGGGGTCAATCTCGCATCCAGATGGACGGCATCACCCGACAGAACGCTGGAGTTGCGATGGACGAGTTCGTGGTGGTTAAGAAGATAGAGGCTTCTCCCGCGCAGCGAGTCGTTCTTGCCTCGACGACCATTACGCCCTCGGAGCGAGACCTGAGGTATATAGGAAGCCTCCTCGACGGTCTGCCGGTCGTCGCTGGCGACCATATTCGCGCGATGCTGTTCGGAACCCACTCCGCCGATTTCCGGGTGGAAAACACCACCCCCAAGGGGGCAGTAGTCATCAACCCGACTACGGACTTGACCATCAGCAGGGCCCAGGCCGACGAGCGCGCCCGCGCTCCTTCATACGAAGACGTCGGCGGACTCAAGCCACAGCTTCACCGCATCCGGGAGATGATCGAGCTGCCGCTTCGGTACCCGGAGGTCTTTCAGCGGCTCGGCATTGACCCGCCGAAGGGTGTCCTTCTCTACGGCCCCCCCGGTTGCGGCAAGACGCTTATCGCGCGGGCCATCGCCCATGAGACGGAAGCCAACTTCTTCTCGGTAAGCGGTCCTGAAGTCATCCACAAGTTCTATGGGGAGAGCGAGGCGCACCTTCGGAAGATCTTCGAGGAGGCAAGCCGGAAGGGGCCGAGCATCATCTTCCTCGACGAGATTGATGCGATCGCACCGCGGCGGGAACAGGTCGTCGGGGATGTGGAGAAGCGGGTTGTGGCGCAGCTTCTGGCGCTGATGGACGGGCTCACCAAGCGCCAGAATGTAATTGTCATCGCAGCCACGAACATTCCCAATGCGCTGGACCCAGCCCTGCGCCGCCCCGGCCGTTTTGACCGAGAGATCACCATTCCGATTCCCGACCGCAACGGAAGGCTTGAGGTATTGGAGATTCACAGCCGGGGAATGCCTTTGGCGGAGGACGTGAACATGGGACACCTCGCCGCGATCACGCACGGCTTCGTGGGCGCCGACCTCGAGGCTCTCTGCCGGGAAGCCGCCATGAATTGCCTTCGCCCGCTGATGTCGGACATTGATTTTGCCCTCGCCAGGATACCGTATGAGGAACTGGCGAAGCTTGAGGTGCGGATGGACGATTTCCTGACGGCTTTGCGGGAGATTGAACCCTCGGCGATTCGGGAGGTCTTTGTCGAAATCCCCGATGTTCGCTGGGAGGATGTGGGCGGCCTCTCTCAGTCCAAGAGGCGACTGGAGGAGGCGGTGGAGTGGCCCCTGAAGTACGCCAACCTGTTTGAGAAGGCAGGTGTACGGCCCCCTAAAGGGATTTTACTGTCGGGTCCTCCCGGCTGTGGCAAGACCATGCTCGCCAAAGCTGTCGCCAATGAAAGCCAGGTCAACTTCATCTCGGTGAAAGGTCCGGCTCTCCTTTCGAAATACGTTGGCGAATCCGAGAGGGCGGTGCGGGAAGTTTTTCGGAAAGCTCGGCAGGCGGCGCCCTGCATTGTGTTTTTCGATGAGATTGACGCTCTTCTGCCGACGCGCAGCGCTGGATCGTTGGATTCGCACGTCTCGGAGAGAGTCCTCAGCCAGTTCCTGGCGGAACTGGATGGGGTGGAGGAACTGAAAGGAGTCCTCGTGCTGGGGGCGACGAGCCGAATGGACATCCTCGACCCGGCGGTTCTCCGACCCGGACGATTCGATGAGATTGTCCTAATCCCGATGCCCGATGAAAAAGAACGGAAAGAAATCTTCGCGGTGCATTTGCAGGCCAAACCGGTTGGGCCCGGAGTGGACCTGACAAGGCTCGCCTCGGTGACAGAAGGATTGAGCGGCGCCGAGATCGCGTCGGTATGCCACAAGGCCGCGTTGAGAGCTATCCGGCGGGCCGTCGAAGAAGGAGGAAGCGAAGGTGGGGAGGAGGCGGAGGTCCTAATCCGAAGCGAAGACATCGAAGCCAGTCTGGAGGAGGTGCGCGGAAACTGAATGCATGATGGGAGTGCTTGCACCGAACCTTTGACCGGAGGCCCGCCGGGCGAGGGCGTGTACCTGTACTGCTTTGCCCGCCCCGATGTCGTGCTGTCGTTTGAAGGGAAGGGAGTGGATGGTCAGCACCCTCTCTTCTTGCGCACGTTTCACGACGTTGCTGCGGTGGCAAGCATGATTTCGGTTGAGGATTTTTCCGGGTCGGCGGCGGAAGCGAGGATGCAGGACTTGTCCTGGTTAGGGCCTCGGGTTTGCCTGCACGAGAAAGCTGTCGAGGAGGTAATGCGCTATTCCCCCGTGTTCCCGGTCCGTTTCGGAACGATCTTTTCCTCTTTGGCAATCCTCGACGAGACGTTAGGCAAACACCACGATGCCATATTGCACTTTCTTGATTGGGTGGCGGATAAGGAGGAATGGGGAGTCAAGGGGGTGTTAGATAGGGGAAAGGCCAAAGAGCAACTCTTCTCGGAGGCGGTCGCGGCCTGCCCACAGCGCCTTGCGTCGCTGTCGCCCGGAACCCGGTACGTTCAGGAACAGCGAATGCGCACGGCCGTGGAGAAAGGGCTTTCGTCCTATCTAAGGCAGGCGTGCGGAGAAATGCGGGAGGACCTGAGCGATTATGCCTGCGAGTGGCGGGAGAGGAAGGTTCTATCCGGCGATGTTGACGGGAGGGAGATGGTTGCGAACTGGGCATTTTTGTTGGCCCGAGGCGCCGTGACGGAATTCCGCGAGCGAATCGAGCAGGCGAACAAAAACCACGCGGAGCGCGGGCTTGTCTTCGAGATGACCGGTCCGTGGCCTCCCTACAGTTTCTGCCCCCCTCTCGAGGAGAACGAGGAGAGATGAGCTGCCTCGTCTATTGCATCTTTCGGGGCGAAAAACGCAAACCCATCCGACAGGTGACGGGCGTAGGAGCGAAGCCCGTTTTCGTCGTGACGAGCGACGGTCTCGGTGCGGCAGTTTCCCGAGTCTTGCCGGGAGAGACCACTCCGAACGTCTCTCGACTTCTCGCTTATGAAAATGTCATCCAGAGATTCCACGCGGCAAGGACGGTCATACCGTTTCGGTACGGATGCGTATTTGACGAAGAAAACCAGATTGTCCGCCTTCTCGGGGAGCGTGCGAGAGAGTGGAAGGCCGTTCTGAGAGAGCTGGACGGACGGGTTGAAATGGGGATTCGGGCTCTGTCGGGAGACAAAGAACCTCGACCCCAAGGCGCCGAGGCGATGCAGTCACACGTCGCTCTGGAGGTCGCTCCCGAGCCGAGTAAGCGAACGCGCCAGAGCGGCCGAGAATACCTTTCAGCCCGAAAAGCTTGCTACATGGAGCAGGAACGGATTGCACAACAGGGCAACGCCGTCCTCCAGCGATGCCGCGAGGCTCTTGCCGGTCTTTCCGTGAAATCGAAAATGGAAAGTCCATCGTGGTGTGTGTTGCCTTCCCTGGCCGTTCGCGTGGGCACCCGTCAGAAGCGCGCACTGTGTCCTGGGCCGAGTCCCGCCCCTGTGCGCGGGCACGGGCAGGCAAATGAGCTGAGTGTAAACGCGGCATCTTGCCCCGCCCTGGCAGGGCTGCCTGCCCGGGGGCTACGGCCAGAGGAAGCCGCTTCTACAACCAACGTTCCCCTGCCGTCGCTTTATTTCCTGATTCGCAGGAGGGATGTTGCGTCCTTTCGCCGAGCGTTCCGGAAAATCCGCGCGAGGGAATCCGCATCGCTGCTCCTGAGCGGGCCGTGGCCGCCATACAATTTCGTCGAGAGAACGATGAGCGGAAAGGGTTTCCGCCTGGAGGCCCGAAGCCCGGGTATCGTCGTCAAAGCTGACACGCCACCTCCGATCATGGGCAAGCCTGCCCGTTGGGCTTCGGCCAGGGATGCCCATGCCACCCCGCAGGCAAAGGTTGAACCGAGAAAAAGGGGTACTCCACCGTGAAACCGAAGGGGGCGAAGCTCCTGTGCCAGGACTCGCCTGAGCGTTACCAGAAGCTCTACGGGATGCTGCTGGACGCCATCCCGTCGTCGGTCCTGTTAATTGACCGGGACATGCGGATTGTCTCTACGAACCGGAACTTCCTGGAGAAGAGTAGGCGGACGATTGCGGACACGATCGGTCATCGTCTTGATGAAGTATTCCCGTACATTATTCTCGAGCACATGGACATCGCGAACCGCATCCGTCAGGTTTTTGCGAAGAATGAGCCGACGATGGGCGAGAAGATCACATATCGTGCACCGGGGATTCCTATG
>JAUYEE010000358.1 GCA_030691545.1 bacterium | reverse complement strand
CGCGCGAATGGTTTCCGCCCATTGGTCTCTCGTGGACCCCGGCGCGCCGGTGGCGGTTGTCTCCATTGTAAGCGTCTCGTCCCCTACACCCGGCCGATTGTAGGTGACTGATGGCGGATTGATCCCGATGCTGGTTATCCGGACGCCGAAATAGCCTTCGACTTCGTCCCCTTCCCGGACCATGTGCTCTTGCTGCCCGGTTGGGGTTCTCACCTTCATGTCACGTATGATTGCCACCGGTTCCCTATTGATGCTCGTCACGCCGACCAACGTCCACTGGAGCGGGGGAGGCGGAGTGATTACGACCGGCTTCTCCTGGACCAGGTGCGCGTCAAAAATGTCCCGGTCTATGACCCTCGCCAGTTGCTCTTCCCTTCGGGCGTCGGAAAGGGGGGCCTCGCTTTCCGCAATTCCCGTGCTTGCTGGCTCCCTGGTAACCTGGGATGTGGGCTCAATCCGCTCGCTTTTCAGATACGGGACCGCGACGGCCGCAAGCGTTATTAGAAGGAGCCCAAAAAGAACCAGGTTCAATATCGTGATGTTTTTCTTAGTCAACCGCTTCGCCACTTCTCCGCTCCTCCAAAAACTATCCCGCCCTGCGGGATTCTCTTCCTCTGAATCATCTCCACGCTTTCAGGAACCTGTTCACCCGTTCCGCCAGCCTCTTCTGCGAGATGAGTGCCCTTATCTCCTTGACATCCTCCCAGGTAAATCCTCCGCGCCGGGCTTCGAGCATTCCGAACAGGCTCTCCAGGTCGCTCAGAAAAGCGTCGTACTGTCGAAAGCTTGTCTGCTCCCGCAGGTACATTGCCTGGCCTTTGAGATGGACCCACTGCTCGCGCCCCTGGACAGAAAGGGCCTCCGCAGCATCCGCTCGGGAAGCCATATCAAGAAACCCAGCGCATTCGGAAAGATAAGTCCGAAGAGGCTTCATCGCCTCGCCGACCTTCACGACGCCCACATTTTTCTCACCTCGCTGGCTCACATCTTGAGGACCGGGCAGGAAAAGAAGGAGCATTATTGCAGCAACCGCTACCAACGCGGAGCCCACCGCGAAAGCAGGCCGCCGCACAAGAGAAGATGCCACATCCCTCACATGAGAAAGGACTCTGCGTTTGCCGTGAAGTTGCTGGCGAACGCTCCACTTCACCAATTCGCACGCGGATACGGAGGGTTCGACCATTTCGCACCGCGACACGCCTGAGGCAATGCTCCGGGTCTCCTCCAGGAGTTGCGCGCACTCCGAGCAAGCCTGAACGTGTTGCTCGACAGTGTGCTTTTCGGATTCCTCCAGCTCATTCAGGGCATAGTCAATGATGAGCTCTTCCATCTTTTCACACATGCGGTTCATGGTAGCACCTCAACAACTTCCTTCGTGCCGCCTGGAAGAGACTTTTCGAATCAATATATGAGGACGCGGCGGTCAAAATAATCCTCTCTCCGGGCGGCTAAACCGGCCTCCTGAGTTTCGCTCGCACTTTTTTGCGAAGCTGCTGAACGGCGTTATGCATTCTCGATTGAACGGTGCCAATGGGGCATCCGAGTATTTCGGCGACTTCCCTGTATCGCAGCCCGTGAATCATGTGCAACTCAATCACCTGCTTAGCGTTCTCTGGCAGCTCCTCGAGGGCCGAAAAAACAACCCGTCCGATCTCCCGCTTCTCGGCTTCAGCTCGCGGCCCGTTCGTGAGAGCCGCCGTGGTTTCGATCCTCCCGACGACGCGTCCCTCGTGTCCATTGTCCATCAGCGGTTCATCAAGGGAGATGTTCTGCCGCCGCTTTCTCCTCTTCAGCTCGTCCCTGCAAAGGTTTGCGGCAATCGTATAAAGCCACGTTGAGAACTTCGCCTGCTGCCGAAAATGCCGCGCCTTTCGGAACACCCGGATGAACGTCTCCTGGAACACATCCTCGGCGGTCTTCGGGTCCCTCAGGAACCGCAGGATAAACGTGTAAATCCTCGCCTTGTACCTCTCGAACAGGATGTCAAAAGAGCGCTCGTCTCCCCGACGACATCGGCGGATTAGAACCTCATCGGTCTCCGTCATGGAATCAGGTTCTCGTTTCGTGTCTTCAGTAGGATTAAACGACGCAATTTCCGTTTTGTTCATGAAAAGCGACTGCCTCTCCGTGGCCGGCCTGCCCGCCTGCGCGCACAGGCGCGGGACCCGGCCCCGTGGACTGCGCGCGCTTGTGCATACGGTGCGCCTGAACGGCCAGGGAAGGATACCATGAAAGGGGATGTCTGAGCGAGGTTTCTGCCCCGGAATCGCTCATTCACGCGTTCTCAGCGACCGCCTTGCAGACCTTCGTGGTGCGCGGTAATGCCAATGAACCCATGGCAGAAAACCACGAAGAGCACGAAGCACACGAAGGATGGGAAGCGGTGTCCCCGTGGGGCGGGAAGAGAAAGAGCGAGCGGTGGGATTCGAACTGGGGCCGTGTTGCCAGTGGCAGCGCGCGGGCGCGACGCGGAGGATACGCGCAAAGAGGGGCGACGTGTCAGACACACGTATTGCGGGCCTGAACGTGCGCTCGAGTTGTGGGGGTAACGTGGTCCCGGCTGCGGTGGCGAGGTATTTCCACCTTAGGAGCGTCGCGCGGGGTTGTTCCGACGGCAGTTCGGACTCCCTTCTCTGCCGAGGGATCACGCGACGGGTCTGGTTCAGCGCGCCGAATGAGAATGGGATGCGCTTTGGCGGCCTATCTGGCTGCCGGCCCTTTGGCCGGGCGCGCGCAGGACAACGCAGAAAAACTTTTTCCTACTCCTGCGCGCCAATGATCTCGAGTTTGTAGCGAGCCGTCTGTCGGTAAACTTCGGGCTCGATAACAAGGATGTTGAACGAGGCCGACCCATGGGCCGGAATGTCCGCGGGCTCGGCGTACGCAGACCCAGTACCCAAGATGTTTCCATTTCGGTTGTAGCAGCGCGCGCCGACTTTGACCCCCCTGATCGTCTGCGACCCATCGTTGCTGACCTCCCCTACAATATGGAGGATCCCGGGAGGCGGAAGAATGGTGCCCACAGTCGTGGAGTCATGGTACGAACGATGAGAAATGATCCTGAGGTATCGGTTGGGGTCAATGGTCTGGGATGAGCGAGGAGGTGAAAGTCCTTCTTCCGTTTGCGAGCTACGGGAATCCTGTTCAAGGGATTGGCCGGCGAGTGCGATGCTATTGATCCATCCGGTATGTGCCTGTCCCGCCCGGTCCGTAAGGGTCACATAATACCACGGGTAGGAGCGCTTCATGCGCATGGAAAGAATCCTGACCGAGCCACCGGCTCGGATAGTCTTCATGCCCTCAAGGGCGCGGAGGGGGTCCCTGGGCTCAAATTCCGGCATAAGCGGAGTATCTTTGGACACACGATATATCGCGCCTACTCGGAGTTCGTACGGGTCAATCCAGGGAGAAGCTACTCGGCGGGCCGCGTTCTTGGAAAGATCGGGCTCGGTTGATTGTGGAGGATACGAACTATCCGGTTCGTCCGCGCCTTCGTATGAGGGATTATCACATCCGGCCGTGAGAAGCGCGAGGAGAACAAGACCAGCCACCCGCTCAATCGGATTCGTATTCATGGTTGTCCGGTCCTTCTTCTACCCGTTCCGGTGCACGTCCGCCGCTGAGTGAGGCCTGCGCTTCTTGAAGAAGTCAGCGGCGATTAGCATTAACGCCGGACCCGCTATTAGAAGTCCCCAGCCCCACTGAAGTTGAACACCCTCGGCATAGGTCCGGGCAAGGCCGTTGAGAGGGCTCTCCGCCATTTCTTCGCTGAACTTCTCCTTGAGCGCTGCAAGGTTGGAAGCCGCGGCGTACAGGTCAACAAGAACCCCCACCAGTGAAACAGCAGCGGAAATCACGACCCCGGATCTGATCATTGCCGCCGAGCAAAGTAAGGCGCAGATGGCAAGCGGGAGAAATATTATGCCGTCTCCCCGTCCGTCCTTCAGGGAGTTGACCGTGCTTCCCCCGGGAAGGCTGATGATCGGTGAGAAGATACCGATGATAAAAATGAGGCCCCCCACGATGGCAAGAATCTGAGCTGCTTCCCGAGACAAGGCGGGGGAACGCTGGACCGAGTCTTCAGAGACGCGCGGGGATGTTTCGGCGGGAGGCGTCATGACAGGGCTCGCCGCAAGGGCGACTCCGCATTCCATGCAGACCAGGTCCAGCGGGTCATAGTACTCCTTGCGGCACCGGGGACAGCGCTTCATTTCTTCCGTCCCTCCTTCCCGCTGTTCCTGCCATGGGTCCGGGGGCCTTAGTCATCGCGGGCAGGAATCATAGCGGTCATCGCTGAAATA
The DNA here is from genome assembly GCA_030691545.1 of bacterium. Taxonomy (GTDB): domain Bacteria; phylum Auribacterota; class JABMQX01; order JABMQX01; family JABMQX01; genus JAUYEE01. The sequence goes on along the minus strand of JAUYEE010000358.1, from coordinate 34,614 downwards.
CGCGGCTACGAGCCTTGCAGAAGCGACAGCCCGCCTTAGGACCCGGGGCAGACGGCGCGGAATAGCTCAGATCCTTCCACCGTCTGGCAGAGCTCGTCCCGTATCCGAAGGAATCTGCTGGTCTGTGCGGTTGACGGGGCCCTGGTCCGTCTGATCTCTAACATCGCCTTGTATAGCTGCTGAAGGAGCCTGCGATCTCTCTCTGTCAAGACTCGCTCCCTAACCCCTTGCACTGCAATAAGAAGCGAGCGATGGGAGTCGAACCCACGACCACTTGCTTGGGAAGCAAGGACTCTACCGACTGAGTTACGCTCGCTTTCGGTGCAATATTTTCGGGCTTCGATTCTCTCCTGTCAAGACCTTTTTCGGGTGTCGTTGTATTTCAGGAGCTGTGTTGCGCCCCTTCAGGGCTGTTGCGGAAAGGGGCGACGTTCCCCGACGTATTACCGATGAGTCCATTTAGCCGAGAAGCCCGCCTGCCGGTTCGTGGAGGGATTTCTGCACAGGTATAAAGGGAAGGAAGGGAACGGCGGCGCGGAGCCGCGCGCTGTTAGGCGTCGGCTCCAGCGCCTTGTTGTCAGGGGCTTACGTGTCAGACCGTGAGAACGAACCGGGACCACCTACTTTGACTTTGCGTAATCGGCCATTCCCTGGAAGTCCACGACGACCGCCGGCTCCTCGCCCACCACCCAAGCGTCATGGCCCGAGGGGAGCAGCGAAACGTCACCCGGCCGACACTCAAACTCGGTTCCGTCGTCCATTCGAATCTTCAGCACCCCGGATACCTGATACTGAAAGTGCGGCGCCTCGCAGCTTTTCGTCTTGGCAATAGGTTGCACCGACGTCGCCCATCTCCAGCCTGGTTGGAAGACAGCACGACCAATGATCGCACCGCCAACCTTGATGAGTTCCAATCGCCCCTTGGGGAACTCCCGAACCTCATCGGGCTTCCCAAAACTCTTCAGTTCAGCCTTTTTCATGGTGCACCTCCTATTCGATGACAGTTGTGTATTCTTAATCAGATAACACTGATACATGACCATATTGATCCACATAAAACGCGGAACACCCGTTTCCGGCCCCCATAAGAAACTGTTTCTGCACCGAACGATTCTACGATAAGCTGTTTGTTTTCAATCAGTTACGTCCCTCGGCATCTCATCTTGCGGCATCCTGTGGGGATCCGCATGAAATTCTCCATCGGGGACCTCAAAACGCGTCGGCGGGGGTGCGAACCTCTGCCGGTCCACGGCTTAGGACGTGGGTGTAAATCGTGGTCGTCTCGACGTCTTTATGACCGAGCAACTCGTGGAGCATCCCGATTTCGTAGCCGGCTTCGCCCAATCACGGGGTAGGAGTGACGGAAGGTTTGGCAGGCGCAGGCTTGGCGAGGCCCGCCTTGGGGACCGCTTGTTTCACGGCGAGTTGAAGGATTCTCTCGGGGGGGGGCCAGGAGCATCGCTCTCTCGCAAACCGGGGGCCAAGAGTGAGGATCTCGGGCTGTTCCTGTAGGCGACACCAGCCGTTCATGTCGAAAAACAACTGGCAACGGTGCTGTCGGTTCGGCGATTGCTTGGCCCCCAAAACTCCGGGTTCTTTTCCCTCAGAAATCGCTGCATGGCTCGATGGGCCTCCCATTGTCGCGGAATCTGGAGCCATGTCAAGCAGTGCCATGTGCTCGTTGCAGCGGAAGGAAGCAGGTTCCTCGCGAAGGCGCAAAGACGCAAAGGGCCACCAAAAACCACACAGAGAAGATCCTTGGCGTCCTTAGCGCCTTGGCGAGAGAAAAGGGAAGGAGAGACCTCCCGCAAGAGCGCGAAGACGCGAAGGATGGAAGTGACATTACGGGCTTGGTCTTATTTGGCCGATGAGGTCCAATGCTTCCTTCACCAGGGTCTCGCCAGCCCCTTTGGCCAGGTTCGTTCCTGTCCCCGGCTCATATCCTCCCTCGTCGTACCCTTCCTTGTGGCAGACATAGCCGATCACATCATTACAGAGAGTGATCAGGAAAAGGTTTTGCACTCCCGCCCTTTTCTTTATCTCCAGGCCAACCTCAACAAGGATTTCTCCGGGCAGGCCGAGGAGGTAACTATCTCCGATTCTGAGGACTTGAATCTCCGTGGTCAGGCTTTTCGGCGGCTTGTCAGCGTCCCCGCCCTCATTACCCGCAACGGGTTCCTTGAGGGGGAACTCAATGGCTTTCTTCGTCGCCGATAGGGTGGCATCGCCCGACGTGCGGGCAAACTGAAGTCTTCTCAGCGCCTCTCCGCCAAGCGCCTTGCCAATCCGCTGACGGGGCACCGCACCTCTTTGTATCGGGACTATGTCCCCGGCTGTGCCGAGAGCGAATAGACAGGTTCCCCCTTCCGATTTCTCCACGACGCGCGTCGCGTACGCCGGAAAATCAGCCGATATGGAGTAAGGCAGAGACGGATAGATGGAGACAGGATGGCACGCGAAATTAACGAGGGAGCTAACCATTTCTCCGGTCGTGTTTTCGATCCTGAGCACCACAACCTCCGGGTCAATGGGACCAAAGGTCAGTTCCGGCTGTTCCGGCGGGAGAGTAAACGTCACGTTGACTGAACCTTCCGGGCTGGCCACGATTCTTCTGGTTGCGATGACCTCTGGTGGAAGAGTAAATGCCATTTGTGCTGACCCGTTCGCGCGTTTTGGCCTGCGGTTATAGACGACTTCGGGAACTTCACCTTTTGCCGCACCGACCTTCACTTCCTCCATGTTCCCGTAAGCAAGAAGGACTGAACTGGCGATTTGCCGTATGAGAGTCTGAAGATACGCGTTGTCAATCTTTGAAGCCGGAGTTTCGTTTCCCGGCCCGAGCTTCGTCTTCCGAAAAACCTCGGGTCCCGAGTGCGTGTGTGTGGCGCAAATTAGAACGTTGTCCTCAGGAATTCCCGTTTTCTCTTTGACAATCCCTCGTATGGGATTGGTGATTTCTTCCAGGGGGACGTACAGCAAATCTGCGGAAACGATGGCTATCGTGTTGGAACCGTCGTTGAGAACCAGCGCCTTCGCGTAAAGCTCATCGAGAATGCGGTCGCCCGGCTCACCCTTTGAGCCCGTGAGAGGAATCCCTAACGGAGGAGTGATGTTCACCTTTGCGCACCCACCCTTGAGTGCGGCTTGCCCACCGAAGGACAAAACAAAGTTGAACACTACGACGGCACAAATGAAGAATGCTGACTTGAGACTGCTATGTTCTCTCATGGCGATTTATTCTCCGTATGCCTGTGCTCAGGTTCTTGAGGGTTTCATTTAGGCGTTCCGTGCTCTGATCCAGAAACCGCCGCACCAGAGCGCGTACAGTCTATACTCCCCACTTCTGCCTTCCAACGTCTATTTCGGGCAGGGCGTCCGGCGAGCTCGGAAATGAGCCGCCACCTGCCAGCCCGTCGCCCAGAAAACTCTTTTGTAAGCCCTCTGCGCGCGGTACTATTGCGTAAATCGCCAGTCAAAAAAATGTGTACTATTCTCTTTCCGAGTGGTAACTTTTTCTGGGTTGATCGTTTCACGGTGAAAGTGGCATAAAGAGAATCTGTCATACATGTGTAGAGGTGAAGAGCGCGAAGCGGGTAACGGCGCCCATCGGCGCAAGGCGTCCCCTTCGCTGGCTGGGTTTCAAAAGCCCCGCCGGCGAGAGGCAACAGAAACAGGGAGGGTTCCACAATGAGAAGCGCGGTAATCAGAACGGTATTCGGGGTTGCATTGGTCTGCGTAGGACTGGTTCCTGGCGCAGCGAGAGGGGATATCAACCAGGGACTGGTAGCGCACTGGACGCTCGACGAAGAATCCGGCACGATTGCCCACGACAGGGTCGGCAGTTACGACGGCACGCTGCTGGGAGACCCTCAGTGGATCGCCGGCAGGGTGCACGGGGGAATCGAATTGGACGGGACCGGCGACTACGTGGACCTGCCCATCGGCTCCCTCATCGGTTCGCTGACGAATTCGAGTTTCGCCACGTGGGTCAATTTCACCAACACAGGGGGAGCCTGGCAGCGTGTTTTCGACTTCGGCAGCAACACCACGTACAACATGTTCCTATGTCCACGTATTGATACAGCCGGCATAATGCGCTTTACAATTACGATTACATCGTACAATGCGGAGCAACAGGCGAATGCCACAGCGACCCTGCCCACCGGCTGGCATCACGTCGCTGTCACGATTGACGCCGACAACGACACAATCACGCTGTATCTCGATGGCGCGGTCGCCGGCGAGAATCCCGCGGCGACTCTCACCCCGAGCGACCTCGGCAACACCACTCAGAACTGGTTCGGCAGGTCGCAGTACGCTGCGGACGCGTACTTCAGCGGGTCCCTGGACGATTTCCGGATTTATAACCGGGTGCTGAGCCAGGAAGACGTCGTTGAATTGATGAATTGGGTGGGAGGGGCTAACGCGGGTCCAGACCAAAGCGTCAACACGGGCGATAGGGTGACCCTCACGGGCCAGGGACCCGCGGGGAGCACCTTCTCCTGGAAGCAGACCGGCGGGCAGGATGATTTTACAGCCGTACTCCAGCCCTCCGCAAACCAGGCAGAAGTATGGTTCGATACCCCCACTCGGGACGTGGGATTTCTTTTAACTTTCGAGCTGACGGCAACCCATCCCACCGAGGGCACCAACGTTGATTCCGTCAAGGTCTACGTCTATGCTCCCAATGCCCCGAAGCTCGCCCCGGGCAATCTGCGGGCGCAGCCGACAGACAAGGGCTTTTGGCTTTTATGGGACCCCGTTTTCGACGCGGCACAATATACGGTACTCTGGGAAGTGGCGCCGGGAGTCTGGTTTGACTTCGCGACGATCCCCGGAACGGAACACGAATTCAAGGGCCTGAAATTGGGGACGCCAGTTAGTATCAAGGTGAGAGCCGACAACACATACGGGGCGGGGGCGGAAGCCGGCCCGGTAACCTACATTCCGATGAGAAACCTGGCGATAACGCAAGCCAACGGCGGCAGTTGGCCTCCCTCGGCGTCCTTCGACTACGACGGCGACGCTGTCGCTGGTTTGAACAACGGCGCCCACGATGACGACAACGACAGCCAGGGGACTTCTGCCGAGACGGAAGATTCTTGGGGTTATATGTGGCCGCAGCCGCTCTACTTCAACCGGATCGCCTATATTGCTGGCACGATCGCTTACAACGGCGGCTGGTGGACCGGCTTGACGGTGCAGTACACGGAAGATGGGACAAGCTGGGTAACCATCCCGAACGTGCAGGTCACGCCAGCGTACGACTTCACCGACGCTCCCGCGGGGAGGGGCGACTTCTCGAGGTACGACATAGAGTTCATAACCGTGAGGGGAACAGGGATAAGGCTTTATGGTGAGCCCGGAGGCATGGACACCTTTACAGCAGTCGCCGAACTGGAGGTCTTTGGCGACCAGACGCAAGGACCCCTCGTCGTTCAAGGGCTGGATGCGGTCTTTCCGGAAAGGGGAACCGCCATTCTTGACGGCAGCTATTCTTTCTCGACGGAGGGACCCGTTTCCGGGTACACCTGGGTACAGCTCAGCGGCCCGCCAGTGACCATCCAGAACGCAAACGCGGCTGTTGCCTCTTTCGACGCTCCGGCCGTGGATGAGGACGCGCTCTATGTTTTCCAGCTCACCGCTACCGGCTCGGGTACAGAGAGCGATGCCGACGTCCGCATCATCGTGAAGAACCTGGAGACTGCAGCGGTTGCCGGTGCTGACCAGGTTGTTGGCGAGAGGACTCTCGTGACTCTGAATGGATCCCGGTCGCTGACGACTTCCGGCAATATCAGCTACGCGTGGACTCAGTTGTCCGGACCACCGGTGACATTAACCCATGCGGACAAGGCCGTGTGCACCTTCACGTCGCCGGCGATCTGGGATTTTGTCGAGCAACTGCGGCTCCGTCTTCGGGTCACCGACGGAGTCGGCGGCGATACCACGGACGACGTCAACGTCAATGTGACGAACCGGGTGTTCGACATTCGTCCTCTGGGGACCGGGTACTGGCGGGACTTGCTGCATCTGGGGCAGACGCCCGCTGATCGTTTTACTGCACCTCTGGACCTGGACCTCACTACGAACGACTATCTCGCCAACTGGGGCGGCCAGGCCAATGTCAACCCCGTGGCGGGTGAAGCATACGACTTCTCCGATACGGGCATCACAACGACTGTCAACCCGATGGTCTGGACACCCGAACACGAGGACAACGGCTTTTTCGCCTGGGATGGGCGAGCGAGCGGCGCCTTTGACGCTTTCGGACAGATTTACCACATCTACATCCTGTCGCCGGAGCCAAGGGACGCACGTGTGCGATATCGCCACGACGACGAGATGCGCCTGTTTAACAACGGCGCCCTGGCCCGCGGCAGCGACGGCTGGGATAACGGCACAGAGGCGTGGGGGAACATCACCTTGTCCGAAGGAGTTAACTCCATGCTGCTTCGGGTTGAGGAGGGTGATGGAGGGAACGACATTGCTGCTCGGATCACGGACCGCAATGACGTTCCATACCCCGATCTTTGCTACGCCCTGTCAATTCCCAATCCTCTGCCGAACGCTTACGCAGTAAGAGACCTCCCCGCTTCCTACGAGGCGGGGACTGTCTTGGGCGTGACCCTCTCGGTTAGAGCCAATCCTGACAGCTTGCCCCAGAGCATAGACCTGCGCGAGACGGTCCCGCCGGGTCTGAGTGTGGCAAATGCGGGAGGCGGACAAATTCTTGGTCAAACGATATACTGGAATCTGACCGGACAGGCGGTTGGCATTCACACCATATCGTACTCTCTGAACGTGGCTGGAGGGACGACCGGTGGGCTGGACTTTGCAGGGACAGTCAACTATGCGGGAGGTCCGCCCGATCAAGGGGTTTCCGGAGAGAAGGTGGTGTACGAAGTACCCTCGGCGCCGACAAGTCTCGACGTGGAGATGATGATCGGAGCTCACCTCAGTTGGAGGCCCAGCCTCCAGGAAGGGATTTCCGGCTATCGGGTCTATAGCGATGTGGATGGAACCGGCTGGCAGGAAATCGCCTTTGTGACAGGCGCCTCCTATATTGACGACTGGATTGAGGCGGGCAAGTGGTATCGGTACAGGGTGGCTGCGGTGAATTCCGGAGGAGTGGAAGGGGCCGCTTCTTCGCCCAGCGACCAGAAGACGCAGGTCATGGAAATCCGCGAGGCGGAGGACTTCAACTACGGCGGAGGCCTCTACCCGTGGGAGTCCGGCGTGACCGTCGCTGCCGTGGAAGCGACGGCTCAGGACGACCTTGCTGCGGGAAAGGATTTCTGGCATCCGAACAAAGGCGGCCCGAGGGACTACCGCCCCCTCGACGCCGTAGGCATCTGGACAGCCACCGAAGTCGAACCCGCCACAGGCAGAGTCAACATGGGCATGGGGTGGACTTACCCCGGCAGTTGGTGGCGATACAGCTTCGACGTTCCGGCTCCTGGACCGGATGATCCGCCCGGTGGGTGGGTGAAACTCGTTCTCAGGATAGCCACCCTCCCCAACCAGCCCTCAAGCGTGACCGCCTACTGGGATGAGACGCCCGTGGGAACGGGTTTTCTCGACGTCGGGACCCCTCACTCATTCCACTACCTCGCCATGGACGAGTTCCAGACCAACCCCGGGACGCATACCCTCAGGGTGGAGGCCGGGGGAGATAATGTGGCCCTGGATGTTTTTGACTTTGACAAGATAGGCATCGGGTTCAACTGGTCACCCCCAAGGCGCGAGACCATCTGGCAGGATGATTTTGAATCCTATGCGAGCGGCGACGAGGTCTTCGTGGCGGGGAACTGGACGAAGGTCACCCCCACCCCCCCGAGTGGAGAGGGCGAATGGCGTCTGTGGGACACCGGGCAGGACCCGACGGACATCGGCGGCGTGGAGGGACAGTACATGATCTCCGACAGCGATTGGTCCGGGGCCGGAGTTCTTCTGGACGAGCAGTTGATCTCGCCGGAGGTGGATTGCGCCGGCTGGACGAAGCTCCGGTTGAACTTCAATAAGAGCTACCGCATCTATGATGATCCGGACCATGCGCAGACAGCGGAAGTGGACGTTCGGTCGTTCGACCCGGCGAGCGGCTGGAGCAACTGGACAAATCTTCTGCATCTGGACACGACGTCCGTACCCGCGGGCGTGGACCCGCCGGAATTGAACAATCCGGAGGTGTTCGATCTGTCAGCCTACGATGGCAAGAAGGTCCAGATTCGGTTCCACTTCTTCAATGCGGAGTACGACTACTGGTTCGCGGTGGATAACGTTCGCGTGTCCGGCGAGCAGCCGCCCCAGGAGGTCTTGCCACCCGATATCCGCCTGATCGATGGCGGCCTGATGATTTCTTGGCAAGACTTCGGCTCCGGTCAGTACTCAGTGGAGTATGCCACAGACCTGAAAGGCACCTGGACGCAGATTGCGGGTCCGTTCACGCAGACCAGCTTCACTGAGGCGATGCGGGCGGACAAGGCCGGATACTACCGTATCGTCGGACAGTAGTCGGTCGTAGAACCGAACAACGAGACAGCCCCCGTGCCCAGCGCCCGGGGGCTGCATTTTTTCGTGGTCTACACGCGGGTGGTCAAGCGGCATCGGTGGGATTGATTCGTATCCGAGCATTCGCCGGGCAGCTATTGTTTCTGAAAGACGAACCGGCCACTCAGGTACGTGGCGAGGACTTCAGTTCCCCTCAGTTCGTCCACGGGGCAGGTGAGGATGTCCCTGTCCAGGATGATGAAATCCGCGAGCTTTCCTTCTTCGAGGGACCCTGTCTTGTCATCCAGGTGGAGAATGTATGCGTTGTTGATAGCGTAAAAACGGATCGCTTGCTCCCGGCTGAGAATCTCCTCCGGGTGGAGACTTCCCTCGTACCATTTTGCTCTTCGTGTCAAGGTGACCCACATGCCCAAAAATGGATTGTAAGGATTGACAGAGCGAAGCGAACCGATCTTCTGCATGTGGTCGGAGCCTCCGCCCGCAATGCCGCCCGCCTCGAAGATGCTGCGCAATGGCTGAAAGTAGCGCAGCCCGTCGTATCCGAACTGCTTCGCTAACGTTCTTGTGTCCAGATAGAGCCACGCGGGCTGAATATCAACAACCACGCCGAGTTGAGGGAGCTTATCCACCGCTTCCCGACTCATGAAGTTGGAATGGCTGATGCAATGGCGCATGTTGCGGATAGGCATGGTCTTGCTGAGTTCCTCATAGACTTCGAGGAGCGTGTGCACGGCGCCGTCTCCAACAGTATGCGCAGTAAACTGCAGACCGCACTCTGTCGCGGTCTGCACGATCGGCAGGAGACGCTCTTTTGGGATAAACAGAACGCCGCGATAGTCCGGATCGTCAATGGAATAGATTTCGCTCACACCCCAGGGTTTTCGCATGTAAGCGCTGCCCGTCAGCATTCCGCCGTCGAGGTATGTCTTGATGCCGATGATCCGCAGCATCTCATCCCCCTTGCAGAGTGGATTCTCAGACACCCTCCGAATGCTTTCCTTGATTTTGTCCAGAGGACCAATCGTATCCACGTGCTGGTTGACGGACAGGCGGACCGTCAGATCACTATTTTTTCGCATCCTTTCATAGCGTTCGATCGCCGACGGAGAGGCATCCCTGTCACAGACGGCTGTGATTCCGACGCAGTTATAGTCCTTGAAAAGCTCGACTAATCTTCGATACCGGTCTTCCTCGGTGGGCTCCTTTCCGCTGGGCTTGCTTTTTATGTAGCGCGTGCAGCCGCGGAGGATTCCCGTTGGTTCCCCCGTACGTGGGTCCTTTTCGATGTACCCCGGCCCTCCGTCCGTCACCGCGAAATCTCTGTCAATGCCGCTGAGCTTCAGCGCGAGGGTATTGAGCGATGCGTCCGGCCCCGTCCGGAAGACAACAGGGTTTTTGGGCGCGGCTCCGTCGAGCTCCTCTCTCGTGGGATAACGCTGTTCTCGAAGGCGAGTAATGAAAACCTGCTGCACGACGATCCACTCACCATTGTCCAGAGCCTCGGCGCGTGACTTAATGTAGTTGAGAACATCGCCAATCGTCTCCATTTCGGGGATGGGGTGGTCAAACTCTGTCATGCACGCTGACGAGGGGTGAACGTGGGAGTCAATGAGTCCCGGGAGAACCATCTTTCCCCGCAAGTCGAGCGTCTCCGTGGCGCTGCCGCTGGTCTTCAAAACATCCTCATTCTTGCCGACGCGAAGGATGCGGTCTCCCCGAACAGCCAGGGCTTCGTGAATCGAGAAGTCCTTATCCGCTGTCACAATTCTCCCATTGTGGAGAATAAGGGTTGCCTCCTCGGCGATGGAGGGCAGGAAAAGCCAGGATTGCACGATCAATACTGTAAGGAACGCGGCGTACTTGCGGACCTTCATCGGAGTTGCCCTTTCAAGGAAGCCCAAAAGGTTGTGTAGGGTGGAGGCCTGCTCGGACTCCATCAGGCTGCAAAGGAAAATGCCGGGCCAGTGGCACACAGGAATAGGCGCTCCGGTAAACCGGATGGAGCGAGCCCTAAAGGCCACTGTCCTGACGCCCCAGGTTTTTTCAATTCCACACCTGGAACTTGGACCCGTGCTCAAAGGCCCGGCAGTTGGATAATACCAAAGCAGATACGTTCGCGGCAGCAAATTTTCCGGGGAGGGTAATTCCCCACTCAGGGGGGGACAACGCTCTGGGTCCGGAGGGAGACAAGTCCTCGAGCCCTGCCTGCTCGTCCAGGGAAAGGGCGAGACGGCCCCAAGCGAGGCGCAAAAGAAGGCGGCCCCTTGTGCCGCCAAAACACAGCCGCGCCTTGACGGGGCGAAGAGAGCGCGGTACCCTATCATTCAGCTTTCACCGCCCGGCGGCAATGATGACGAGGCTACACACATGTTCGAAATCACCGTTCGAGATGATTTTTCCGCTGCGCATCGCCTGAAGGACTATCCGGGCGAGTGCGAGAACGTTCACGGCCACAACTGGCTCGTCGAAGTTTTCGTGCGCTGCGAGCGACTCAACGAGATTGGGATCACCATTGACTTCTGCCAGGTCAAACAATCCCTCGGGGCGATTCTGGGCGAGCTGGACCACAAAGACCTCAACCACATTCCCCCCTTTGACAAGGAGAACCCCTCCTCCGAAAACATCGCTCGATATGTTTATCACGCAATGCGTGACGCCGTCAACACGTCCGACGTCCGCGTGTCCAAAGTGACCGTGTACGAGACCCCCAGCGCCTCGGCATCGTACTGGGAAGACTGAGATGTCCCTCAAGGTCAACGAGATTTTCAAAAGCATCCAAGGGGAGTCGTGGTTCGCGGGCCTGCCGTGCGTCTTCATTCGCTTGACCGGATGCAACCTCCGCTGCACCTATTGCGATACCGCGTATGCCTATGAAGAAGGCAACGAGCTTCCCGTGGAAGAAATCCTCGAGCGAGTCGCGAGCTACAACTGCCCAATGGTGGAAATCACCGGCGGCGAGCCGCTTCTCCAGGAGGAGACCCCCAGACTCGCAACGGCTCTCCTTCAGAAAGCCCGAGCCGTCCTCGTCGAGACCAATGGGACACTCGATATAGACGTCCTGCCAAAGGGAATTGTCCGCATTATGGACGTGAAATGCCCGGACAGCGGCGAGAGCGGGAAGATGCTCTGGGGAAACATGGACCGCCTCGTCAAAACCGATGAGGTTAAGTTTGTTCTCCAGTCCCGACGCGATTACGAGTGGGCGAAGGCCATTGTTGCCGACTACCAGCTCCTTCGCCGGTGCATGGTTCTGTTTTCCCCGGCGTTCGGCGTCCTCGAGCCGCGAGTGCTTGCGGGATGGATTCTCGAAGATAATCTTTCCGTCCGACTCAACCTTCAACTCCACAAGTACATCTGGAGACCGGAGGAGCGAGGAGTATGAGCCGTGCCTGAGAAAGCTGTGGTGCTTCTTAGCGGTGGCGTTGATTCCGCGACAACCCTTGCTCTAACTGCGTCCGAGGGCTACGAGGTTTTCGCCTTGACGATAGACTACGGCCAGAGACACCGCTGCGAGATCGAGGCCGCCCGGAAGGTCGCGCGCTCGTTGTCGGTCAAAGAACACAAAATCATCTCGCTGGACTTGCGCAACATCGGAGGTTCGGCTCTCACCGACGACATGGAAGTTCCTAAGTCCAGAAGCGCGAGCGAAATTTGCGAAAGCATCCCTGTGACCTACGTGCCGGGCCGAAACACGATTTTCTTGGCGCTGGCTCTGTCGTGGGCCGAAGCCCTCGGCGCCTCGACGGTCTTCTTCGGCGCCACCGCCATTGACTACAGCGGTTATCCCGATTGCCGCCCCGAATATGTCGAGGCGTTTCAGAAGCTCGCGGACCTCGCCACGAAAACAGGTGTCGAAGGGAAACCAATTCGCATTGAAGCCCCTTTCATCAACACCCCAAAAAGCGGTATCATCAAGAGAGGCGTCGAGCTGGGCGTGGATTACTCTCTGACTCACAGTTGCTACGACCCGACGGAGGACGGGAAAGCTTGCGGGAGGTGCGATAGCTGCCTGTTCCGAAGGAGGGCCTTTGCGGAAGCGAGGGTAGCCGACCCAACGGTGTATGCCGGGGAAACGAGATAGGCAGATTGACCGATCGCGCGGTGCAGGGCGCCAGCCGCCCGCCTGAAGAAAGAGGTCGCTAAGGTGGCACGGGCTTCCAGCCCGTGAATCATGGGCAAGATGCCCATGCCACCTCATCAAGGGCGAAACGGAGAGAACTTGAGCAATGGTCGGCATCATCGGACTGCCATCACAAGGTCTGCTCGACAAGTTTCGCGGACAGGATATGGTTGACCTGGACTGCCCGCTCCAGGGGACTCTGTCTCACGAGGCCGTCGAGAGCCGTTGCCCGAAGATTTTCTGCGCTGTCCTGACGACCTGTTTCACTAACGCCATCCTTCTCAAGCCCGACGTCATCCTCTCTGACGTCGGCGGGGGGAAATGCGAGGGGGCGCGTTACCTCTGCGCCGTCTTGAGGGACCTTCTCCCCTCCACGGAAATCATCGCCGAAGAAAACAACGACTCCGTTCGGCGGCCCGTCACTACCGGCGAATGTTACACCGTTCCGCTGCGCGAACGAATGCAGCGCATCGTGGACAAAATCATCAAGCCGGACCTCCCCGACTTTCCCAACAGCGATTCGCCGCCGAAAGCCGGGTTCTGGGGGGTGCCTCCGAGAGACTTCCGCATTCTCGAGGGTTTTCCCGACGAGACCATTATTCTCGGCTGGAGCCGGTGCCTGGACAGCCGAACCCCCGCAGACCTGGAACTCGAGATGGATGTGCCGGGCGGCGTACCCATCGTGTTTTTCTCTCAAGCGTTTTGTCAAAAGAGCATCCTGGCGCGTTCCCTCGCCGAAACGCACGACGGTCTCTTTGTCGAATGCGACGAGAAGGTGGACAACAGCACGCTTCTGAAGATTGAGGCGTTTCTGAAACTCCGGGGGGCATTGTGATCGTAGGGGATTTTGGCACAAGCTATACGAAACTGTACGACGACGGCCAGGCGAGGGTCGTTCCCACTCTGGAGCTTCCGCACGGCGTCCTCGCGGATGCGGGCTGCGGCCATCAGGCGAAAGGACGCGCCCGGCGCATCGAGAACGAACTGGTGGCTCTTGCGACCGGCGCCAAAGCCTTGGTGAACCGAGACGACTTTGTGTGCGTGGACGTGGGTAGCCGCGATATCAAGAAGGTCGCCTTCAAGAACGGCCAGTATTCCGGTTGCGACTGGAATTACGTCTGCGGCGCCCTCGCGGGCTTCACCTTAGAGCTTCTCTCCCAACATTACCGCCTTCAGTACGACGACATTGAGCCATCCGCCGAAGGGCTTCCCGTCAAATGTGGCATCCTCGGCATCAGCAGCCTCTTCGACCTTATCGCCCAGGGAGAAAGCCTCTCGCGCGCGGTCGCTCGGTTCGTCAGGGGGCTGGCTATGAACGTCTATCAGTTCGCCGGAAAACCACAAACTCTTTTCTTAGCTGGCGGGATGTGTCAGAATATTCTCTTCGTGCGGTCCATACCCGCGGAGGTTGTTCCATTGGGCAGGTTCGTCTCCGTCGAGGGACTGAAAAGGCTGCTCGAAGAAAAACGCAGTCCATGATTAGGTTTTTTGGAGCGCGTGGCACGTCTGATGCTGTCAGCGCACACGACGAAGTCCGTTACATACGCGGCAAGATGCCGCGTCTACCGTGATCCCGAATAGGCAACATGAAAATCACAGACCCCGAAAAAGTCTTTCAAGGGAACGAGATTGACCTGCGAGGCGAGAGAATCGCCCCGGACCTCTTCCGGCGGGTCGGCGAGAACATCGTCCTTCGAATCAGGGCAAGCGGCGCCCCTTCTCCGCAGATTGTTTTGGGAGGCGATACCCGCGAAGATACGCCCCAGTTGATGAGCGCGCTGAGCCGCGGCATCATGAATCGCTGTGGCAGCATTATCTTAGTCGGCGTTCAGTTGCCCAAGCCGGTGGCGTATTTCGCCGCGGAGCTGTATGGCGCCGACGCGGTCGCCTACGTGACAGCTTCTCATCTCCGCGCTGGATGCAACGGCGTCAAGGTCTGGTTCACCAACCGCCCGCCTTCCCGCTCGTACGCCCTTCCCTTGGCCGCTTGCGAAGCGGTCAACAAGCATGAGGAAATTGTCCGCGAATACCAGCTTTTCCTTCTGCGGACGTTCGGCCCGGACCTCGGCCGGGGAACGCCGCTGGTCATAGACCCGCTGTTTGGCGCCGCACGCTTGGTCGCCCCAGAAGTCCTGAAAAAGTGCATGTTCGACCTCGAGGCCCTTCACAATTTCGCCGATGGGAAGTTCTCCCACCTTTACAACCATGCCCCGGACCCGACTCTTAAAAAGAACCTGGAGGAACTTCGCAGCGTGGCCAAAGTGTGGGAAGGCATAGGAGCCGCGTACGACGGGGATATGGACCGCGTGGTCTTTGTGGATGAAAACGGCGACGTCGCCTCCGCGGACGAGATCGCCATGATTATCAGCGACTACCTCCTCACAAAACGCTGTAAGAAAGCCAGGATCGTTTACCATTGCCAGTCCACGAACGCGTTGCCGGAGGTCATCGAAGCCGCTCGCGGCAACCCCGTCATCCAGGAAACCGGATGGCGTAGCATCAAAGAAAAGATGGAAGAGGTCGGAGCCGCGTTCGGTTCCGAAATCAGCGGCCATTTCTTTTATGGACGAGGGCTTTACCCCGTCCAGAACGGCGATGACGGGCTTTTCACGACGTTCCTGTTGTCGAAAATCCTCAAGGAATCTGAGCAGACCCTCGTCGAGGCTCGCAAGAACCTCCCCGCCTATTTCATTTCCCCTGAACTGCGGGTCACCTACGACCAGGGGCGAAACGCCCATGTTATCGAAACCATGAGGAAGCGTTTTGAGAACGACGAGAGCTTTTCCCTAAGCGCCATCGGTCGCGACTTTCGGGCCGAGAAGAACGACGAGAAGCAATGGTGCTCGTGGCTGGTTTTCCGAACCTCCGTCACAGAGCCTCAGAAGCTCTCCTTCCGCTTCGAGGGCAGAACGCTCCCTCACCTCGCGGACATCAAACACGCTTTTTTGGAATCCATCCCTGACAGCGATCAGCGGCTCAGGGATATGCTCGAAGAATCGTACAAAGCGTCGGTCGGCGACCCCACCGCGTATTACCGCAGGGCCCTCGAGGTCTCCGGCAGCTTGCCCGAACAGAAGGAGGAAGGCAGACTGTAGCGCAGGCGTCTCGTCTGCTTACGGGTGAGTGGGCCTTTTGACGTGCGCTGCACGTCTTATGCCTTCGGTTTTGCCGTTTGTGGCTCTGTGTCTTGGTGGTAGGCAGAGACAAAATGTAACCACAAAGGCACAAAGACACCAGGGATACATTGGCGCGGGGTTTGTGCACGGTTGCGGTGAATCGGGGAATGGGGAAGGGACCCCTCTTCACCCGGTCCCGCTCAAGTTTTGTGAGGCCTTCGTGTTCTTCGTGCTCTTCGTGGTCAGGCCGGGCTGCATATTCACCACGAAGGACACCCTGGCCGCCGTCACCCCAATGGCGAGCGTCCGGTCTCAGTCCGCTGTCGGGCCTGCGGAGGTCGGCCATGTGACCGGGCAGGCGAAGGGCACGAAGATTCAAGGATAGTGGGGCGATTCTTTACAGGAACGGCATCTCGTCCGGAAGACTTCATGTTCGTTGATTGGGTCAAAATTAAAGTCATTGCCGGTCGTGGGGGTGACGGCTGCGTCAGCTTCCGGCGGGAGAAATATGTCCCGAAGGGCGGGCCCAACGGCGGAAAGGGCGGTCACGGCGGAAACGTCGTACTCGTTTCGGACGAGGATGTGGATAGTCTGGTCTCCCTCAAATTCCAGCCGATCCTGCGTGCCGGAGACGGCGAAGGCGGCCAGGGAAAACTCAAAACCGGCCACGATGGGAAGGATGTTGTCGTCGCTGTCCCGCCGGGTTCCGTCGTTCGCGACCCAAAGTCCGGGGTTGTCCTTTTCGACTTCACTGCTTCCGGTCAGCGTTTCGTCGCGGCGCGTGGCGGTCGCGGCGGCAGGGGGAACGCGTCTTTCAAGAGCGCCACCAACCAGGCCCCCCGCCGCTTTGAGCTCGGGAAGCCCGGCGAAAGCGCGACCGCAGAGCTCGAGCTGAAACTCATTGCCGATGTCGGGCTGACTGGTTTCCCCAACGCCGGCAAATCCTCCCTTCTTTCTAAAATCTGCGATGCCCGTCCCAAAATCGCCAGCTATCCTTTCACGACTCTTTCCCCGAATCTCGGCGTCCTCAAGCTCAAGGGCGATTATCGCACTATCAAAGTCGCCGATGTCCCCGGCCTCATCAACGGCGCCCACGAGAACCGCGGCCTGGGGCATCAGTTCTTGCGGCACATCGAGCGCACGTCTGTACTTGTTCTCGTTATTGACATCGCCGCTGTGGACGGCCACGACCCCCTCGAAGATTACCAGGTTCTCCGCCGCGAGCTTGCCCTTCACGATGAAGCCCTTGCCAGTCGCCCCTTTCTCGTCGCCTGCAACAAGATGGACCTCGAAGCAGCCGCTGCTAACCTTGATGCCTTCCGGGAACGCTCCGGCGTGCCCCCGGAAAAAATCTTCCCCATATCCTGCTTGACCGGCTACGGCCTCGATGAACTTGTCGAGGGCGTCAAGAATCTTGTTAACCGAAAAGAGTGAGTGGTGAATTAACGATGACGACAACACGAAGCATCGGAATCCTTGGCGGGACGTTTAATCCCATTCATCTTGCCCACCTTATCATCGCCGAAACCGTGCGCGAGCATTATCACCCTCAGAAAGTGCTCTTTATCCCCTCGGCTCGCCCCCCTCACAAGACGGACCCCGACATCATCCCTGCCGTTCACCGCGCTGAGCTGGTGCGACTCGCAATCACCGACAACCCCTTTTTTGAGTTCTCCGACATCGAAGTGAAACGCCGGGGCCGCTCCTATTCCGTGGAGACCCTTCGCGCGCTCCGCGCCCCTGGCCGCAGTCAGGCGCACGGCGGCCCTCAGGACCCACGCCACTCTGGCGCCTGTCCAGCACGGGAACCCGAGCGGGCAGGCGGCGATGCCCAGCCCACCGACTACTTCTTCATCATCGGCTCCGACAGCGTCCCTGAGCTGCGAACCTGGAAGAACATTGAAGAACTCGCCCACCTCTGCACCTTCGTTGTTGTTCCCCGCCCCGGCTGGGAACTCGACCGCATCGTCGGGACTGACCTCGGTCTTCCCGACTGGCTTACGCAATCCGTCCTTTCTCACATCGTCCATGCTCCGCTCGTCGCCATCTCCTCCACCGAAATCCGAGATAGAATCCGGGCCGGAAAGTCCATAAGATACCTTGTGCCTGGGGCAGTGGAAGAGTATATTCTTGTGCACAACCTATACCGCACTCCGGTCAGCAACACACGATGACACGACAATGAGAGAAGCCAATGCCCAAGTTGATTACCGCCCGCTGCCAGGCTTGTGGGAACGAAATTGAGATCGAATGGACCCGCGGAACCCCGTGCCCGAGTTGCGGGTCCGACAGATTCTACCCTGTGGTCCGCGTGGACCAAATGGCCGCTGCGCCGGAAAAATCCCGTATCTCCCAGCGGCCTTTGGGCGCCGTGTTAGCCGTCATCATCTTCGTCGGCGCCGTCACTTTTCTTATCATTAAAGTCAGTTCCACAGCCCGGCAGAAAACCTATTACCGTACCACGACCATGATCTGCACCAACCCCGACTGCGGGAACATCTTCCAGCAGCGCCTCGTCACTAAGGATGTGCTCCCGAGACTCCGCTGCCCTAAGTGCAAACTCGTCACCGCCTTCCGTGCTGTCCAGTGCCAGAACTGCGGAGAAATCTTCGGGCTCGACCCCGACCGGAAGCCTGATGCCTTTACCGACTTGAGGTGCCCGAAATGCGGTTCTCTGGAGATTAACTTCGATTCCTCGGCACTTGACCTCGGCAAAGAGGAAGACGCCCAATGACCCGCCTTAGAACAGGAGAACCCCGCCATCGGCGGGGCGGAGCAGGGCGAGCCCGTCTCCTGATCGCCTGGTCAACTGCTCCCCTGCTCTGCTCTTCACCCCATAGCCCGACCCGCGGCGTCCACGAACTTCAGACAGGAGATAGGAGAAAGTGGATAGTGGACGCCTGCTCTCCTATCCCCTATCTACTTACTACGCCATGAAAGCCATCATCTTCGGAGCAGGTAACATCGGCAGAGGATTCCTCGGTCAGCTTTTTTCGCAGTCCGGCTACGAGGTGGTCTTTATCGAGTTGGCTCAAGACATTGTTGACCGTCTGAACGCTGACCGGTCCTACCCCATCCGCATCGTGAGCGACGCCGGAGAGCAAACTTACACCGTCACTCGCGTGCGTGCCATCCAAGCTGCCGACGCCGAGCTAATCACCGGAGAAATCGCCACGGCGGACATCCTCGCGACCGCCGTGGGCGTCAACGCACTTCCCGCCATCGCTCCCATCATCGCTCAATCCATCCAGCACCGTTTCGACTCCGGCAACACTGCTGAACTCAACGTCATCATCTGCGAAAACATCATTCACTCGGGACAACACCTCAGGCGCCTCGTCCTTCAGCATCTCCCTGAGCGCTACCACAGCGCGCTGGATCAGAAAATCGGTTGGGTCGCCACCGTTGTCAGCCGCATGGTTCCCGTTGTGACCGACGAAATGCGAAAAGAAAACCCTGCCCAGATCGCCGTGGAGCCTTACTGCATCCTCCCCGTGGACAAACCGGCCTTCAAAGGGCCTCTGCCGAGAATCGAAGGCTTCCTGTTCGCCGATAACCTCCCCGCCCTCGAGGAGCGGAAGCTCTTCGCCCATAACGCGGGACACGCCCTCTGCGCGTGCTTCGGCTATCACAAGGGGTACACGTATATCTACGAAGCCATCCGCGACAGGGAAATCCGGCGCAAAACCCTCGCTGGCCTCAACGAGTCCGGCCGCGCTCTCATCAAAAAACACCACTTCGAGCCGAAAGAACACAAAGCCCACCTCGACGACCTCGTCCGCCGATTCAGCAACGTTGCCCTCGGCGACACCGTCGCCCGCGTCGCCCGCGACCCCATCCGCAAATTGGGAAGAAACGACCGCTTCATTGGCAGCGCACTCCTCGCCCTTGAATATGGAGTCCAACCCGTTTTCCTGTTAGAAGGCATCGTCGCCGCCCTCCGCTACGACAACCCCGAGGACGAAAAAGCAGTCGAACTCCAGCGCCTCCTGGCCGACGAGGGCATCGCCCACGTCCTCGAAACCGCGTGCGAGCTCAAACCCTCCGAGCCTCTGTTCGACCTCATCTCCCACAAATACAAACAGAGCATCCGGTCCAGAAAAATCTCCACCTAACCCCGATCAGAACAATCCCCCTGATCTTCTCATCCTGTGAATCCTGTGATCCTGTCAACCACCTCTGCCTCCGCTCCCGCCGCAGCCCCCCCGCCCCCCACTCGCAAGTTTTCCTTCACTCTTTGACGGTCGTAGGGTACAATACGACAGCGAATCTAGGCGGAGGGACCAGCCATGAAAGCCACGGCCTTCTACAGCATCGGCAAGCAGACGTCAACCATCGATGTGTGCATTAGCTACCGCATCGTAGAACTGTTCTCAGAGGGTCTTTACTCCAGCCCAAACAAGGCCATCGAGGAGCTCGTCACGAACGCGTTCGACGCGGGAGCAACCAACGTTCATGTTATTGTTCCACCGGATATGAGGGAGCGGACCGCCACCATCGTTGTGGCGGACGATGGGGTGGGCATGGACGAGCAGGGGCTCCGGCGCCATTGGCGCATAGGAGCCCCGAAAGACCGAGACGCAGAAAAGGCCCCCAGGCGAAGAAGGCAGATCGGCAAGTTCGGCATCGGCAAGCTCGCCACATACGTGCTGGCGAATAGGCTCACGCATGTCTGCAAGTCCGACGGCAAATACTACTCCGCCAGCATGGACTACCGGAGTATTCCGACGGCGAACGGAGCCCACGCTTTCAGCATTGAGAGCGTTCGCCTGCCCCTTCGCGAACTCGCGTGGGAAGAAGCCAGGGCCATCGTGTCGGACCTAATGGGCGTATACGAGCCGCGATGCGGGGCCATAAGATTCTTCGGCAAAGGCCAGGCGAGGAGCTGGACACTGGCGGTAATGTCGGATCTGAAGGACTTCGCGGCGCACCTCCGAATCGGGCAACTGACATGGGTTCTCTCGACCGCGATGCCCCTGCGAGACGATTTCATTCTGTACCTCAACGGCACGCAAGTAAGGCCGTCTAAGGCGAAAGGCAAACAGATAAAGCGCTGGGTCATCGGGAAGGACATCAATGAGCTTCCACAGCCGGCGCCTGACGGTTTCCAGGTTACAAGGGACGACTCAAAAGACAAAACGGCCATGGGCTACCACGGGCTCACGCACCCTGAACTCGGGCGCGTCACGGGATACGTCGAGGTCTATGAGGACGTGTTGACTACTGGAAAATCCGCAGCCTTGGAGCGCAGCCATGGCTTCTTCGTCTACATACGCGATCGGCTCGTCAACATCACTGACGAATACTTCGGCATCAACACGAATCTCCTGAAGCATGGGGTCTTCTCGCGCTTCCGCGCGTCCGTCCACATAGACAGCCTGGATAACGAACTGCGCTCGTCCCGGGAGACCGTCCGTGACGGTCCCCTCCTCAACCACGCGCGAAACCTACTGCATGCCATCTTCAACCATGCAAGACCGGCCGTCGAGAACTACCTCAAGGAACAGGAAATAGGCCCACGTGTAGCGGAGAGGGTCTCACAAACCCCATCCAGCCTCGCCAGGCGTCCCATCATTGGCCTCGTGAAGGCCGCTCTGGACGGCAAGGCGTCACCGCTGCACATCAGAGTTTCGCCAGACCTGTCGAGACAGAAGAAAAACCAGCTTATCACGAACCTTCAGGACCGGGAGCGAATTGTCGCCGACGTCCAACTTCTCGAGATAGCACAGGATGAGAGCCTTGCAATATATGATCCTCAGGAGGCCGTCCTACGCATAAACGCCCTCCACCCCTTCGTCGCCTCCTTCTACGAAGAGTACGAGAAAAGGGAGGCGAAAGTGGCCCTCACGCTTCTTGCCATGATGGAGGTCGTCACCGAAGCTTACCTCTTCGAGGCGGGGATCAATGCGAGGCTGGTTCACGATCTGATGCAGAAGAGAGATGAGATGCTGAGGTACCTTGTCCGCCATGCCGGCAGGCGGACGGCCAGAATGATCGCCCAGGACCTCACAGACGCCGTCACCGACAAAGATGAGCTTGAGAAGCAGTTGGTAGCTGCCTTCGACGCCATGGGGTTTGACGCTATCCACCTCGGCGGCCCAAAAAAGCCCGACGGCAGGGCACACGCCCACCTCCCGGCCAGAGACGGACAGGAGCGTCACTACCTCGTCAGCCTCGAAGCGAAGAGCAAGAAAAGCCCCGGGGCCAAGGTAAGCGCCAAGGATGTGAACGTATCCGGCATAGCCCGCAACAGAGACCACTTCAGCTGCGACCACGCGATAGTTGTAGGTCCTGACTTCCCCACCACCATCAAAAAAGGCTCGTCGCTGGAGCAGGAGATAGTGAAAAACCGAGAGAGCACCGGGAGGACCATAACCTGCATGCGGGTGGTCGATCTCGCCCGACTCGTCAGGATAACTCCGGTTAGGCGCATAACGTTGGACGAGGTGCGCCAGCTCTTTGTCCAATGCACGACGCCGGAGGAATGTGCAAAATGGGTCGACAACATATCGAAGAAGAAGCCGGGGAAGATGCACTACAAAAAGGTTCTGGACGCCATCTGGGCCCTTCAAAAGGACAGGCCCTTTGAGAGCGTGGAGTACGCGGCGCTGGCCGCCGCGCTGCAGTACACAAAATCACTGACAATGGCCCGAGAGGAGGTGAAGGACCTCTGCAAGGCCATGTCCAGGATGGCGCCGCAGTACGTTTCCGCAAGGGATTCCTACGTGGAACTTGAGCAACGCCCGGACAAAGTGATTGAGGAAATAAAGGCCGTAGTCGGAGAGTACCCGGAGGACGAGAAAGAGGGATTGGTAATCTGAGACCCAAGCCTGGCTCCGCCTGCGGTTGAGGACAACCCAACGACATTCAGCGAAGGGCCGCGAGATGCCAAGATTCCGCACAGTCCATCCTTTCCCAGCCCGCATGGCCCCGGCCATCGCCTGGAACGCGCTTCGGACCAGCAAAGGGAAACTAACAGTCCTCGACCCCATGGCCGGATCGGGGACGACCCTTGTCGCTGCGAAAGCACGGGGTCACGAGGCACTCGGATTTGACACAGACCCTCTAGCAGTAACCATAGCGCGTGCCTGGTGCGCTGAGACCGATCCGCAGACGCTGCTGGCAAAGGCTGACGAGGTCCTCGCACGTGCAAAGTCAAGACTAGCCCGTCCCGGCGCAACAGAATCCTACCCCAAGACGGCCGACCACGAAACTCGCCGCTTCTTACAGTATTGGTTTGATCCGCACGCCAGGAGGCAACTCAACGCGCTGGCCGACACGATACGAAGGCTGCGGGAGCCCTCCATAAGGGCCCTGATGTGGTGCGCCTTCTCCCGCCTGATAGTCACAAAGAAAGCGGGCGCTTCCCTCGCCATGGACGTCTCACATAGCCGGCCACACCGCGTCTACGACAAAGCCCCGTTAAGCGCGATTGACACTTTCCGGCACCGCGTAAACAGCGTAGCCAGGGCCATGCCTTTCGCCGGATCGGGGCCTTCTCTCCCCCGGGCAAGCGTGCAACTGGGTGACGCCCGCCAACTCCCCCTTGCCGATGAGTCTGTCGATGTCGTGATCACCTCACCCCCCTACCTGAACGCGATAGACTACGTGAGAGCTCACAAGTTCAGCCTCGTCTGGATGGGCTACTCCATAAAACAGCTGAGGAATCTAAGAACAGGGAACATCGGGTCCGAAGCTCCCGACACGTCTATCCTCGATCACTCTTACGTCCGTTCCGCCCTTGCCCAGATGGGCAACACCGAGCTTCTTCCAGAGCGCACGCGGGGCGTCCTGGCGAGGTACATCCTCGACATGGACCTTGCCATCTCTGAAATAGCGCGGGTCCTTAGGAAAAATGCCAGCGCCACAATCGTTGTCGGCGACTCTACAGTCAGGGGAGTCTTCGTAGCCAACTCAAAAGCCATTACGCACATCGCGACGAAGAACGGCCTGCGAGTCAAATCGACTGTAAAAAGAACCATACTCGACAGCCGAAGGTACCTTCCTCCGCCCACAAGGTGTGGGTCTGGCCAAATGAGCAGGCGCATGAGGCAAGAGGTCGTCATATCCCTCGCCCCCTCTTAATCCGCCACCACCGTCGCCCTCCCTTTCCCCCATACCCAACGCAGGATTGTATTGACAAACGGCAGCATTCATGCCATAATCATACCAGAAACGCGGACAGCCAACCTGCCGGGCTTGCTTCTTTCGGACAGCCTGCCCGTGGGCTACGGCCAGGGGATTCCGTGATGCACCAGATCATTGACTTCGCCCAAACATCGGGCATCTCAGCCCTTCGTGAGCGGGATCGGCTCAATCCTGGTCATCCCCTGGCCGATCATACACTCGGAAGTCCGGACGTGAGCAGACTCACATTGCTTGCACGCAACGCGACTCCCGCGAACGGGCAGGCTGTCATCCTGTCCAGGAACGCGCAAATGATCACTTTTTCTTTACAAAAAGACCAAAACCCCATCAAAACGCACTTGAAGAGGCCCTTGCCATGCTCGCGGGGTGCCCTGCAGCCACCCCCCAATCGGGCCTTTTTCAGAAACAGCAAATTCACACTTATCTCCTTCTCCCGTCGTAGATTAGCCCAGCTTCGCTTTGTAACAAAAGGCCCGAAAAGGCCCACTTTTTCGCCCTGCTCCTATTTTCTTCAGCACCGTTGCCCCTTCTTCCCTCTCCTCATCCACCTGCCATCTGCGTCCATCCGCCTGCCCGTGCAAGCGCGCAGCGTCGTTCCTCGGCCATCGGGTGCGTCCACGAGTCCACCGTTCGTCACCAGGCGCGGCCAGGGCGTTCATCTGCGGTTTCTCCTTCCGCATCCGCAATCTGCAATCGAAAATCCGAAATTGCCACCTCCTCTCCATCTCGTTTGTCCTGCGGACTTCCCCCTCGTGCTCTTCGCGTCCTTCATGGTTCCACCCTTCCCCTCCCCTGTGCTCACCGCGCCCTCGGGCAGGGAAGTCGCTTCTATTTCACTGTCCAATTCGAGAAACAGCCGGAAGGCAGGGCTTTCTCACCGGTTGTGCCGTATGACCTGCGGGGCATGCGAGTGCTGGTCGTGGATGACAACGCCACAAATCGAAGGATACTCGGGAAGATGGTCGAGTCGTTCGGCTGCGTGCCAGAGACCGTGGACTCGGGCGCAAAGGCGGTGACCGCGTTGACGAAGGGAAAGGCGTCAGGTTTTCCTCATCGTCTTGTCCTCCTGGACATGTGCATGCCGGAAATGAGCGGAGAAGACACTGTCAAAGCAATAAAGTCGGACCCGATGTTGCAGGATGTCTCGATCATCATCCTGACCTCTGTCGGAGACCGCAGCGATGCAAGACGTCTGGAGGGCGCCGGTTGCAGTGCCGTCCTACTCAAACCGATCAAGCAGTCGAAACTTCTTGACGCGATTATGGACGTCCTCCATGCGGACGAGCCTTCGCGGGGAGAGCAGGGTTCCTGTTCTGTCGCGAGGGAAATAGAGGAAAACAGAAGGCTCGACGCGAGGATACTGCTGGCGGAGGACAATCCGGTCAACCAGAAAGTGGCTGTGAGAATGCTGGAGAAGATGGGCTGCACCGTCGAGACCGTCGAAAATGGTCTCCAGGCGACCCAGGCGGCAACGGAGAAAAGGCACGACCTGATTCTGATGGATGTTCAGATGCCGGGAATGGACGGCTTCGAGGCGACGCGAGCGATCCGCCAGAAAGAGGGAGACAAAAGACGCATACCCATCATCGCTATGACTGCTCACGCCATGAGCGGCGACCGTGAGCGCTGCCTCGAGGCGGGGATGGATGATTACATTCCGAAACCCGTCCAACGAAAGCAACTCTTCGAGGCGATCGAAAAATGGGTCCGGAACGACAAGGCACTCATGCCGGAGCCGGCCCCCGCACCTCTCGACCTCGAGGCGGCTTTGCCGCGATTCGGCAAAGACCTGGCGTTCTTCGTTGAGATGCTGGAGGAGTTTCTCCGCTATGCGCCCCCCAAACTGGAGGAACTCATCACTGCCGTTGAGAAGAGGAACACTGAAGCGGTCAGCAACTTGGCGCACAGCTTGAAGGGCAGCGCCGCGAATTTCGCTGCTGAGAAGACGGTGTCCCTTGCTCTCGCCCTCGAGCAAATGGGCAGAGAAGGGATTCTGACGCCGGACGCTCCCCACCTGACCGAGGAATTGCAAGTTGAGATGGGGCGCATGGGAGAGTACGCATCCGCGCTCAAGTCGCAGGAAGACCAACAGCGGAATGTCGAGCTTTCCCTGGCCGCTCGCCCGGAGGAGGTCCGGAAGCGCGCACAGTCCACTGCGCCGGGTCCTGGGGTTGTGCGCGAAGGCGGGCAGGCGGGAGAACGGGCAGTGGCCCATGGAGACCGTAAATGGAAGTGATGGTGGGTGCTCAGAGGGCCAAAAAGAAGTTCACGGAAATGCTGATCGAGGATGGCATTGTCACCTCGTCTCAACTCGAGAAGGCGAAGCAAACGCAGTTCGAGAGCGGGGCAAAGCTCGTAGATGTCCTCGAGCAACTCGGCTACGTCTCGAAAGAGACCATCGCCCAGTACATCAGCGACCACTATGAGATCCCGAAGATGAAACTCTCCCTGGACCTCATAGACCCGCAGGTGGTCAA
Organism: bacterium; assembly: GCA_030691545.1. Taxonomy (GTDB): domain Bacteria; phylum Auribacterota; class JABMQX01; order JABMQX01; family JABMQX01; genus JAUYEE01. The sequence continues at coordinate 8,245 of JAUYEE010000358.1, read as the reverse complement.
AATGGTGTCCCCCGACATGGCTCGCAACTACCGGGTGATTCCGATCATGATCGTGGCGAACATCCTGACGGTGGCCATGGCGGATCCCCTTGACCTCGTCGCCATTGATACCTTGAAGATAGCCTCCGGGCGGAGCATCGAGCCGGTCCTCTGCACCGAGGAGGAAATCCTCGAGGCGATAGATTACTTCTTTGGAAAAAGGGAAAAAGCTATCCAGGTACAGGAACAATGGCGGGACTCCGGCATCGAGTACGTCGGCAGCGAAGGTGAGAAGCGCGACGCGCAGGAGGCGGACATCGAGGAGGCGCCGATTGTGCGACTGCTGAATATCGTCTTGTCGCAAGCCGTCGAGGAGGGCGCCAGCGATATCCACATCGAACCGGACGAGGACGCAGGAAGAGTGCGTTACCGCGTGGACGGTGTACTGCACGAGGCAAACGTCCTGCCGCGGCACGTCATTGGCCCCCTCGTCTCACGGATCAAGGTTCTGTCATCGCTTGACATTAGCGAGAGGCGGATACCCCAGGACGGAAGATTCTTCGTTCGATACCAGCAACGGAACCTCGACCTGCGTGTGGCGACTTTGCCGACGATTTACGGAGAGTCGTGCGTCATCCGATTGTTAGACCAGTCGAAATCAGCGGTGCACCTTGACAACCTCGGTTTGACGGAGGATCAGCGGAGGCCGATTCTGCGTGCCCTCGGCCGGACGACCGGCCTGGTGCTGGTGACCGGTCCCACAGGCAGCGGCAAGACGACTACCCTCTGCGCCATGCTCAATTACGTCAATTCCTTCGAGAGGAAAATCATTACGTTAGAGGACCCCGTCGAATATCGAATCAAGCTCGTCAACCAGGTTTCCATCAATCCGGTGGCAGGTCTGACGTATGCCGCCGGTCTGAGGTCCATTCTCCGTAATGACCCGGACATCGTTCTCGTCGGCGAGATTCGAGACCGAGAAAGCGCCATGATCGCCGTGCAGGCCTCGCTCACAGGGCATCTCCTGTTGAGCACCCTCCACACCACAGGGACGGCCGAGACGCTCATGCGGCTTCTGGACCTGGGGATCGAACCATTCTACGCCAGGGAAGTCGTCGAACTTATCGTCGCTCAGAGGCTGGTTCGTCTTCTGTGTGACAACTGCAAGAAAGCGTATGAGCCAGCGGCGGAGGTCAAGCCACTACTTGGCAACGTTGACGGCGGCGTGAGCCTTCACAGGGCGGTGGGGTGCACAGAATGTCGCAAAACCGGATACCGGGGCCGGATAGCGGTTTACGAGATACTCCCCATGACCGACGGCGTGCGGAGAATCCTCAAACCGGAAACGACGGCCCCGGAAGTGCGTGAGCAGGGCAGAAAGGAAGGAATGAGAACCTTCTGGGAAGCGGCCGTTGAGAAGGTTCTACGCGGGCAAACCTCACTTGAGGAGATCCTCAAGTACATTCCCAACAGTCTCCCCGCAGAGGCTGAACCTGTGCGCACGTGAGCTGAAACCACCCGTGCGAGGAGAACTGGAAACCACAACCAAGAGGCGAAACCATGGAGAACGGGAATGACGCCATGTGCGAGGTCCACGGCGACCAGCGAGTCATCGGGAGCTGTTCGTCGTGCGGGCGGCCCCTGTGCAACAAGTGCCTGGGCGAAAGGAAAGGGGAAAGGTTGCTCTGCCAGGAGTGTTCCATAGAGAACATCCTCGCCTCCTACGACGAGGAACGCGAGAGGGAAACTGAGGAAACTGCCGCGACGGAGGTCAAGAAGCAGGAACACGTGCAGAAACGGCGGAAGGCCCTTCGCATCTCGCTGGTCTCCGCTTTGGCGGTGGAGGGGGTGCTCGTGTTCTTCCTTGCGGGAAAGGTCGCCCCAAAAGCGCACCATTGGCTTGTAGGCGGCATGGACGAAGCCTACGCCGAGAGCTTGCAGGTGGACAAATGCGTGGGGAACTTGTGGCGACTCAAGGCGGCCATTGACAAGTTCACGCATGAGAACAGGCGGCCGCCCGCAACCTTGAGCGAGATGCTGGACAATCAACTCGACAAGCTTCCAGTATGTCCGGCGTCCCGACAGGAATATGTCTATGAGCAGGTGAAAGACGGGGTCTATGTGTTTCGTTGCCCGACCCCTCAAGAGCACGCAGTGAGGGAGCTTCGCTGCGACACGACAGGCTGCGCGCCACAAGCCATCCCGTGACTCGCCTGCCCGTTAAGCTCGCAGAGGCCACAGGCCCCAGAGACAATCGTGTGTACGAATCGCCTCCCGCGCGTCACTGCGGCCAGGGGCGGGTCGGCTGGAAAATGGAGGTGACCCATGACCAAGAACAACAGGGGGTTCGCGCTGATTGAGATCATGTTCGTAGTGGGAATCATCGGGCTGCTGGCGCCGCTGGCAATGCTGAGCTTCACGGTAGCCCGGGAAAGGTCGCAGGAAACGGCCTGTCTGGAGAACCGGAGGGTCATTGAAGGCGTCGAACAGCAATTCCAGATGAGTGGTGGCCGGCACTCCGCAACGCTGTACGAACTTATTGATGCCGGATACGTGAAATGGGACGGGTTGTGTCCGGCGAATGGAATCTACGCCTGGGTGCCCTATCCGGAAGACAACCCGCGGTATCACAGCCTTCTCGGCTGCTCCATTCACGGGTCCTCATCGCTGAAAAAGACCTCTTCGGGGATAAGTGACAATTTCGACGACCTTAATTCAGACGGATGGAAGCAGGTGGGGAACTGGCAGGTCACTTCCCAGGGGGACTATGCCTCCTACGGGAGCACTCGAGCAGGAACTTACCAGCGCAGTTACTTCAACGAGCAGGAGCTAACGGACTTTGACGTGAGTGTAAAGGGGATTCTCGCCACAGGCTCGGGCAGCTTCGGACTGCTCTTTCGGATGAACTATAACGAGAGCAAACCCCAACAGGCAAACGGCTATGCTCTGGTCATCGAACCTCGTCCGACTCGCCAGGACCCGAATAGGACGTTGGTCACCATCAAAGACGTGAAGAATGGCAAGCTCGGGACGACCCGTGCAACGATATGGCGGTCTGGCAGCCTGGGCGGGGCTTCCTACGAGCAGGAACATGAGCTGCGCGTGAGCGCTCAAGGCAACACGTTCGTCGGGTATGTGGACGGGCAGGAGGTTATACGGTACACGGACGCGAACAATCGCTACGCGAGCGGGGCCGCCGGGCTTGGCGTGGACAAAGGGAGCGCCACCTTCGACGACTTCCAGATAACTTATCGGCGATAGAAGCGAACAAAAGACATCGGGCGCGATAGGTGGTCCCTGGGAAGCAAGGAACCCGTCACGGCTTCTGCCCGAGCATTTCGGTCACTTTCTGTCTAAGCTCGTCCGGGTCAAACGGCTTGGGCATGAAATGGTTGATCCCGATGCGGTCCGCTTCGTCCCGATAGACGTCCTTGCGAAATACCGCCGTCGTCATAATGATGGGAACGGTTTTCCCCGTTTGCTGTTCGCGAATCTTGCCAGCGAGGGAAAAACCATCCATTCCCGGCAGCATCGCGTCGGTAATCACCAGGTCGGGCGCCGCAGCAGCAAAAGCCTCCAACGCCTCTTTTCCATCGCGACAGACCGTGACCTGTACGCCGATTGGCTCGAGCGCACGGACCATGAGTTTGACCGTCACGGCATCGTCTTCGACCAGTAGAATCGTCTTCCGAACCATGCCGCAAGACTCCTCTGCCATCGCGTCAAGGATGAGTTAGCCAGGATTATCAAACAGGCTGCTTGAGACCTTGCGCTCCACCTGGGGAGCGAGTCCTCTCTGGTGAAACAGCCCTTCTTATAGTACCACTCGAAAGCTACCCTGCAACTCCTTTCTTGTATTTTTCGAGGGCGCCGCTCTGTCTGGAGGCGATGAGGGGACGTCGCTCGTGAAGGGGGCCATCCGGCAGGCGCCGGAGTCCCAACCCCGGCTCCCCGGCCCCGCGGCCTGGGGGTCAGGAGTCAGTGCGTCTCCGAATTCTGGAAGCGGTCCCTGGTTGCTTCTCAGATGAGATAGGGTCTGCGAGGAAGAGGGCCCCCGCGCCTCATCTCGTAACTGTCTGCAAATAGGTGAGGTACAGGGCGTCAAAATGGCTCAACGGGTGCGGCGGTTCGGCTGGCATGGCGGTTGCAAAACCGGGAATCAAACAGCTCCTTCGCGCGGAACAAGTATCTTCACCACACGGAGAGTATCATTGGAAACACACACTCTACTGGTCGGCGACCATCCAAAGGGGACAAAACGGCCGTCGGGCGACTACCTGCGAGGGTCGAAAGTCCAACCCCCTGATGAAGTGGACGATTTCGGCTTCAACACCACTTCACCGCCCGTCAAGCCTCCCTGGATTCTCAGGACCCTTTGCCAGGGTGGCTCACCCGAGGAACAGGTTGCGGAGACGTCGCGTCCGCTGAAAGCCAGGAGCAAAGCCCGCCTGAAGGCGGCCATCGTCTATTCGCTGACGACGATTATTCCTTTTTTGGTTCTGCTCTACATCATCCACGTTGGCGTGCTTTCCGGGGGTAGGGTGAATGTCGCGTGGGTGAGCTGCCTGGCGCTGGTGGCTCTTGGGATCGCGCTGCTCGGGGGAAAGCTGCTGAAAGAAGCCTGGGCGAAGTTAACTAACGCGGTTGAGACGATTGAGGACCTGCGCCGCGATAGTCCCCCGTTAGACGAAGCCCTCCAGGTGAAAGAGTTGGACGATGAGATTGACCGAATCCCCTTCGTGGTCAACCATCTGGCAGAGATCGCCAGACAGCAGAGAGTCGAACTGGAAGGGTACCGGATGCAGGTGGAGACTCTCAGCAGGAAAGTCGTTCAGGCTGACAAGGAAGTCCAGGGATTCAACCGGGAAGACTCCACGACCGCCCTCTACAACCTCAGTTGTTTTGACGACCGAGCCGGGCATGAAGTCGCTCGAACCAAGAGATACCAACGCAGCCTGTCCCTCGCCCTGATCGAAGTGGACTCATTCAAGAGCTTCGCGAAAATCGCCGGGCCACAAGAGGCCCAGAAGGCGCTCTCCGCCATTGGCGCCGCCGTCCGAAAGATGATCCGGGAAACCGACCTGCCGTTCCGTTTCGGCGATAGCCAGTTTGCGATCGTTTTTCCGGAGACGACAGCAGACAACGCCACGCATGCCCTCAAGCGCATCCGTGCGGCCGTGGAAGGGCAGAACCTCACGGCGAAGAATTCCCAACCCCACATGCGCTTGACTCTGAGCATCGGCGTCTCGACGCTGGAAAAGGAGTATCCAAACCTCGAGCAGTTTGTTTCCGCAGCAGACGGGGCGCTCCGCAAAGCAGTGGCCTCGGGGGGAAACTGCATCGTCGTTTCATGAGTTGGCGAGAAGGTCAATCCTTCGCCTGCCCGGTCACATCGCTGTGCTCCGCACGCCCGACGGCGGGCTGCGACGCCAGGGCGGCCGTGCGCCTGACTGCGGCCAGGGAAGCACACGAAGGTTGCTGTGGTTCCCAGAACTCGCTGCTGCTCGTTAAAGGAAGCCTCCGCGAGACAACGACGTTCACACCTCCCATCCTGCCTTTGCCCTTTATCGCGGGGAGATTTCATCGCCGCCTCGTCCAAGCCCCATAGAAATCCTGAGATTTTCGCAAGGCAGAAGGCTACCTTTGTATTGACGGAAGGGCGCCTTTGTGCCAACCTCAACGAGGCAGAAATGTTTCCGAACGAAACCTTCTCGTCGAACCCGACTTCACTGCAAAGAAGAGGCAGGAACGATGTCTAACAAGGAGACTGAGTTAGTTGCGCGCAGCGCGTTATCTGCCGTAGTCCTGATCGCGGCAGTGGTGGAAATGGCGAAGTTCGGGCTGGCGGTGACAACGGTCGCCGTCTCGCCGTCAACCTACACCCTGGGAGACACCACGACGGTTGTGACGGTTCAGGCGAATACGGCCGCGGCACGAAATTCACTCGTCTTCGACGTTCACATTGACGTTGATGGCGACGGGAATCTGGACCCTCAGGATGGGCGATTTATGAGCTTTGAGATTGCCGACGGAGAAGCTCCCCACCTCGGTAACGAATTCTACTGGCACGACAGCGATGGCGCGGTGAATTCCTCCGTGCGAGCCGTTCTGTCGCAGTACGGGTCCTGGTGGTTTTCGGGGCACTTCATTGTCAGAGTGACCGACGAGAACGCGTCAACCGCAAAGGCAAGTTTCACGGTCGTTCAGGATAGCTCTTATCCCTGCATCGTTACGGGCGAGGTCCAGTCTGGGGGAAGCCCGGCCGCCGGAGCCATCGTGCAAATAACGGAAATGGCCACGGAGCGGGAACTCTCCATGGCAGTGACGGGAGCAGACGGCGCATTCGAGCTACGGGTCGAGGAGCCTGGCCAGTATGGGGTTTATGCGATGCAGGTGGGCTCCGTGACGAAGTATGACGAGGGGAGCGCCCAGGTTCTCGATGTCGTCGCCGGGACAAACTCGCTTCCTGGGCCTCTCGTGGTTTTTCCGGGAAGCCGCACCGTATCCGGGACGGTCGTCGGCGAGGACACGGGTCAAGGACTTCGAGGAAAACTGGTCTTCGGGGAGGCGGATGGGCTTTTTGCGCTTGCGGTGGCCGACGACGATGGGGACTACGCGCTCGCCGTAACGGACGGCTTCTGGGAAGAGGTGTCTCCCCAGAATGAACAGATTTCGCGGGCAGGCTATGTCCCACCGGTCGGGCAAGCGATCACGGTGTCCGGGAGCGATGTGGCAAACGTGGATTTCTCGTGTCAGAAAGCCACCACCCTCATCACCGGCACGGTGAAAGACGCAGAGACGATGCAGGGTTTGCAGGGCTTTTCGCTTTACGCGGAGCCGGGAGAGGGCGAGAATCGTCCGGAGGTCCTTGCCTACACCGGGCCGGATGGTAGTTACAAAATAGGGGTGTTCGCGGGCGACTGGGAAGTCCAGCTCGAGGAGGACAGGCTGCTGCTCACCGGGTATGCGAGACCGCCGAGCCAGCACGTCACGGCCCCGGCATCGGGAACGGTGTCCGGCGTTGACTTCCTTCTGGAAAAGGCGGGGACGATCACGGGGCATGTCTATGAAGACGATGGCGTCACGCCTGTGGAGGGCGCAATGGTCCAGGCATTCGAATTCGGGACGTGGAACTGGGTCGCGGCAGCCGAAACGGTTGCCGATGGGAGCTACACCCTTTACGCGCCTTCCGGAACGTATCGGGTCAGCGTTTCCGATGTCCAGGGATTCCTGACGACGCACTATCAGAATGTGTTGGACTGGCAGGATGCCACGCCGGTCACGGTCAGCGCGCTCGGGGAAACAAGGGGCATTGATTTTGTTCTCGTTCCCGCGGCTTACATAGCGGGGTACGTTTACGAAGACGATGGCGTGACCCCAATCGAGGGGGCGTTCGTGGACGCTGCCGTTTTCGGCACCGGTTGGGACTGGGCGGCATCCGACGAGACGGGCCCCGACGGCGGTTACCGGCTCACTCTTCCGCCGGGCACCTATAAAGTGCTCTGTCGCGATGTTCCCGGTTGGTTCAGTCAGTACTATAACCGTGTCTCCTCCGACGATCAGGCAACTCCGGTCAGCGCCATCGGGGGGCAGGAGACCTCCGGAATTGATTTCGTTTTGGAGCAAGCCGCAACGATCAGCGGGCGCGTGTACCAAGAGGACGGAACCACCCCCCTTCCCGGGGCGTACCTTTTCGCTATTGAGGCGACGACCGGGGGATGGATTGGCGCCCCTCTGACCGGGGATGACGGGTCCTATTCCGTCTCAGTTCCCAGCGGAAGTTACAGGCTGTGGGCGCAGGCGAGCGGCTGGGTCGGCGAGTACTACGACGATGCCCACAGCTATCAGCAGGCGGCTGTGATAACCGTTGTCGCACCTGAAGAGAGAAGTGGGATTGATTTCGCTCTCACAGAATCCTCGGCGACAATCAAAGGACACGTGTACCGGGAAGATGGAATAACGCCGATTCCTGGCGCCTCAGTAACCGCCCTGGAGTACGCGACCGACAATGCCGTGGGGTGGACCCAAGCGGGAACGGATGGAAGCTATGCTCTGCCAGTTCCTCCCGGCGTCTTCAAAGTCAACGGGTGGGCGCATCACTATACGTTGCAGTACTACGACCACCGCCAGCACCATGATGCCACTCCGGTCACTGTATCCGGCTCGCAGGTCGTGGAGAATATTGATTTCGAGCTTCCATGGATTCCGTTTGTCGTGCACACTATCCAAAAGTGCGCTGCGTTTCCCGGGGTAGAGGTGAAGTGGT